>NZ_JBKBWN010000005.1:0-363868 GCF_046314235.1 Anaerobacillus sp.
AGAAGAAAAAAAGTAAACTTTTTTTCAACTCCGCTCGACTTGCATGTATTAGGCACGCCGCCAGCGTTCGTCCTGAGCCAGGATCAAACTCTCCATAAAAGTGTTTGATATAGCTCAAAAATTTTTGTTACATTGACGAGATATTGCTATCTCTTTAATTCGCTTGGCTGTGTGTTCAGTTTTCAAAGAACAATTTTTTTAACTACCTTATAGTCAAATCGTGCAATATTGCTACGAGTAACTGTAGGAACAATTAACTGTCGTTTTAGCGACAAGAATTTAATTATATCACAATAATTTATCTTGTGCAACATCTTTTTTATAGATCTTTTTATATAAATCTTTACGTTATGAACTAAGATCGTGAATAAAATGCGGGTGAAGGGACTCGAACCCCCACGTCAATGACACTAGATCCTAAGTCTAGCGCGTCTGCCAATTCCGCCACACCCGCATACGGAAAGTTATTTTACATTCCAAATAACTTTGGTGAGCCATGAAGGATTCGAACCTTCGACCCTCTGATTAAAAGTCAGATGCTCTACCAACTGAGCTAATGGCTCTTATTATAAAAGAGTTAAGAGTGCCGGCCAGAGGACTTGAACCCCCAACCTACTGATTACAAGTCAGTTGCTCTACCAATTGAGCTAGGCCGGCAAAAGATGGTGGCTCGGGACGGAATCGAACCGCCGACACGAGGATTTTCAGTCCTCTGCTCTACCGACTGAGCTACCGAGCCATAACAGTTAGATTGGTTGCGGGGGCAGGATTTGAACCTGCGACCTTCGGGTTATGAGCCCGACGAGCTGCCAGACTGCTCCACCCCGCGATAATATAAAATAAGGTAATTTTATTCCTGATCCTAGTTAACGAAAAGACTGTTTCTTCCTCTACTAGCAATCCTCTGTTGATAATGCGTCGAAACAACTCGGAGCATACTCGTGATGCATTGCTCGTTGCTCCACCCCGCGATAATATAAAATAAAGATAATTTTATTCCTGACCCTAGTAACGAAAAGACTGTTTCTTCCTCTACTAGCATTCCTCTGTTGATAATGCGTCGAAACAACTCGGAGCATACTCGTGATGCATTGCTCGTTGCTCCACCCCGCGATAATATAAAATAAAGATAATTTTATTCCTGATCCTAGTAACGAAAAGACTGTTTCTTCCTCTACTAGCATTCCTCTGTTGATAATGCGTCGAAACAACTCGGAGCATACTCATGATGCATTGCTCGTTGCTCCATCCCGCGATAATTGCAAAAAAATTAATAATTGATTTGGAGCGGGTGATGAGAATCGAACTCACAACATCAGCTTGGAAGGCTGAGGTTTTACCACTAAACTACACCCGCATTGTTTAAAAACATAAACCTTAAATTAAAGGATTAAAAAAAATTGGTGCGCCCTGAGAGATTCGAACTCCCGACCTTTTGATTCGTAGTCAAATACTCTATCCAGCTGAGCTAAGGGCGCTAGTAATATCAAAGAGTTTAATCACGATGCTTTCGGACGATGTATCGCTTTGTAGCATCCTGTTTCTTCCTCTTCTCGTCATGCTTCGATGCGTATGCGTCGAAACAACTCGTAGCCTAACCAGCGATGTGTTGCTCGTCGCTGAGCTAAGGGCGCATGTAGTATATCAAAGAAGTTTAATCACGATGCTTTCGGACGATGTATCGCTTTGTAGCATCCTGTTTCTTCCTCTTCTCGTCATGCTTCAATGCGTATGCGTCGAAACAACTCGTAGCCTAACCAACGATGTGTTGCTCGTCGCTGAGCTAAGGGCGCAAAGTTACTTCAAGAAAATGGCTGGGCTATCTGGATTCGAACCAGAGAATGACGGAGTCAAAGTCCGTTGCCTTACCGCTTGGCTATAGCCCAATGTCTAAAAAATATTATGGGGCGAACGATGGGAATCGAACCCACGAATGCCGGAGCCACAATCCGGTGCGTTAACCACTTCGCCACGACCGCCATATTTTAAGAACAATTGTCTACCAATAAACTATGCCCATAAAAACAAAAAAATAAACATGGTGGAGGGGGACGGATTCGAACCGCCGAACCCTAAGGAGCGGATTTACAGTCCGCCGCGTTTAGCCACTTCGCTACCCCTCCGGAATATAAAATTATTTACATTTATATAGGAATGGCGGACCCGACCGGGATCGAACCGGCGATCTCCTGCGTGACAGGCAGGCATGTTAACCGCTACACCACGGGTCCAGTTATATTATATGGAGGAGGAAGAGGGATTCGAACCCCCGCGCGGTTTAACCCGCCTGTCGGTTTTCAAGACCGATCCCTTCAGCCAGACTTGGGTATTCCTCCGTATCATATAGGAAATTAAATTGGTAGCGGCGGAGGGATTCGAACCCCCGACCTCACGGGTATGAACCGTACGCTCTAGCCAGCTGAGCCACGCCGCCAAATGAAGAATAATATTACTTAAAATTATTATGGTGGAGCCTAGCGGGATCGAACCGCTGACCTCCTGCGTGCAAGGCAGGCGCTCTCCCAGCTGAGCTAAGGCCCCTTATATGTTTAATGTTCTCTAGCTACCCTAACTTCTTTCGAAAGACATCTACTATCGCAAGCTGAACAATAAAGTTATCTTAGAATATCTTTACTTGGTTTTTCTTTCTGTTGATCAGCACCTTTCAGTAGCGGGTGGATATATAATTTAACATAAATACTTTTCTCTCGTCAACACCTTTTTTATTTCTTCTAAATTCCTACGCATTGGTTTAACTATATTAAAATAATTTATGTAGTAGCACACATTAAATAGAAACCAATAAAGAAGGATCTCCCTTCGTCCTCCCCACCCCTTATCTCCACTTAGTTTTCATAAGCATTTATGCAGAAAAAATGTTGCGAATTTAATAGACGAATTCATGTTTTCCAATATCTACTTAGGCGCAATTTGTCTATTAGGGCAACAATATTTTTATCAACAAATTTCAAACAGAAAGCAGAGGTTCTTATGAAAATTTATAAAGTATTTTATGTGTTTTTTTTATCGTTATTTTTTATTAGTGGATGTGGCCTTAATGCACAAGGAACTACTCCACATGTTGCTAGACCAATTCAACAAGTTACAGGTAATGCTGAAGCAAACCTTACTCAAGAGAATCAAAAGATACCACCACAACAAATTCATTTAATACCAGGTGGGCAAAAACACGAAGGGTTTGAGAACGAACCTATTCAGCAAGGAGATCTTTATGTTCCTTTGCGTGATAGCGAAAACATAGATCATAATCGCCCTTCACGTAGAATGACTAATCAACAAGGTGTTCAATTCCACGGACAAGCAAATGAAACGGTAAGATTATTAGAGAAAAGAATAGTCCCTCCAGGTAAGAAACCGAAAAACGTCATTGTTCTAATTGGGGACGGTCTGGGAATGGGACAAATGGAAGTCGCTCGATTATTTGAGCATGGCAAAGAGGGACGGTTGTTTATGCAAAGTTTACCGCATGTAGCGCTATCCCAAACGTATTCAGCTGACAATTTCGTCACCGACTCAGCGGCTGCAGGAACAGCACTAGCAACCGCAAAAAAAACAAATAATACAATGCTAGGAATTACTCCTGACGGAACTGAACTAGATAGTATTTTGGATGCATCTTTGCTTGCTGGAAAAAAAGTAGGCTTTGTCTCAACGAATACTGCTACAGACGCCACTCCTGCTGCCTTTTACGCTAGCGTTCGAACTCGGGCTGGTCAAGACGAAATTGCTCGTCAATTATTTGCAAAAGATATTGATGTAATCCTAGGAGGCGGGAAAGAATTCTTTACTCCCGAAAGGCAAAACGGCGTCAATTTAATTGAAAAGTTCCAAGATAAAGGTTATACGTATGTAACCGATAGAAATGAATTAAATGCTGCAACAGGAGAAAAGTTATTAGGCTTGTTCAATGACTCGTTTATGAACTATAAGATCGACAGAGACGAATTAAATAGTAAAGAACCAACACTTACAGAAATGACAGAAAAGACACTAGAATTTTTAAATAGAGGAACTAAAGGTAATAAAGGATTTTTTGCGATGATTGAAGGGGCTAGAATTGATCACGCGGCGCATGCTGCTGACTTTGCTAGTATCTGGCAAGAAACGATTGAATTTGATAATGCTGTAGAATATGCCGTTAATTGGGCTAAAAAAGATGGTAATACGCTAGTTGTTGCACTTTCTGATCATGAAACAATGGGTATTGCAGCCGCTGAACCAATGAATATTAATAAACTAAAAGGGATACCTGTTACACCTGAATATATGGTTAATGAGTTAGTATTTGATAATGGTGCTAATCGATTCACTACAGAGAGTATAAAAGGTATATTTAGCAAGTATGCTGACATTCAACTAACCGATTCGCAAGTTGAGCAATTTAATCAACGTATTTTAGATAACCAAGGAAGAAGAGTCCCAACTTTTAGAATAGGCTGGGAAATTGGAACAATTATCGCAGACCACTATCAAGGTGGTGCGATGAATTCTAAAATTCGTTCATTGAGTGGTACAGGTGGTCATTCCGGAAACATGGTACCAATTTTCGCTTACGGTGTTGGGGCTGAAGTATTTAACGGTGTTTTTGATAATACAGAAGTTCCAAAAGTAATTGCTCAATTAACAGGAGTAAATTTAGAAGACACAGCGCCAAAAGGAAAACCGAGAAAAACAAGGTAACATTAATCCGCAAAAACAATTCGCTTTTGCAAATAGGCATAGAGTACGTTTCTATGCCTTTTGGAGAAGCGTAAAAATTTCCCTTTTTCTATCTCCCTAAAATATAGTTCTTCACTCAAAAATACCCTACTTAAATTTCACCTACAAAAAAAGGTGACGATTTAAACTTGAGCCTTCTTAATTGACTTTTGAAGCTTTTGTAGCTTACTATATCAAGAGGTTTCTAAACAGGTTTACATCGCAATTATTTTAGTTTTATTTAGTTGGATTCCTTATATAAAATCGCCATTCTTTTTGACTTGGTCGGTTAGTTTTTTCAGGTTTAAAGTTATTTAGTGAAATACCCAAGTAGATATTTGGATAATCTAATAGCAAATTAACAATAGAATTGAGGATTTAATTGTGAAGACAGATAGTGCAAACAAATGTGTAATTGTTATCTTTGGAGCTACAGGCGATTTAGCAAAGAGAAAGCTTTTTCCTTCGATCTATAATTTATACAAAAAAGGGAAATTATCTAGTAACTTTGCTGTTGTTGGGGCTGCGCGCCGTGAATGGTCAAACGATACTTTTAGAAGGAATGTAGCAACTTCCATTCAAGAATCTAAAATCGATGTTGACCAAGACATAAATGAGTTTCTTAACCACTTCCATTATCTATCTTTTGATGTAACAAATACTGAGTCCTATACCAATTTAAATGATCTAATTACCAACTTAGACGAGGAGTTTAGTATTCCTGAAAATCGCATTTTCTACATGGCAATGGCCCCTCAGTTTTTTGGGACAATCGCCTCTTATCTAAAGGCTAATGGGGTTACAAACACAACTGGCTGGAACCGTCTCATTATCGAAAAACCTTTTGGACATAATTACGAGTCGGCTCAAAAACTAAATGATGATCTTCGCGAAGCGTTTACTGAAGATGAAATCTACCGAATTGATCATTACCTCGGTAAAGAAATGGTCCAAAATATTGAGGTAATTCGTTTTGCGAATGCCATATTCGAACCATTATGGAATAACCGGTACATATCTAATATTCAAATTACTTCAAGTGAATCGCTTGGCGTTGAAGATCGTGGCGGCTACTATGATCATGCTGGCGCATTACGCGACATGGTTCAAAACCACATGTTACAAATGGTCGCTCTTCTTGCAATGGAACCTCCGAATCGTTTAACAACTGAAGAGATCCGCACAGAGAAAATCAAAGCCCTAAGAGCACTAAGACCAATGACTCCAAATGAGGTCGACAGTTATTTTGTACGTGGCCAATATGGACGTGGCATCGTCAATGAGAACACCGTAAACGGCTACCGTGAAGAAGGAAATGTTGATCCTAAATCAAAAACAGAAACATTTGTCGCTGGAAAACTGGTAATTGATAATTTCCGTTGGGCGGGCGTTCCTTTTTATATTCGCACAGGGAAACGTATGACTGAAAAGTCTACAAAGATCGTGATTCAATTTAAAAATTTACCAATGAATTTATACTATAAATCAAAAGAGGAAATGCATCCGAATTTGCTTATTATTCACATTCAACCGGATGAAGGGATTTCAATTGTCTTAAACGGCAAGAAAATTGGGCTATCAGGTGAAACAAACCCAGTTAAACTAGACTTCTGTAGTAGCTGTCAAGACGTAGTGAATACGCCTGAAGCTTATGAGAAACTCTTAAATGATTGCATTATTGGAGACGCTACAAACTTTACGCATTGGGATGAAGTTGCCCTCTCTTGGAGTTTCGTCGATATTATTTCTAAAGTTTGGGAAAATTCAACACCTACCGATTTCCCAAATTACGAATCTGGCTCAATGGGTCCGAAAATCGCAGACAAGCTACTTGCAGATGATGGTTTCCATTGGTGGCCAATCACCGACGAAAGTGATTACACAATCTAAATGCTTGAAAGGGGAAATGAAAGTGAAAATGTATGATATTACCGCGCCTATCTTTGAAGGGATGCCTGTTTACAAGAATAAACCAGAAAAGCAACCAAAATTTGAAAAAGTTACAAACGGTTACGTAACCGAATCACGACTGTCTATCGACGTTCATACAGGAACTCATATTGATGCACCGTTACATATGATTAATGATGGCGAGACGTTTGAAACACTTAATTTGGAAAAGTTAGTCGGCACTTGCAAAGTATTCGATCTCACGAATGTAGAAGGTGGAATTACTGCCGATCATCTCCAAGACTTCGATATTACCGAAAATGATTTTATCTTGTTTAAAACAAGAAATTCAAGCGATGATGTGTTCAATTTTGAATTTGTCTATTTAGCTGAGTGTGGTGCAAAGTTATTAACCGAGAAAAAAATTCGCGGTGTTGGTGTCGATGCGCTTGGTGTTGAGCGGAGCCAAGAAGGGCACCCAACACATAAAACGTTATTTGGTAATGGCATTATCATAATTGAAGGATTACAATTAAAGGACGTTGAAGAAGGTACTTACTTTATGGTAGCTGCCCCTTTAAAATTGATAGGGACAGACGCCGCGCCTGCACGTGTACTTTTGTTTGAAGGGTTAATGTAGTACATTAGTAGATATTTCACGAAAATAATAAAGGGCTGACTGTAAAGACATTAAAGTCTTTACGTCAGCCCTTTTTATACGTTTACTAAAATCCTAACTAAGTTCCTACTTGAATACCTACCGCTTCGTAATCGTCAGCAAAGTTATCGTGTAATGAATACTTGAGACGCGGTAACATAAGGGTGAACTTTTACGTTCTACACATTCCTCACTATTTTTCTAGCCAATTGGTGTGGAATGTACCTTCTTTATCAATGCGTTGATAGGTATGCGCTCCAAAATAGTCACGTTGGGCTTGAAGTAAATTAGCTGGCAACGTAGCAGTGCGGTAGCTATCATAATAAGAAAGCGCAGCTGAAAATGATGGAACTGGGATCCCATGCTGAACGGCAATTGAAATAACATCACGTAATGCGTCCTGATAAGAGACCACAATTTCTTGGAAATACGAATCTAATAAGAGGTTGGTAAGCTTAGGGTCTTTATCAAAAGCTTCTTTAATGTTCTGTAAGAACCCTGCACGAATGATACAACCGCCTCTCCAAATCATAGCAATGCTTCCGATGTCTAAATTCCATTGGTATTCTTCAGACGCTGCTTTTAATTGCGCAAGCCCTTGAGCATACGAACAAATTTTACTCATATATAATGCTTTTCGGACAGCTTCAATCAAATCCTGCTTCTCTGTTAACAACTCAGGCTTTTTCGGCCCTCTTAAAACGGTGCTTGCATGAACACGTTCTTCCTTTATTGCTGAAAGAAAGCGGGCAAAGACAGATTCAGTAATGATCGGTAATGGGACACCGAGGTCTAGAGCGCTAACACTTGTCCACTTCCCTGTTCCTTTTTGACCTGCCGTATCTAAAATAACATCGACTAAAGGCTTACCAGTATCTGGATCGATTTTTGTAAATATGTCTGCAGTGATTTCAATTAAGTAACTGTCTAACTCACCTTTATTCCATTCTAAAAAGGTTTGATGAAATTCTTCTGAGCTTAAATCAAGCGTATTTTTTAACAGAAAGTATGCTTCGCAAATTAGTTGCATATCTCCGTATTCAATTCCGTTGTGGACCATTTTTACGTAATGACCTGCTCCGTCTGGACCAATATACGTACAACAAGGTTCCCCATCAACTTTCGCAGAAATCTTTTCAAGCATATATTGGACTTTTTCATAGGCTTCACGCTGTCCTCCAGGCATAATCGCAGGTCCTTTTAATGCTCCTTCTTCCCCACCTGACACTCCAGCCCCAATAAAGTTAATACCTTTATCGGCTAAATATCGATTTCGACGGATCGTATCAACGAAGTATGTATTTCCACCATCAATTAGAATATCACCTTCTTCTAAATGAGGTAGTAGTGAATTAATAGCTTTATCGGTAATCTCACCTGCATTTACCATTAACATTATTTTTCTAGGAGTTTCTAAGGAATTAACAAATTCCCCGACGTCTACAGTACCGATCATATTCTTATCCTTATGTCGTTGTAGGACCTCGTCGATCGTTTTTTTTGCAATATCAAAAATAGCAACGGAAAACCCTTTACTTTCAAAATTTAGGGCAAGACTTTTCCCCATTACTCCAACCCCGACAACTCCAATTTGTTGTTTGACCATAGTTGTTTCAACTTCCCTTCTTATCTGTAATACACAAGCAAAGCTTTTTGAATTTCATAATACTTACAGTGCCGCTAAGAACCACTAAGACATCTATCTAGCTGAGTTAAAGCATTCTCAAGTAGATAGATGTAGCTTAATGTTTTAATTAATTTTTATGATGAAATTCATTCATTAAGCATATAGATGTTAATCTTTATTCTACCTCAAGTAGGTAGTAATTAAGCAAGTAATATGGCTGTTTTTTAATATATAAATTAAATAAAGGTATCTTTAATGGAGTTTTCAGAAGTTTTGTAAAGAAAAACGATGCCGAATATAGACAGCATCGCATAATCATCTATTTTTTTATTACATTCGTTCAAGACTTTGTTTTATATCATCACGAATATCTTCCCAAGCTTCAAGTCCAACCGATAAACGGATCAATTGATCGGTAATACCCATTGATAATCTAACTTTCTCAGGAATAACTGAGTGTGTCATTGTAGCCGGATGTTGAATTAATGTTTCTGCATCGCCTAGGCTAACGGCAATTTTGATCATCTTTAAGCCGTTCATAAACGTTTGGATTTGCTTTTTCGAACCTTCTATTTCAAATGAGAAAAGTCCTCCACCATGTTTCATTTGTTTTTTCATAATCTCATGGTCTGGGTGGTTAGGATCACCAGGATAATAAACTGACTTGATCTTTGGTTCCGTTTTTAACCATTCAACAAGTTTTATAGTGTTATCACAGTGTCTATCCATCCGAATTGGTAATGTTTTCAAGCCTCGAAGCAACAGCCATGCATCAAAAGGGGCGAGAATGCCACCTATATCCTTTTGTGTAGTCATCGCAATTTTACTTATTAATTCTTGACTTGCGATTGCTAACCCCGCTACCACATCACCATGTCCGCATATATATTTCGTCGCACTATGAACAACTACATCACACCCCAGCTGAATTGGCTTTTGTAAGTATGGTGAACAAAAAGTATTATCAACGACAACAGGGATATTATATTCCTTCGCTATTTTTACTACCATTTCTAAATCTATCAATTTCATTGTCGGATTAATTGGAGTTTCGATGTAAATACAGGTAGTTTCTGGTTTAATTAAATTTCTAATTTCTTCTTCATTTTCCATGAAAGAAAAATCATGAGTAACGTTATATTTCTCTTCCATCAACGTTAACAAACCGTAAGTACAACCATAAACACCTTGAGAAACTAAAACGTGATCATTGGCCTTTGTTAACGAAAGAAGTACTGCGGAAATAGCTGCCATTCCTGACCCAAAAGCTAAGCACGCTTCACCTTCTTCAATTTCAGCTACCTTCTCTTGTAATACTGAGACCGTAGGATTTCCCAATCTAGAATAAATGTACCCTTTTTCTTCACCCGCAAAAAAACGTTCCCCTTGTTCTGCCGTTTCAAACGTAAATGTTGATGTTTGATAAATCGGTGTTGATAAACTGTTTAAATGTTCTTTCGAATCGTAACCTGCGTGAATGACTTTTGTTTCAAAATGTTTATAGTTTCTCTCCATTGTGTCTCCTCCTCTTTCTCTATCTTTATATATACCATATGCATACTAAAAGCTAAATGGAAACGCTTTCTTTTTCACATTTTTTAGGTCTAATTAACTATGAATAAGCTTAATAGTTCTCAAAGTTAACATTCATCAGTTTTTTATGCTACAATATTTTTTATATTGTAAACTATTTAGAGGGTGACGTTGAAATGCCAAATGAATATTTCATGTGGTTTATGGTTATTTGGTCAGTATTTATTTTTGTCCTTATGTCTATCGGTGGCTATTTCATGTTTCGAAAGTTTTTAAAGAAGATGCCAAAAGAAGATGGTATGTCAATTTTAGATTGGCAAGATCACTATATCGAACAAACGAAAGATCTTTGGGATGAGGAAGGAAAGGCTTTTTTAGAAGAATTGGTTGAACCGGTGCCTACTCTGTTCAGAGATGTAGCTCGCGACAAGATCAAAGGAAAGATCGGCGAACTCGCTATAGAAGATAAGGTTGATTTGATATCTAGGGACCATATTATTAAAGGTTATTGCTTGGCTACACCAAAACGAGATCATAAATTTTTAATAAAAAAACTAGCAGAAAAAAATATCGATAAATCTGTATATCAACAGTTTTTATAAAGAAAGAGGCTGTCAAAAGTATCAGACGCCGCTAGGCACCTAATATAGACATATGATAAATCTGTACGTCTATATTTAGTAGGAGCCGCGTGGTATTAGACACTTTTTGGACAGCCTCTTTTTTTAATTTGTAATAATTGGTTCAGGTTCTGTAGGGATTTGGCTAGACTGATTTGTGGTCTTAAGCTCTTTTTCCAGCTTTTTATAACCAATATACATAGAAATACGCCACGGTATAATCATTCCGTATGCAAGAATAAAGAACATACTACTTAAGTGGATTGGATCAATATAAAAACCTAAAATGTGTTTTAAAACAAGACGTACTAATAGTAAGCCAATTAATATAAATAAAAACGCTTTAGTTTTCTTTAAGTATATCTTCTCTTCTTTAATTTCGAATTTTGAGGTTCTAACTAAAAATAAGGAGAAAAATAATCCCACGGCTAGCGCTTCGATTACTTGAAGAAAACTTATCTGTGCTGGTTCATATAAGAACATTAAAAAGCCAGTTGACATAAACATCGGCGGTAACACAATCTTTTTAATAGTCGCTGGTTTTTTTGCGGCCTTCATTCGAATAAAGAATGCCATAAAAGCCATAAAAATGGCAACTCCAGTAGCTAAATAAGTCGTCATACTAGCGCTGGACCTCCTCTTCATAAAACAATATATTGATAATTATAACACATTCTATATTATATTATTAAAAAAATAGTGGTAATTATGTGAAAGGAGATAATAGTGTTTGAATTAGGAAGTAAGCAAGAACAAGCATGATCGTTTCCCGATTGGATGAAAAAAACGGAGGCAACTGGCCTCCGTCTCATTTATTTAGCAACGTTAGACTACGTCATAACCTGCTTCTTCGATCTCGTTTTTAAGTGTCTCTTCAGTTACTTTACCTTGATCAAATTGCACTGTTACATTTTTTGCAGCCAAATTTACTTCAGCACTTGTAACACCATCAAGTTTCCTTAAAGCTCCTTCTACTGCAGCCTTACAATGACCACAACTCATACCTTCAACTGAAATCGTTACTTCTACCATTTACAACAACTCCCTAACATGATTTATTATTTAATTTTTACGCGTTTTAAACGTAAAGAGTTACTAACAACAGAAACGGAACTAAATGCCATAGCAGCCCCTGCAATCCAAGGCGCAAGTAAGCCCATTGCGGCAATCGGTAAACCTATTGAGTTATAGATAAATGCCCAGAACAAGTTTTGCTTAATATTTCGCATTGTCGCTCGGCTTAACTTAATCGCCTCAGGAATTGAGCGCAAATCACCACGCATTAACGTAATGTCAGCTGCCTCCATCGCAACGTCTGTACCGGTTCCAATTGCCATGCCAATATCAGCAAGTGCTAAAGCTGGGGCATCGTTAATTCCATCACCAACCATGATTACTTTTTTCCCTTGTTCTTTTAATTCTTTTATCTTCTGCGCTTTTTGATCTGGTAATACTTCTGAGAAAACATAATCAATGTTCACTTGTTTGGCAATGGCATTCGCTGTACGCTCGTTATCACCAGTCAACATAATCACAGTATAACCCATCCGCTTTAATTGCTCGACGGCCTCTTTGGAGCTTTCTTTTACTTTGTCAGCAACAGCAATCACGCCACTTAGTTTTCCACTTACACTAATAAGCATCGCCGTTTTCCCATCAGACTCTAACTCAGTCATTTCAGCTTCTAACATTTGAAAATCAATCTGATTTTCGCGCATTAGTTTTCTCGTTCCAATCAATACGTCCTGACCTTGGTAAACGGCCTTTAAACCGTGACCAGGTATTGCTTCAAATTGTTCGACACTAGAGAGGGTGATATTTTTGTCTTTTGCTGCTTTAACAATGGCCTGACCGAGAGGATGCTCGGAGCCTTTCTCAATCGAAGCTGCCAACTTTAAGAATTCAGTTTCTTCCAAACCAGCGACTGGAATAACATCGGTTAATTCTGGTTCACCTTTTGTAATTGTTCCTGTTTTATCTAATACGACAGTGTCTGTCTTATGCGCTCGCTCTAGGTGTTCGCCACCCTTATATAAAATCCCGTTTTCAGCACCACGCCCCGTACCAACCATAATTGAAGTTGGTGTCGCTAACCCTAAAGCACACGGGCAAGCAATAACTAGAACAGCGGTAAAGTTAATAAGTGCTTCTTGGAAACTTGCACCAAGAATAAAATACCAAGTAACAAAAGAAATGACCGCAATTAGTACTGCCACAGGTACAAAGTATCCTGAGATAATGTCAGCTAAACGTTGAATCGGCGCTTTCGACCCTTGTGCATCTTCTACTACTTTAATAATTTGTGCCAAAGTTGTATCTTTGCCAACTTTTGTTGCCCTAAATTTAAATGAGCCGTGTTTATTAATCGTTGCACCAATGACTTCATCATCAATACTCTTATCAACAGGTATACTTTCACCCGTCAACATTGACTCATCAATACTTGTATACCCCTCAACAACAATACCATCGACTGGTATTTTTTCTCCTGGCTTTACGACAACGATGTCATTCATCCGAACATCTTCAATAGCAATTTCAATTTCGTCTCCATCACGGATAACAATTGCCTTTTTCGCTTGCAAGCCCATAAGTTTTTTTATCGCTTCTGAGGTACGACCTTTTGCTCTTGCTTCTAGCAATTTCCCTAACAAAATTAAGGTAATAATAACCGCACTAGTTTCAAAAAAGAGATAAACGTCTCCTTGTAAAACAAGCCACACGGAGTAAAAATAGGCAGCTGATGTACCCATTGCAACTAATACATCCATGTTTGCACTTCCACCACGAAGTGACTTATAAGCTCCCTTGTAAAACTGAAGCCCCGCGTAAAATTGAACTGGAGTGGCTAACGCCCATTGTAAGTACCCATTCATAAACCAATGAGGTAAGATCATTCGTTCTGGATAAAAATGATCAATCATTGTAACAAATAATGGTAAAGA
The DNA here is from genome assembly GCF_046314235.1 of Anaerobacillus sp. NCBI lineage: Bacteria > Bacillati > Bacillota > Bacilli > Caryophanales > Bacillaceae > Anaerobacillus > Anaerobacillus sp. Next base: position 13,993 of record NZ_JBKBWN010000005.1, read on the forward strand.
GAAAATTAACGCAATGATAAACATTCTTTTCTGACGAGCTACTTCCTGGTCTTTTGACAACTCTTGCTTTTCTTCTTTACGAACAGAAGCTTGAAAACCAATTTTTTCAATCCGTTTGATAATCTCTTCTTCGCTAATTACCCCCTCCATGTATTCCACAGAACCGCGCTCAAGGGGGAGGTTTACAGTAGCAAGATTAACACCTTCAAGTTTATTCACGACCTTTTCAATCCTAGCTGAACAAGCAGCACACGTCATGCCTTTAATATCTAATTCAAGCTTCGACTTTTTCACTTCAAAGCCTAACTTTTCAATTTTCGCTTCAATTTCCTGTAATGAAGTTTGAGCTGGATCAAAACTAATCGCAGCTTTTTCCATTGCTAGATTAACAGAGGCAGATACACTCTCTTGTTTGTTCAATACTCGTTCAATTCGTGAAGAACAAGCAGCACAAGTCATGCCTCCAATGTTTAAATGAATGTTCTTCTCACCCATGTTTCATCACCCAACTTTTTTATGATTTGGAAAACTGTTGTATTACTTTCATTAGTTCTTCAATCGCATCATCACCATCACCTTCAGAGACAGCTTGACTTACGCAGCCCCTTGTATGATGCTCTAACAGTGTAAAGCCGACCTTTTTCAATGCTGCTGAAACAGCGGAAACTTGAACTAAGACATCTACACAGTAGCGATCATCCTCAATCATTCGTTGAATCCCTCTTACCTGTCCTTCAACTCGCTTCAAGCGATTAACTAATCGTTGCTTTTCTTCTTCTCTACGTTTGACAGCCGGACTCTTCTCAGGATGAAGAGGAATGTTTAAAATATCTTTTTCCATGTAATTCACCTCTAAATATACCATACCCCCATACAGTATTTTTGTCAATAAAAAAACAGTCGATTCTCACCGACTGTTTTTGAAACTTTAAGCTAACTCAGCACTAGTAACAGATTCGATCTCTTTGTGATCTCCTTGCTGAAGTAGATACATTTTATGATACAAACCACTTTGTTGAATTAATTCTTGGTGTGTTCCTCTTTCAACAATTTCACCTTGATGCAAGACTAATATTTGATCGGCATCTTGGATCGTCGAAAGCCGATGCGCAATTGCAATTGTTGTTCGGCCTAAGCGCATCTTCTCTAGTGCTTTTTGAATTTCCCCTTCGGTTTCTGTATCAACGTTGGCTGTTGCTTCGTCTAAGACAAGTACCATAGGATTTAAAGCAATCGTTCTAGCGAAAGAAAGTAATTGTCTTTGTCCACTAGAGAGAGTAGAACCACGCTCACCGATTTTTGAATCATACCCCCCAGGGAGATTTCTGATAAACGGATCGGCATGAACAAATTCTGCTGCGGCAACAATATCTTCCTTTGTTAATTCATTGTTATAAAATTTAATGTTTTCCTCGACAGTTCCAACAAATAGGAAGGGATCCTGAAGGACAAGGCCCATCTTTTTTCGCAATTCCTCATTTTCATAGGTTTCAATAGGCTTACCATCAATGAAAATATCACCTTTCACTCCTGGGTAAAAGCGCATTAGTAAATTAATGATTGAACTTTTCCCACTTCCGGTGTGTCCGACAAGTGCAATAGTTTCGCCTTTTTTGGCAGTAAAAGAGATATTTTTGAGTACCTCATGATTCCCATCATAAGAAAAACTGACATTACGAAACTCAACCTCACCCTTTTCAATGATTGGATACCCCTCACCTTTTTTTGTTGGCGCGATTTCATTATGATCTAACAGTCGAAAAACACGACTTGCCGACACAAGTGCCTGTTGAAAAATTGATAAGCGCATCATCATTTGATTGACTGGTTCAAAAAAACGATCTAAGTAATTTATGAAGGCATACAATACTCCAATTTCTACTGGACTATTAAAAGAAGTGATTCCAAAATAGCTTAAAACAAGGATTAAAGCCATGATAGAAACAAAGTCTACAGCAGGTCTTAACAATAGTCCATCAAGTTTAATACTTTTTAACCAAGCTTTTTGATGCTCATCATTGATCGTTTCAAATTCTTTTCTCAATCTTTTTTCTTGGCGAAAAATCTGGATAATTGTCATCCCTTGAATGGATTCGTTAATTTTCGCATTAAGCTGACTTAATTTTTCACTCATCTCGGCATAAAACTTTGAACTGAAGCGCCGATATGTTTGCATTAACATGAGTAATATTGGTAAGATGAACAAACAAAACAGAGCGAGTTGAACATTTAAATAGAACATTGCGACGAAAACACCAATTAAAAACATTGTGTTTTGGACGTAATTAGATAAGACACTAACATACAAGTCTTTAATTGTTTCAGTATCATTTGTAATCCGTGAAACTAGTCCACCTGTCGGAAACTTATCAAAAAAAGCTAACCCTAAGTTTTGAACTTTTTCAAAGACGTCAATACGCAATTGTTGAATGATTTGGAGGGCAATTTTTTGAAACAAAAATAATTGCACATACGTAATCGCTACACTTGCAAAGTGCAATCCTAAATACCCAACCCCTAACCAAAGCAACGGTTGAAAATCAAAAATTCTCGGTGTTAAGTAGTCATCAATAAAGATTTTTACTAAAATGGGACCGATAATTTGCGCACCTGTACCTAGGAGCAATAAAACAAAAGCTATTGTTAGCCAGTTCAGATGTGGTTTTGTATAGCTTAGTAGACGTTTAAAAACGATTTTTTGATTCATTGGCTCAAATAACAACGATTCTTTATTTTTCTTACTCATCGATTGAGCCTCCTTGCTCTACTAGTGTTTCTAATTTTTGCTTTTCATACATCTCTTTATACCAACCATCGACCGCCATTAATTCTTGATGTGTACCTTTTTGGATAATTTCTCCACGTTCTAAAACAACGATAAGGTTTGCATGCTTTATTGCACTTAAGCGGTGGGCAGTTATCATTGTCGTTTTTCCTTTTCTCATTTCGCGAAGCGCCTCAAGAATTGCTTCTTCCGTTTTCGCATCAACAGCTGATAAACTATCATCTAAAATTAACACTTCTGGACTAGCAATTAAGGCTCTTGCAATTGAGATTCGTTGCTTTTGCCCACCAGATAACGTTACACCACGCTCACCAACGATCGTTTCATAACCATCAGGTAATTGAACAATATCGGTATGGATTGATGCGAGTTTAGCTGCTTCAATAATTTCAGTCATCGTTGCATGCGGTTTTGCAAAAGCAATATTATCAGCAATCGTCGCTGAGAACAAAAAGTGGTCTTGAGGAACGTAACCAATTGACTCTCGAAGCGCCTCAATTGAGTAGTCTTTAATCGGTCGATTTGAAAAATAAATGTCGCCATCAATTAAGTCAAACTGTCTCATTAATAGCTTCATTAATGTTGTTTTCCCACTACCAGTTCTACCAACTACTCCTAGAGTTTCTCCTCTTTTCAACGCAAAGCCAACATCCTTTAGAACCGTTTCATCCTCTTTATAAGAAAAATGATTTATTTTGTATTCTATATCTCCTACAGGTTGCTCTAAAACTGTCTCCTCTAAATTTTCAATATCTGCTTTAACACTTAATAACGAAGATATCCGATTATATGAGGCGCGACCACGCTCGACAATATTGAATAACCAACCAAATGCAAGCATCGGCCAAATTAATAGTCCTAAATAGATTGTAAAACTAGTCAATTCTCCAATTGATAATTCATTAGCTACAACATATCTAGCACCAAACAAAATCGCGAGGAAAAATGATAACGAAACGATTAACGAAATCGTTGGATCAAACAATGCATCTACTCTTGCTACGGATATATTTTTTTGAACAACATCTTCTGATTTTTCACGAAATGATTCAACATCTTCTTTTTCATAGCCAAATGTTTTAATCACTCTGATACCTGACATACTTTCTTGAACTTTATCATTTAGGCTAGAAAATGCTGCTTGTGCCTTTCCAAACCGATCATGAAGTAAAGACCCATAATAACTAGTAGCTAAAGCCATAAATGGCATCGGAATTAAACAAATCAGCGTTAATTTCCAACTAATTGTAAATGCCATTGTCATTATAACGAAACTTCCCATTAATAACGAGTCAACAAGTGTTAAAATACCTACACCTGCAGTTTGCTCAACGGCACGAATATCATTTGTTGAATGTGCCATTAAATCTCCAGTTCGTCTTGAATGATAAAAGTTAGGCGACATTTTTGTAAAATGCTCATACAATTGATTACGGAGCTTTCTCGCCAAGCGAATCGAAGCGCCAAAAATCATAATCCGCCAATAATAGCGAAAAATATAAACTGCAATAGCGATACCTAACAAAATAAGTCCCCATGAATATAAAATAGTCATTGATAATGTTCTACCCTCAATATGATCGACAATGACCCCAACGATATACGGCGGAAGTAATGATAAGATTGACACGAATGCTAGTAATAGAATACCTGTCAAATACTTTTTTTTCTCTTCTTTAAAGAACCACATTAAGTCTATAAAAACTTTCATCCTTTTCTCCTCGAGTCCCTTTAAATTTGCACTACATAAGTAACCATAATTTTACCAAACAAACGAGATTGTTAGAAGCAAAAAAACTTCTAAAGTCGAAATATTTTTTAGGTATTGTAATTTTAACTAAAAAACGATACTCTGTAGTGCCATCTAAAAAAGAATGGTATTTATACCATTCTCTGATACTCAATAAGTCTAGACTCATATTGATTAATGACATTTTTGATTTCTTCAACTGCTTCTTGTATCTTTGTAAAGTGAATTTGTTTAATCCTTTGATGATATTGAAGCGTTGCATAACTATATTGGGGGTCATAATAGGTTGTAAGTAACATTTCAAACGCTTTTTCATATTCCTTATGTTGCAAGAGTCCCTGTATTTCCTCCCCAATATGTCTTTGCATTCGTTTTTTTATCGCCATAAATGCTTCGATGATTTCTTTTTCAAACTTTTCAGGCTGATATGTCTCTATCAAATGTTGAATTCGATCCTGCAGTGGAAGAAGCAATTCAATATGAATCCCCCCTTTTTTACCTTCGATAATAAAATCTGGAACGATCACATTTCCGATTCGCTTGCTTTCTGACTCAATAATAAGATATGGAGAAGATTGATATTGTTCTAGCTCTTCAACCAGGAGCGCTTCGAACTGTTTTTGCGAACTTGCCTTTAAACCAATGCCGCCAAATGCAGAACCTCGGTGCCCGGCCATCCCTTCAAGATCAATAACTGGATAACCTTCAACTTTTAGACATTGTAAAACGGCTGTTTTTTTTGTACCAGTATTCCCGGAAATAACATAAATTTTTTTCGACATTTTTGAAAAATTCTCTAACTTGTCCAATATTAAACTCCGATAAGCGCGAAAGCCGCCTGAAAGTTGATAACAATGAATTCCTAACATATTTAATGTCGAAGTGATACTACTACTTCTCATTCCACCTCTAGCACAAAAAATGACGATTCGTTCATTTGGATGCTGTTCTTTCATCATTAAAATTGTATTGAATAATTCAGGAACTTTTTTCGAAAAGATTTTTAGCCCTAATTTGACTGCTTCAGTTTTACCTTGCTGTTTGTAAACTGTTCCCACCTTTGCTCGCTCTTCGTTATCAAAGATTGGCATATTAATAGCTTTAGGTAACGAAGCCTCGTTGAACTCAAGCGGAGAGCGAACGTCAATCGTTAAACAGTTTTCTTCATTCCATTGGAAAATAGATAATTTCGGTATTTTAAATTCATCATCAACCATATAATTAAAACCTCTTTTCCGTATGAAAAAACACTCCGATTTGGAGTGCTTGTCCTTTATTACTTCATTTGGTTATTCATTGCTTTCATCATTTGCGTTATTTTCTTCTGCGATGGGTTCATACCCATTTGCATCATCATCACGCGTAACATCTTTTCGTTGATTGGTGGGTTTTTCTTAAGGTAATTCATCATTGTTTTGCGGGCAATAAAAAAGCCAATCGCAACACCGGCAATTAAAGATAATACGCCGACTAAAATATTGATCCAAAGCATAAAACTTTTTCCTCCTTCTAGTTGCGCCTAAAAAATAGACGGCATGCATTTTGCATCATCTTATTATAACCTAATTAATAATTGAATTAAAGTATTAAATATAATTAACTTGTTTTACTGGATTTAACCAACCATAATTTCGATTTTCAAAATCCATCGCAAAAAACGCAGGGTTAATTTGACGCAGTACTTCAAAAAAGATTGTTTCGGCTTGGTAAGAGCCACTAGCAGTAACTGTTAGCATACTACCATGGTCTTTAAGTACAGCCTTACTATCCAATGCTTTGTTGTCCAAGTAAAAATGGTCGTTTAAAACATAAAAATCCGTCCGCGATTTCAATGTTTTCTCGAGATATTTTTTCACTTTTAATGTGGGAATTGTCCCACTAATATATTTAATTTGTTTTTCGACTAATGTTCTTAGTTCACCTTTAACAGTTTCTCCATCAACAAAAAGTTGATAAATTAACCATTCTTTCCCAAAGTAGCTAGTAGCGATTTCAGGCTTTAATAAATAGATGTAATAGTGTCTCATTTATTATTCCTCCACGACAAAAGCATATAGCTTCTAATAGTACTAAGCCTCATTTGCTTAATCTAGTTTAACTATAAAGCAAGTCCAAAGAGATAATTGTCTATTACCGGAGAAATGCAACACTATTTTTGTCAGATCTTGAGGTTTTTTAGTGTTACTTACAAAAATACGAGGCTGACTACAACTAATTAGAGTCAGCCTCGTAAAAATAATTAAAGTGTAGCTTTAAGAGTTGCGATTACATTTTCAACTGTAAAGCCATACTCTTCCATAATTTTTTCACCAGGAGCAGATGCACCAAACTGATCGATGGCGATAACAGCCCCTTGGTCACCTACATATTTATGCCAACCTAAAGATGAACCCATTTCAATAGCTACACGCGCTTTAATATCTTTTGGAAGTACGGAATTTTTGTATTCTTGTGATTGTTTTTCGAAACGGTCCCAACTTGGCATACTTACGACTGAAACAAAGATGTTTTCTTTCTCAAGTTGCTTTTGTGCCTCAACAGCTAACTGAACTTCAGATCCTGTTGCGAGAAGGACTCCAGTACTATTTCCGTTTGCAGGTGAGATTACATATGCACCTTTTTTAACACCCTCATAAGCAAGCTCTGCTGATAATTCTTGCGTCATTAGATCTTGACGCGATAATACTAGGACAGTTGGTTGGTCTTTACTTTCTACAGCTAACTTCCATGCTGCAGCTGTTTCATTGCTATCACCAGGACGAATAATCGAGATACCAGGCATTGCGCGAAGTGAGGCTAACTGCTCAACAGGCTCATGTGTTGGTCCATCTTCACCGACAGCAACACTATCATGAGTAAACACATACGTAACTGGTAAGTTCATTAATGCTGATAAACGAATAGCAGCACGTAAGTAATCAGAGAATACGAAGAATGTTGCTCCAAATACCTTAACACCACCATGAAGTGCCATTCCATTTAAGGCTGCTCCCATCGCAAATTCCCTTACTCCAAACCAGATGTTTCTTCCACTATAGTCATCTCTCGAGAAGTCAGCTTCACCTTTTAACGTTGTTTTGTTAGAAGATGCTAAATCAGCAGAACCACCAAAGATTTGTGAAACATTTTTTGCTAATGCGTTTAATACTTCTCCTGAAGAAGAACGGGAAGCAACATTATCTTTCCCACCTTCATAAACTGGTAAGTCTTTATCCCAGCCTGCTGGAAGATCACCATTGATTGCAAGCTTTAATTCACTAGCAAGCTCTGGGAATTGCTCTTCATATTGCTTCATTAATTCATTCCACTTTGCTTCTTCAGAAATACCAGCTTCTTTAACAGCAGCAAATAGTTCAGTAACTTCCTCAGGGATATGGAATTCTTGTTCATATGTCCATTTATAAGCTTCTTTAGTAAGCTTGATTTCATCTTTACCAAGTGGTGCTCCGTGAGAAGCTGATTTACCTGCCTTATTCGGTGATCCATAGCCAATTGTCGTTTTCACTTCAATTAACGTTGGACGCTCGTCTTGTTTAGCAAGCTCAATCGCTTTATTGATTTCAGCTACGTCATTTCCTTGTTCTACACGAATAACTTGCCAGCCATAAGCGTTAAAGCGGTCCTCAACATTCTCACTGAAAGCTTTGTTTAATTCTCCATCTAAAGAGATATCATTTGAATCGTACAACACGACTAAACGACCTAATTTTAAGTGACCCGCAAGTGATGCTGCTTCTGCTGATACACCCTCCATTAAATCTCCATCACCGCAAATTGAATATGTATAATGATTAACGACTTCGAAATTTTCTTTATTATATACAGCAGCTAAATGTCTTTCCGCCATCGCCATACCAACTGCCATTGCAACTCCTTGTCCTAACGGACCAGTTGTAGCATCAACACCTGGAGTATGTCTATATTCCGGATGTCCTGGCGTTTTACTTCCCCATTGACGGAAGCTTTGTAGATCTTCTAAAGACAGATCATACCCTGAAAGATGTAATAAGCTATATAAAAGCATAGACCCGTGCCCTGCTGATAATACGAAGCGATCCCTGTTAAACCAATTAGGGTTATTTGGATTATGATTCATATACTTTGCAAAAAGTGCATAAGCCATAGGTGCAGCGCCCATCGGCATTCCTGGGTGACCGGAGTTTGCCTTTTCAATACTATCAATTGATAATGTACGAATTGTATTAATTGCTAATTCATCAACGTTTACTGTCATTTAAGATCATCCTTTCTTTCCTCAATCCACATTTTATTACGTTTTTTATCATATACCTTCTCATAAAATTTAACAAGGCTATCTGTGGATAAAATAGTGAATTTTTGTCGAATAAAAAAGAGATGTTAATGCTTTAAGTTACTTTTATTAGTTTGCTTACTTGCTTTTAGCTTTTTCGGTGTGACATCCTTACCTTCATCATCGACAACTTTAATAGAATGAAGTTGATTTTTAAATGAGGAACGAAACGTTTGAATATATTCTTGCCGTAATTGTTGCTGTTCCTTTGTTTCCTCAATTGTAAGACTATTTAATTTTGCTTTTTTTGAAAGTTCATTAATCCGCTTTAACTTTTCACTTGATAACATTATAACCCTCCATAAATTGATTAGACCTACTGGTAAATTTACATCAAGTACAAGACCTTTTCAACTTTTTAATAAGGAGTGCTAAATGGCTTACATGTAAATATTCGTTGTTTTCACCTTTTAATTGACTTCCACTGGGTTGAATTCGTGTTCTTGACTGTCTTTAAGATGCTCTTGATAACGACGGTGAACGGTCGCTTTTGAAACATCATAGCCAAATCCCCTTAAGGTAGCTGCTATTTCTCGAAAGGTTAGTTTCATTTTCTTCAGCCTAACAATTTCTTCTATAGGAATTTCCTTTTTTATTCGACCACCTGCGTTAGTATTCCCTAAATTTTCAAAAGGATTATAGCCATTTTTAATAGCTCTATTCATTCCACGTTTTATCTTCAGATTATGAAGCTTTCTCTGATATTCTTCGACAACACTTACGATATCTAAGACAAGCGTATCAGTTTCTGAAAGTTTTAATTCGCCATTATCGTTAATCGTTTGGATTTGAACGTCGTATTTTATTAATTGATGGACTAGAGCAATTTTCGTATTCCCTCTTCCAAGCCGAGTATCATCTTGTATTAACAAGACCTCCGCTCTTTTCTCCTTGAAATCTTCCAAAATCTCAAAAATTCCATCTCTCTCAATTTCAAATCCACTTGCCTTCTCTTCAATAATTTTAAAGATGGAGAGATCATTTCTCTTTGCCAACAATACTAATTCCTCTTTTTGTCTTGATAATGACGTTTCCTGAGTTTGTTTATCAGTACTTACTCGACAGTAAATGATCGCTTTCATTTTCAACACCTGCATCCTTATTTGTTTGTTGAGGAACGAGTAGAACTTGTCCGGCATAAATGTGATGATCCCTAAGATTATTCTGTTCTTTTAATATCGTTATGTAAGACTGGACGGTTACTCCATCTGTGTATTTGCTTGCAATTGACCAAAGTGTATCTCCATTTTTTACTTCTACTTCTATGAAATGCTCATATTTAGGTTGGGCAGAAACATGAGCAGACATTAACATGTAAGCGATTATAGTAATAAATAATGCAATATAACTAATATCTGAGAATGAAAACTTTTGTCTTTTATCCATTTAAAACACTCACTTTCTTATATAAGATCATATGTTCTCTTTTATAATATAACGAACATTCGTTCTTGTCAACTGTTTTTAGAACTTATGTTTGCATATTTGATACAACTGAAGTATAATTATGGTAAGATAATGAAGAAAATGGGGTGCTACATAATGAATAAGATTTCAAAACGGCAGCAAGAAATTTTAGATTATATAAAAGATGAAGTTCGGAAAAAAGGGTATCCACCATCAGTTCGAGAAATCGGTGAAGCAGTAGGGTTAGCATCTAGTTCTACTGTGCATGGGCACCTTTCTCGCCTCGAAAAAAAGGGATTAATTCGCAGAGACCCTACAAAACCTAGAGCCATTGAAGTTCTTGATTTAAAAGACGAAAGCTATGAACAGCTAGCACCTAATACTTCATATGTACCTATCATCGGTAAAGTAACTGCCGGAGAACCAATTACAGCTTATGAAAATGTAGAGGATTACTTACCCCTTCCCGAAAAATTCGTTGGGGACGACAAAGTCTTTGTTCTCGTAATCCAAGGTGATAGTATGATTGAGGCAGGAATTTTTGATAAAGATATGGTTATTGTTAGGCAACAGCCGACGGCAAATAACGGGGATATCGTTGTGGCTATGACTGAAGAAGATGAAGCTACAGTTAAACGTTTCTTTAAAGAAAAAGACTTTATTAGACTACAGCCGGAAAACTCTTCAATGGAACCTATTATTCTACAAAACTGTTCGATTTTAGGGAAAGTTATTGGGGTATTCCGCTCGGTACACTAACAGTTAATATGTCTAATTATAAAAAGGATCAACTTTGGTTGGTTCTTTTTTGTGTTTTTGGAAAGAATTTGGCTTGACATATCCAGGTAAAAAAGCAAGGAGTCTGACTCCTTGCTTCTACATATTCTCTATTAAATTATTACATACTTCCATAAAATATAATCTTGAAGAAAAATCATTAAAGACTCTTATATCTTGATCATAACCTGTTCCTTGAAACCCTTGCTTCAACCAAATACCGGCCTCATTAATAACGTCTCCTGGTATGACATAATCCTCAACTTCACCATTTAAAGAGTAGAACTTTGAGACGATGTTGTGTAACATTGAATCTTGTTTAATATGAACCGGCGAGTACATATTAATTAAATCACCAAACACTTTTACTGGTATTTTAAAGGGCATATTGTAAAAGTGATAAATTGCACCAGGTAAAAGCCCTTTTCCGATAAACTTCATTCGAGCACTCTGCTCATTATATAGGATCTGAAAAATACCGCCAACTGCTCGCAAACCATCTTCCGAAACAACCATCCAGCTTGTCCCACTACCTATTGTAGGATTGTTCACCCGGTAAAACCGTCCAAATTGAAATACTTGTCGCCAATCTTTATAGCACTGAATTTGTTCTCTCATTTCATCCAACGCATCTTTTGACATATCCGATAAATTTAATTCAAAACCCAACAACCCAAAGCATGCAGTGTTGAATCTAGTTGATAACGGAACACTTCTTAACGTCTGATGGTTTGGACATACTGAAACATGTGCCCCCATGACTGATAAAGGATAGCCATAACTAGCCCCTTCTTGAATACTTAAACGACTGATAGCATCTGTGTTATCACTCGTCCACACTTGCGGCATGTAACAGAGCATCCCTAAGTCGAAACGGTTACCTCCTGAGGCGCAGCTTTCAAATAAGATATTTGGAAAAGTCTCGGTTAGCTTCCTTAAAACTCTGTAAAGTCCAAGAGTATACCGGTGTAAAAATTCTCCCTGTCTATCTGCTGGAAGTGCCGAACTATACGCATCTGAAAAATTACGATTCATATCCCACTTCACATAGCTAACGCCTTTTTTCAAGAAAATATTCGCCATTTGCGAAATGAGATAATCCTGGACTTCTCGCTGTGTTAAATCTAATAACATTTGATTTCTGCCTTTTGAATGGGCTCTATTAGGAATTTTCACTGCCCACTCTGGATGTTCCTTGTAACATTTACTGTTTTCATTGACCATTTCTGGCTCAACCCAAATACCAAAGGCCATACCAAGTTCTTCAATTTTTTTAGCTAGTCCCTCTATTCCGTTCGGGAGCTTTTTCTCATTTACATACCAATCGCCTAAGGAACTAGTGTCATCATCTCTCTCACCAAACCAGCCATCGTCAAGGACAAATAACTCAATTCCAATGTCCTTTGCTTTTTTTGCAAGACTCAATAATTTCTTTTCATTAAATTTAAAATAGTGAGCTTCCCAACTATTTATAAGTACCGGTCTCTGTTTGTTTTGCCACGTTCCTCTAACAATATGTTTCTGGATAAATTGATGAAAACGTTGACTCAACGTGTTAAAACCTGAGTCACTATAAGAAAATACCGCTTCAGGTGTATCGAACACTTCATCAGATTGCAAATACCAATTAAATTCGGTCGGATTAATTCCACTCATTACCCTAGTCCCACCATTACTGCCTGGCGAGACGCTAGCATAATGATTACCGCTATAAACAAGATTAAAGCCATAGCACTTCCCAAAATCCTCCGATGTATTAGGCTCTGAAAGCATGAAAAACGGATTCGTCCGATTACTCGAAGTTCCACATTGGCTACTAACACTCATAGCAGCTCCTTTTAAAGGAACCACTTGCTTATTCATTTCATTTGCCCAGCTACCTGTAAAGGTTGTCATTTCAAAGTTCTTATGATCAAAGTCAATTTGTAAACTCATTATTTTCTCAATCGTAATTCCATGTTCTTCTTTATTAATTACTCGTACTTTCCTAGTGATAACATCAGCTTCAAAAAATACTTGATAAATAAGCTCGAGATAAACTTCACGGTGCGCCTCTTTTAAAGTGACGACTAAAGTTTGAACTTCCTCTTCTGTGCCGTAGGCTCCTGGTAAATCAGTGAGAGCTAACTGCCCTTGATGAATCGAATGTGAAGAGTAAAGAAAATCACTTGTTCGACTTCCATCCGCGTAGACAAAGATTGCTGAAGGTTCACGAATGTCTCCTTTACCTAAAGTACTAAACTCAAGCGTTGTCCATTCAAGACACCTTTTAGGAAATCGATCGTCGTACTGGATCGTGTTCCCAGGTAAATAGTTCATTTTTGAGGTTAGAGCATCTACTATACTAGTTTTTACAGACGTTTCGAAGCAAAGTTTTCTTCCATAATAAAGATGAGAGAGATGCCCTGAAGGCAAGCTTCTAAATAAATAGGTTGTGTTTTTTGTCTGTAATACAAATAATCCATCTTGATATAAGATCATATGGCCCTCCTTTTCTCAAGCTCACCATTAATGAAACTAAGTTTTTCCTCTGTAAGCTTAAATCGCTTTACAAAAAACAAAATCGATATAATAAGTCCAATCATCGGTATAACAATCATTAACATTCGTAATCCAAAAAGGGTTTCCTGGGTCTGAACTGCTGCGTCTGGATCTAAACCAATAAGATCAAGACCAACACCAGCAATGAATACGGAAATTGCCGAAGACAATTTTACGACAAATGTTTGAAGTGAAAATATCACACTCTCTGAACGCATGTCGTTTTTCCATTCACCGTAGTCTACACTATCCGCAAGAAATATCGTCGTTAATACCGTTGCTATCCCAAAGCCAGTAAAAATGATACTAGCAGCAATTGCTAGTGGAACGATTGATTTAACATTGGCTACACCTAAAGCAAAAAGCAAACTATAGCCGACTATTGTCAATAAAATTGCCCCTACTAATAACCGCTTACGACTCACATATTTTCGTAATACTGGGACAAACATCATCGCCAATATTTGCGTTGCCCCACCAATTGTTCCAAATACTCCAAATAGGGCTGCATTCCCGATATCAAACCTAAAAAAATAGATCGCCAATTGCTGTGTAAGGTAAAGAGAAGCATTGAAAATAACAATTGAAACAACGACAACTAAAGCTTGATCATTTCTAAGTAAGGACTTTAACATCTCTTTAACACGAGGCGGTTTTTCAATCACATTCACTTTTTCTTTAACGTTACTCACCGTGATCCCGATAAATATCACAAATAAAACGGCTATGATTGCAGCCAATCGACTAAAGCCAGCGTGTTCTGATCCATTACCTAATAGCGGCACTAAAGCCATCGTTAGAGCAATTGGAATTGCAAAACCAAAACCAGCAAAGCTTCTTGCGATAACGGAAATACTCTCTCTTTCCTTTCCAGCTTTCGTGATCGCAGGGATTAAAGACCAGTAAGGAATATCCATCATGGTGTAAGTGATACCCCATATGACGTAAGCGACGCTTATCCAGATTAAAAGCGAGTTTCCAGATAATCCTTCGGGAATAGAAAATAGGGCATACAGTACCAAAGCATTAATAACCGTTCCACCCATAATCCATGGTCTAAATTTACCCCATGGCGATTTTGTATACTGGACAATGACACCCATAAAAGGATCATTAAAGGCATCAAAAACTCTTGCAACCATGAATAAGATTCCAATAAACGTTGCACTAATACCTAATACAGCATTGTAATAATAGAGCAAAAAACCTGACACTAATGCGTATACTAAATCTTTACCAACTGCTCCAACACCATAAGATAGCTTCTCTTTTACTGTTAGCATAATCCATCCCCCGTTCAACCTTTTTATTGAATTTTTTCAATAGCAAACGTAAGTGTTGTAAACTCTCCTGTCTCTGTTTTCACTTTAAGTGTTGCTTCTCCAGTAGTGCCGATTGTCTTTATATATGTGCCTCCCATACCTCCTTTTAAGCTCAGCACTTTAGGACCAATAATCTCAACTGGACCTGTCGTTTCTAAGAAGACCGGTTCCTGCCAATAGTGCAGACTGTTTTTGTTTTGATCAACGGCTCGTATTCTGATCGTTGCTACATCATATGTATTTTTCTCGGACAACTTCAGTCGGTCAGCAATGACTTCCAAGCTTACTTTTTCCATTGGTGCCTTAGTTACGGACGCGACAACCTGTTCACCTTTTATCGCATCGAATCGATAAGTAGTCACTTGATCACCCCAGTTTCCAACATACTTACCGTACAATTTATAAAAATCTTCAAACTTCAATCCATGTACCACCATAAGCTGAAGCGCTCTCAATTTTACCGATAATGGAAGGCCGGTATCGCCAACTTCAGCGGCTGTCCGGATTACTTTTTTAATTCGCTCAGCTACTTTCGGATTGTAGCTTTCTCCCACTGCTAGTCTTTCACCAACCGTGTCATCGACGAAAATAGGTGGGTGTTTTAACCCTTTATACAGATCACGATCTGGATAAAAACTTTTTACAAACGTGTCATTAACGTACATATTTACCTTTTCGGCATTTGTAAAGGCATAGATCGATTTAATCGTACCTGCTTCATGATCACCAATACTCATTTCAGAACTTATTTCTAAAACAGGAATATCGTCTTTCTGACTAGCATAAACAGCTGATGCTAGTTTAGGGTTTCTAAATGAATCCATGACACCGTGATAACAAATGCGATCGCCACTCCCGAAATCTTTATGAGTATTGTAATCAAACATACACCAGCCAAAGCCACCTGAAACTTCTTCATTTGTTGCAATATCATCAAGGACACGAGCATGTCTTAATGCGTGAGATAAACGACAAACTTCTTTATCGAAAGATTTAGTTGGATACATATGTCCATTAAATTCACTAACTAAATAGCCTTTAGTTTTTTCCTTTGTAACCTTTGATTTCGGCAAAATCCCTCGGTTATTTCCTGTGTGGGAGAAATCATTAAACGAATAAACATCCTCAAGAAGGTGACTATTTTTAATATATCGGACACCACTCGTTTGTCTTGAAGGATCTAATTTTCGTGCCATTTCATTTGTACGCTGATAAAACTCATTGTTATCTAATGATTCATTAATACGCACCCCCCATAAAACAATTGACGGGTGATTCCTATACTGACATACCATTTCTCTTGTCATTTCAACCGCTACATCCTGCCATTGTCGGTCACCAATGTTTTGCCACCCTGGAATTTCAGTAAAAACGATCAAGCCAATTCGATCGCAATGTTCAATAAAATGTTTTGATTGTGGATAGTGCGATGTTCGAACAGCATTAAGTCCAAGTTCATACTTTAAAATCTCTGCATCGAATCTTTGTGGCCCTTCTGGCATTGCGTAACCGACATATGGCCAACTTTGATGACGGTTAAGCCCTCTAAGTTTTACTTTTTTCCCATTTAAATAAAATCCATCTCGTTTAAAAATCGCATCCCGAATACCAAATACCGTATTTAACTCATCTACAGGTTTACCTTCTTCATACAGCGTTGTTTTCAACGTGTATAAATGCGGAGTATCAATATCCCATAATGCACCATTCAAAATAGTGTACGTAGCATCTTTTAAATACGGTGCTGGCCCATCCGTTAATTGCTGGATAAACTCGTTTTCCTTATATAACTCATGAACGACTTTTACACGATCTTCTAAGCTAGCGTTAGAAAGTGTTGTTTTCACATGAAGCTTTTGATTTTCTTCGAGTACATCAGTGGTGTAAACAAAAACATCCTCAATCCAGGCTCTCGAAGTCACTTCAAGCCAAACCTCTCTGTACAGGCCACCATATGTAAGATAGTCAATGACGTGCCCAAAAGGTGGGATATTTAACGTTTCTCTACTATCGAGCTTTACAACTAATACATTTTCTTCTCCAAACATTAAATGTTCCGAAAGGTCTACTCGAAAAGCTGTATACCCTCCTAGGTGTGACCCAATGTATTGCTCATTAAGATACACATCTGCCTGGTGCGCTGCACCTTCAAAATTTAAGGTTACTCTTTTATCTTTCCATTCATCATCAGGAGTAAAACTTTTCCTGTACACGCTTACAAATTGGTATGTAGATTCGGAAAAGCAGTTATAAGGCGTTTCTACTACAGTATGAGGGATCCTTATTTGTTTCATAGAACATGTATCTGCTTTTTTTTCTAGTAACGCGGAATCGAAAACCTCACTAAAAAGCCAATCGTCATTAAACGGTTTAACTACTCTCATCGTTTTGTTCCTCCCTTTTGTTATATAGACTCTCGGCATTCGCCGAGCTATAGCGTTAAAGGATTTTTGATTCAATTTATTATCTCCCTCCACATTTCAGGTGGGATTTTTCTCCTCTAAATTGATTTCTTTTCTACGAATGAACATTTCACAGTTTCTCAATGAATTGCTGATCTATTCGAAGGGGCTATTATTAATACCATACATTAATATTTCCATCATCTGGTCCAACGCTTCAGGATATGGGATATTTGCTTTTTCTAGTTCATCGCTTTCTAAAAAATGAACGATACTAGCTTCAATCATAAGCTTTAACACTGGGGTTGAAATTGGTCGGACAACACCTTCCTCAATACCTTGCTCTATTAAGCTAATAGTCCCTTCCCAATCTGATTCAATTCTTCTTTGCATTGCCTTATGAAGTATTGGGTATTTTTCTCTTACATTAGCAAGCTGTCTCCAATTAAACTCCTTATATCTTGCTGGTAAAACTATGATAACCTTTTTAATTTTTTCAGTTATTGTCAGGGTAGGATCATCAACGATTTCTTTCTCACTTGCCTTTATTTCTGAAAAACACCAATCCATCATCTCCATCAACAAGTCTTCTTTATCTTTGAATACTGTATAAATCGTTTTTTTACTAATTTTTAAAACCTGACAAATATCAGTTAGAGTCAACGACGGTCCTTTTTCATTAAAGATTTCTAGAGTTGCTTCAAGTATCTTCAAGCGTAATGTCATCTATAAGCCACCTTTCAAACTTCAGGAAACCCATTTATCATTTCTGGTTTCCTTGAAGGTAGATTACCACAAAAAAAAAGTTATAACAACAAGAATTTTCGCAACTACCAACGTTGTCATCTTAACACAACAAACTTAGACAAAAGCTTGGTTTAGAAGTACACCCTACCCCGAAAATTACAAAAAAACCTGAGTGAGGAAAACCCTCTCACTCAGGTTATAAAAATACCACATCAAGTAAGGACTGCGTGTGGAAACATTTTATAGTTTCTTATCTTTAAATAAAAGCAGGTGCTCCCTAATCATCTTCCATCTTTCAAAGAATGCTTATCAACTATATACCCTTTTCGTCTAAACATATCTAATACCCATTGACGATCATCCAAAGGCTGCATGTATACTCTGCCTTCTTTATCAATTACGCCATATTCTTTTTTCTTCCGCTTAAACAACCATCTCACACAACCAGCTCCTTTTATAGATTTAACATAGTTAAAATTTCTACTAGACTTCCGCTTGATTTAAGTCTTAAAAGCTACCAAAACCAGTCTTTCTATAAGCTTATTCAAGTAAAAATAAATTGATGATGGTTAAAGAAACATGTTTTTCGGCTATTAGAAATATGGCATAAAGAAAAACCCTCAATACCAATGGTATCAAGGGTTCTACTTATTAGTAGTTCGACATATATTGTTCGCGTTCCCATGGGTGGACTTGTGTGCGGAACATATCCCACTCAATTTCCTTCGCTTCACAGAAGTGTTCTAACGCATGCTCACCAAGAGCTTTCGTAATAACTTCATCTGCTCTTAATTTATCAAGAGCTTCTTTTAAGGTTGCAGGAAGATCATTGATCCCCGCTTCAACTCGTTCTTCTTTATTCATCACATAGATGTTACGATCTGTTGACGGCGGTGGTGTAATGTTATTTTTAATTCCGTCAAGACCTGCTGCAAGCATAACAGCCATTGCTAAATATGGGTTTGCAGCTGGGTCTGGGCTACGTACCTCAACACGCGTGCTTAGACCACGTGAAGCCGGAATACGAATTAGTGGACTACGGTTACGCATTGACCAGGCCACGTAACAAGGCGCTTCATAACCTGGTACTAAACGTTTGTATGAGTTAACTGTTGGATTTGTTATTGCAGTGAACGCTTCAGCATGCTTAATGATACCAGCTAAGAAGTTCATCGCCGTTTCACTTAAACCTGTTTCAGTCGATGGATCATAAAATACGTTTTCTTTCCCTTTAAATAGAGACATATTGCAGTGCATTCCTGATCCGTTTACACCGAATAATGGTTTTGGCATGAACGTAGCATGTAAGCCATGCTTTCTAGCTATCGTTTTAACAACAAGCTTAAACGTTTGGATATTATCACAAGTTGTTATTGCATCAGCGTATTTAAAATCAATTTCATGTTGCCCTGGTGCTACCTCATGATGTGATGCTTCAATTTCAAAGCCCATATCTTCAAGTTCTAAAACGATATCACGACGGCAATTTTCACCTAGGTCGGTTGGCGCTAAGTCGAAGTAGCCACCTTTATCATTTAATTCTAATGTTGGTTCTCCTTTTTCATCAACTTTAAATAAGAAGAACTCTGGCTCAGGTCCAATATTAAACGCAGTGAAACCCATCTCTTTTGCTTCTGCTAATACACGCTTTAATACACCACGTGGGTCACCTGCAAACGGTACACCAGAAGGATCATAAATGTCACAAATCAAACGTGCAACTTTTCCTTTTTCACTCGTCCATGGGAATACTACCCATGTATCTAAATCCGGAAATAAATACATGTCTGACTCTTCAATACGTACAAACCCTTCAATTGAAGATCCATCAAACATCATCAGGTTATCTAACACTTTATTTAATTGGCTTACTGGAACTTCCACATTTTTAATAATTCCTAGTAAATCGGTGAATTGTAGGCGAAGAAACCTAACATTTTCCTCTTCCGCAAATCTCACAATATCTTCTCTTGAGTACTTTGATCCCATAATTCATTCTCCTCCTAAAATTTGGTGTATTTATATACTAACCATCTTAGCAAAACTACGTTTTACCGAAATGATGATTTTATAAAGAATTTAGTGAAAAAACCTTGATAATTCTCCTTGAATTAACGATGCTTTACCATATCTTCCTGCCATCAGTAATTCGCTTTTTAAATAACTTCTTAGCTGTTGATCTGTTAATTCTTTTTGATCTTTCTGACTTACGTTTTGAATAATTACTGGAGCCACCTGCCCAGCTTGTTGTTGCTTTAGTAAGAAAACTTTCTTTACACCTGAAAGATTAATGCCTTGATCAATTAATTCTTTAATTTCTAATAACCTATCAACATCATTAAAGGAAAATAGGCGTTGGTTTCCTGTCGTCCGAGCCGGATGAATGAGACCGTGTTCTTCATAATATCGAATTTGTCTTGCTGTTAATTCAGTAAGCTTTTTTACGATACCAATCGGAAACAATGGCATGTTCCTTCTAATATGATCTCCCAATTGCCTTCCCCCTTTACTTTGTTAATAATAGGTTACAACACGAGAGAAAAGCTGTCAATACATGTGAGCTAAGTTAACATGAAAACTATGTTAGATTTTCTCACATAGGTATTTTTACAATAAATCTCCTTTCTTATACTGAAACTTCTCATAAAAAAATCACCCTTTTCATATGCAAGAGTGATCTTAATAATATTAAATTGTTAATAAACCCTTTTTTACTAAATGATCAACTGCTGTTAAAATTCCAATCTTGACATGACCATAAGTAAGTCCACCTTGAACATAGGCTACATACGGTGGACGAAGCGGACCATCCGCAGAAAATTCAATACTAGCTCCTTGAATAAACGTCCCTGCCGCCATAATTACATCATCCTCATATCCTGGCATTGGACTAGGGTATGGAGTAACATGGGCATTTATCGGTGCTGCTTGTTGGATCCCTTGGCAAAATGCGATCATTGTATCCGCCTGGTTAAATTGTACAGATTGAATAAGATCAGTTCTTTTGGCATTCCATTTAGGATTTGTAGAGAACTGAAGTCTTTCAAGAAACGCAGCTGTAAAAACCGCTCCTTTTAATGCTTGTCCAACAATATGAGGTGCAAGAAAAAAACCTTGGTACATCTCTTGTAAACTATAGAGAGATGCCCCGCCTTCTTTACCAATTCCAGGTGCAGCCAATCGATAAGAGGCTAAATCAACTAGCTTTTCTTTACCTACAATGTACCCTCCTGTTTTTACAATGCCGCCACCCGGATTTTTAATTAATGATCCAGCGATTAGATCGGCACCTACGTGACACGGTTCCATTGTCTCTACGAATTCCCCGTAGCAATTATCGACAAAAACAATAACATCTTCCTTTATTGCTTTTACAAATCTTATCATTTCTTTAATTTCGTTAATCGTATAAGACGGTCGATTAGCATACCCTTTGGAGCGTTGAATGCCAATCACTTTTGTATTTGCCTTGATTCTTTTAGAAACTTCTTCATAATATATAGTTCCTTCAGAAGTAAGTTCAACACAGTCATAGGTAATACCGAACTCCTTAAGCGATCCATTACCACTACCACGACTACCAACTACTTCTTCTAACGTATCATAAGGCTTTCCTGTGATATATAGTAGTTCATCTCCAGGTCGCAAAACTCCAAATAAACAGGTAGCAATCGCATGTGTCCCAGAAATTATTTGTGGCCTTACAATTGCCGCCTCGCCACCAAACACGTGAGCATAAATCAATTCTAACGTATCTCTGCCGACATCATCATAACCATAGCCGGTTGAAGGAGTAAAATGAAAATCTGAAACTTGATGACTTCGAAATGCTTGTAAAACCTTAAACTGATTCACTTCAATCGTATTATCAATGATTGCGTGTATCCCTTTAATTTGTTCTTCTACTTCTTTCACGATTTGCTTAAGCTTTTCACCATTTGAAAATTGTTCGTACATAATAACCCCTTTTTTATCCTTGAAATTGTTGTAGCTGTTTAAACGTTGCGGATTGAGGTGAAGCATAGCCTTTTATCATGTAACTTTCATCCTCTTCCATCCAAAGCCGTTTTTCGATGATCGTTCCAGTTTGACACTCAGATAAAAGCTTTCCGTTACTAGCATGTATTTTAGCCTCAAAATAACGGAAATTCGGCTTTAGTTCTTCTTCAATTCTTAGTAAGAGTTTCTGCAAATCTTCTTGCAGAAGGGCAGAAACAAGGATTGATTTCTTTCCTTCTGTTGGTACGAATTGCGCGATCATTACATCCCGTTTATTATACACAGTTAGCATCGGCACATCTTTAACGTCAAGTTGATCTAATAAGGTCATCACGGTTTCTTCATGATTATAATAATCTTCATTTGAAGCATCAACGACATGAAGCAAAAAATCAGCTTCACGGACTTCTTCTAACGTAGAGCGGAATGCTGCTACTAATGTTGTCGGAAGATCTTGAATAAAACCAACGGTATCAGTTAATAATGCTTGAAAACCACTAGGTAATTTTAGTCTTCTTGTCAATGGATCTAATGTTGCAAATAGTTGATCCTCTTCTAAGGCATCGGCCAATGTTAAGCGATTATGTATCGTTGATTTTCCAGCATTCGTGTACCCGACTAAAGCTATTTGAAATGCTCGATTTTCTTTTCTACGTTCACGATATAATGCTCGATGCTGAACAATTGTCTTTAATTGTTCTTTAATTTCATCCATTCTCCGCCTAATATGTCTACGGTCGGTTTCTAACTGCGTTTCACCAGGACCTCTCGTACCAATTCCACCACCAAGTCTTGATAAAGAATGCCCTTGTCCAGACAAGCGTGGTAATAGATAATTCAACTGTGCTAATTCAACTTGAAGCTTCCCTTCTCGCGATTTAGCTCGCCTCGAAAAGATATCTAAAATTAGTTGTGTCCGATCAATAATTCTTGCCGGTATTAAAGCAGTTAAATTCCGAACCTGGCTAGTTGAAAGTTCATCATTAAAAATGACAATATCGATCTCCTCTTCTTCAACAAGGGAAACTATTTCTTCAATCTTACCTTTTCCGATATACGTAGCTCGATCTAAGCTATGTCGGTTTTGAATAACGGTCGAAAAAACTACTCCACCTGCCGTTTTCGTAAGGGCCGCTAATTCCTCCATCGAATAGCTAAATCGCTCCTCTTGCATCTCTGTTAACTTACATCCTACAAGTAACACTTTCTCTTCAGTACTTCTAGTCGTTTCAACCAAAGCTTCACAACCTTTTCATCCGAACTCTTTTTCATTTTTATTATTACCAATCTTTACTATAATCTTTCAACCAAGAAAAGCGCAAGTGCGGCCTTAACATTTAGCTACCGCTTGCTTGCACTTTTATTTATTCTATATTCCCTCTTCTCCATTTTTATCAACCTTAAAATCATCTTTAGTTAAAGTAAGCAGCGCTTTTCGATCATATTTGCCTTGATACAATAGTCTAACCGCTTGGGCTCTTACCGCTTTTTCTACAACATTGCGAATTAATCTACCGTTACTAAAGTTAAAACTTCGTTCCGCTTTTAAACTTTGCAAATATCCCCTTAACTTTAACTCAGCCTCTCTCTCAATTTCATACTCACGATCTTTGACCATCTTTCTAGCAATCTCAATTAGCTCATCATTCGTATAGTCAGGAAATTTCACAGTAATCGGAAAGCGCGAAGGTAATCCGGGATTTAAAGAAAGAAAATGGTCCATCTCACGAGAGTAGCCAGCTAAAATTAGCACAAAATCATGTTGCTGGTCTTCCATTGCTTTTACTAGCGTATCAATCGCCTCTTTACCAAAATCTTTTTCTCCACCTCGAGCAAGCGAATAAGCTTCGTCGATGAACAAAATCCCTCCCACCGCTTTTTTTACTAAATCGCGGGTTTTTTGGGCTGTATGACCGATATATTCACCAACTAAATCAGCTCGCTCAACTTCATGTAAATGCCCTTTAGAGAGGACCTCCATTTCTTTAAACAACTTTGCTAATAGTCTAGCAACAGTAGTTTTCCCTGTACCCGGATTGCCTTTAAAGATCATATGAAGCACTTGATTCCCAACCTTCAAACCTTGTTCTTTGCGGCACTTATTAATGTAAAGCCAAGCATAAATCTCCTTAATAAATCGTTTCATTTCCTTCAAGCCGACTAGCTCTTCTAATTCTTTCTCTATTTTCTCGAGTATATAGTGTTTTTCTCTATCAGTTTCTGAAAATCCAATTGCCGACTCATTACTTTGTTTTAACTCTTTTTGATTTAAAACAATGTTTATTTGACCTCTTGACTTCAGTGACAAGGGTTTTTCCAAGAGCTTCACCACCCTAATAACGATAATATGAGTATTTCAACTAAAGAAGTTTGGTTCTACTGCGATTATTTTGATACGTGAAAGTTTTATCTGTTCCTAAATGGGCTCTATTCTAATGACATTATACTCGTAAACTCAAAAAAGGTGACAAATGCCTATTTATATTAACCTCTAGCGGTTCACACTGTTATAATAACTTTATACCACTATAGGGAGGAGATTCGTTTGGAAGAATTGTATAAAACATCTTTGCCTAGCTTTGTAAAAGATTATTTAGTTTCTTTAATCAATAAGCAACGCAAAGCCTCGACAATCAAAAGGTATATCTATGATCTTGAAGACTTTTTCTTCTGGCTCAAAATCGAAAAAGGTGATCGTTCTTTCGCTACATGGAGTAAGTTGGCCCCCGTTGACATTTATACATACTTATCAATCCTAACAGAGCACAGAAAGTATCAACCAAGAACAACAAAACGAGTTTTAACCGTCTTAAATCAGCTCTATAAATATTATGACAACTTAGGCTTATCCAAAAACCCAATTCTTGAGATAAACAAAATAGATATTAAAGAACCAACAATGACTAAACATGATTTTTTGACCGAAAAAGAAATTCAACAGCTATTCTCATCACTACGCTCAAATCATGATCTATCAGAAAACCAGCTAAAAACTAGACATTTCATTGTCGATCGTAATGAAGCTATTTTTATTTTATTTTTGTTTTACGGCCTTAGTCTTCAAGAACTTACAAACTTAAAAATGAACGAGGTTCACTTTGAAACAAACACGATAACTGTTGCTTCGATAGAACATCAAAGGACAATTAAGCTTTCTTTAGCTCACAAACAAGTTTTGTACAAGTATTATGACACAATACCCATTCCCGTTCGACCTCGCTATCATGAAAACGATCCTTTTTTTGTTGCTTTTGACTTCCAAAGAGGAACATATCGCTGGGTTTATGAAACAAATAAGCCAAAAAAACTGACTGACATCGCTGTTCAGCGAATGATCCAAAAAGAAATAAAACGTGCCAGTTTAAGGAAGGGAATATCAGCTCAGCACTTGCGTAATACGTATATCTTAACTGAAATACTAAAAGGGAAAACAAGCTCTACCATTCAACGACAATTAGGTTTAAAAACAGATATTTCTTTAAAAAAATATTTCCATTATAAAAGTGAATAAATATAATAAAAAGCTCCCTGGATTGGGAGCTTCCTTAGTGTGATATAAAATGATAAACAGCCTCATCATTCGGCCCCATATAGTTACTCAGCTAGAAGCTAACTTGTCAGGACTTTACAGGTGCTTAAGCTTAAAACTACGCTTCTGGGTTTAATGGCACATTTTTTTGCGGTGAGAATGTTGAAATCGCATGTTTATAAACTAATTGTTGTTTTCCTTCAGTTTCTAAAATGACAGTAAAGTTATCAAACCCTTTGATTAGACCTCTTAGCTGAAATCCATTTAAAAGAAAAACGGTAACTGGAATGCTTTCTTTTCTAAGTTGATTTAAAAATACATCTTGAATATTTACCGATTGTTGCTTCATGAACAGTCCTCCTCTAATATCTATACTTTATATTTCGCCTTTTTTAAAGTCTTTCCTCTATTAATTTGAGAATTTCTTGCATCTTTTCTTGAAAATTTGTCTCGGTTAATTCAAACCACTGAATATCCATTTTGTTGCGAAACCAGGTTAGCTGCCTTTTGGCATACCTTCTTGAGTTTTGTTTTAAGTTATCAATCGCTTCTGCCTTTGGTGTTTTGCCTTCTATGTAGTCATAAATTTCTTTATAACCGATTGCTTGGACAGATTGGCAATCTTTCACGCCACTCTCGTACAATTTACGCGCCTCATCAATGAGACCTCCTTCAATCATCATATCTACTCTAGCATTAATTCGCTCGTATAACAAATGGCGTTCCATCGTTAAACCAATCACGACTAGATCATATTGACTCACTTTAGGTTGCTCTTCTTGAAAAGCATGGATCGGTTTATTCGTTACATGGAACACTTCTAGCGCCCTTATTACTCTTCGATAATTGTTAGGATGAATTGTTTCAAAGCTAATTGGGTCAACTTCTTTAAGTTGATCATGAAGTTTTAGAACTCCATGTTTAGCTACGAAAGCTTCCATTGTTTGACGGTAATCAAGATCACTAGGAACATCAGGAAAATTATAGTCATAAATAACAGAACTGACGTATAGACCTGTACCTCCAACTAGAATTGGTAGTTTATTGGTTGCATTTAATTTTGTAATCAGAGGTTTCACCAAACCTTGAAATTCTGCTACAGAAAAACTCTCTGTCGGTTCCTTAATATCAATTAAATGATGAGTAACTCCTTGCATTTCTTTAGCCAATACCTTTGCAGTACCAATGTCCATTCCTTTGTAAATCTGCATTGAATCGCCACTAATGACTTCTCCATTTAGCTTACTTGCTAATTCGACCCCTAACTTCGTTTTCCCTACTGCAGTAGGACCAACAATAACAACAAGCTTCTCTTTCATGAAAGACTCCTTTTTCAACCAATCATAATTCAATGGACGCATAATGAAATTGAGCTGTCACACGTTTATAGACATTGAAGTTAAACCTGTCAAAACGTGTACTTTGCCAATGGTCCTTCAATACTATCCGTTTTTTCGCCACACGTTTCGCCTCCTCAATTGTTTCCTCATCAAGGGAACGATATATTGCCATCTTCCTAATTGCATTTATACCCTCTGAATCAATTTTCGACTCAAACATTGGGTCAAAATAAACAACGTCAAAGGCGTTCTCTTTTTCATTACGTAAGTACTCAAGGTGATCAATGGAAAACACACTGATTTGCCGCATAGCCTCATTCATTTCAGGTAAGCCACTGTCCCAATTGCTTAGCCCTTCACTTACTAAATAAGCTAAAAAACGATTTCCTTCTGTACTAACTATTTTCCCAAATTTTCCAATCGCGACGCTTGATACTATACTATCAGATGCAAGACCTAAAGTACAATCAAGGATTGACATACCACTTGTCAGTTTTGTTGCTTGTAGAAACAGATCAGATTCACCTCTTAAAATTCGTTTAACTCTGAACATAGCCGAACTAGGATGAAAAAAAGTCGGTTTATCTGTTCCTAATTGATGAATAGATAAGCGGTTAGCTGCAACAACAAATATGTCACTTTGATATTGATTTTGGATAGTTGAAATCGATTCTTTCTCTCGCTTAATTATCGGTAAATCAAGGTCTAAAGATACTATTCGGGCTCTTGCTATTATGTCATCCGTTGGTCGTAGCGAAGTTGTTACAATCATATTTCTCCTCTTGTGTCTCACGTAATAATTATTCAATAGTTTTGCTAATTGAATGAATAGACATTTCTTATAATGACCTCTACCCATGTTTCTCTCATATTATAGTATCTTATTTGTTACCATGCAAACTTAGTGAAACAATTCATAAAAAAACTTGCGTGAATACAAAGTTAAGATTTGTATTCACGCAAGTTTTGTTTATATAGAATATTTATTTATTGTATAACTGGTTATTTGATACCTACATAATTCGCTTAAACATTTTTTCCATTTCATAGGTCGTAAAGTGAATAAAAATAGGTCTACCATGAGGACAAGTAAAAGGATCCTCACATTTTCGTAACGTTTCAAGAAGATTGAACATCTCATCGTTCCGTAAATGGCGATTTGCTTTGATCGCCGCTTTACAAGACATTAATATCGCCGCCTCTTCACGAAGCTTTCCTAGTGTTACCTTCTTACCGTTTAACACTTCTTCGACTATATCTTTAATAATTTCTTCCTCTAGACCTGCTGGGAACCAAGTAGGGTGTGACCGAACGATAAAGCTGTGTTGACCAAAAGGTTCCATAAAAACACCTAAATCTTCCAGAGCTGCTTCATTCGCTTTAATACGTTCAATTTCTGACCCTGTAAACTCAAACGAAATTGGGACTAATAAATCTTGTAATTGTTTTTGGTCTTCTTTTACCTTTTCCCGAAAATATTCGTATTTAATCCGCTCTTGAGCTGCATGCTGATCAAGAATATACAAGCCTTTGTCATTTTGAGCAAGAATATAAGTCCCGTGCATTTGACCAATAGGGTAGAGCACTGGTACCCGTTCTCTAAGAGGCATTTCTTGTTCAGCTGGAAGACTTTTTTTAAAATCAAATTCAGTTACAACAGTTTCCCTTGTCTCTATTGATACTATTGGTTCTACTTCCTCAACTCGTTTTTGCTCTAAAGTCTCTCGCAAAATCATCTTTTCTGTATTTCGAAAACGCGGTTCTTCTTCAGGTTTGTCCGTATCAGTCTTTTCAACTTGATGTTCAAGAGCAAAGGCTAGTTGTTCTGATTTTTCTTTTTCTGTTGCTAGCTGCTTCTTTACTTCAGGAATTAATTGCACTTGTTTGAAGGTTGATTTAACCGTTTCAGTCACAAGCTTATTTAGCTCGTCTTCTTTACTGAGTCTTACCTCTAATTTAGAAGGGTGCACGTTTACATCGATTAATGTCGGATCCATTTCAACTTGAAGCACAACTACTGGGTAGCGGCCGATCGGTAATAATGTATGGTAGCCATCTTGGATTGCCTTCGTTAATGGGAAGTTTTTTATATAACGATAGTTAATAAACGTCGACATATATTGCCTTGATGCTCTCGTGACCTCTGGTTTGCAGACATATCCTGAAATCTTAAAATCTAAGGATGAATTTTCAAAGTAGAGCATTTGTTTTGCAATGTTTATCCCATAAATAGACGCAATCACCTGTCTTAAGTCGCCGTTTCCAGTAGATGAAAACACCTTTTTACCATTATGATCTAGGCGAAACGATACACTCGGATAGGCTAGCGCGAGACGATAAACATAATCAGTAATATTCCCGAGCTCGGTATGAATTGTCTTCAAATATTTTAATCTAGCAGGTGTATTATAAAAAAGATTCGTTATTGTAATATCGGTACCTTTTCGACTAGATGCTGAACCATGTTCAACGATTTTACCACCTTCAATAACAAGGACAGTCCCGACTTGTGAACCAGTATTTGTTTTTAATTGAAGATGCGACACAGATGCAATACTAGGTAATGCTTCACCACGAAAACCTAACGTACGAATTCGAAATAAATCTTTATCGGTGCGGATTTTACTAGTCGCATGGCGGTGAAAGGCAAGCAAACAATCTTCGGCTTCAATTCCATCGCCATTATCAACTATGCGAATTTTTTGTAACCCACCTTCTTCAATTTCGATGTGGATTGTCGTACTGTTGGCATCGATCGAATTTTCAACTAACTCTTTTACAATCGATGCTGGTCGTTCAACTACTTCACCTGCGGCTATTTTATTTGATAAATTTTCATCTAGTTTAATGATTTTGGCCATGGGAATTCACCTTTTTCTATGTTTCAACTATTTTAGCTTTTTTTGCAATTCATTCAGTTTCTGTATCGCTTCAATAGGAGTAATGTTCAATATATCTAATTTTTTTAATGAAGCTATCACTTTCTTTTCATCATCACTCACACTTGCTTTCGCATGTTTTTTTGAGACTTCTGTCGCTTCGGCAAATAGAGATAATTGAATTGGCGTTTCTGTTTCGACGCTTTGTTTGAACACTGACTGTTTTTCCAATGTTACTAAAATTGTTTTTGCTCTAGAGATGACCTGCTTAGGTAATTCTGCTAGTTCAGCTACATATATCCCATAACTTTTATCAGCTTGTCCATCTATTACTTTGTGTAAAAAGACAACTTTCCCATTTTCCTCAATCGCACTTACATGAACATTTTTTAAGGAAGAAAGCTCATCTTCAAGTACTGTTAGCTCATGATAATGGGTGGAGAATAAAGTTTTAGCTCCGACTTCTTCATGGATATACTCGATGATCGCCTGGGCTAATGCCATTCCATCATAGGTTGATGTACCTCTCCCAATTTCGTCTAATAAAATTAAACTGTTTTGGGTTGCTTTAGAAATTGCATTTTTCGTTTCTAACATCTCCACCATAAATGTACTCTGTCCACTAGCAAGATCATCCGCTGCTCCTATTCTCGTAAATACTTGGTCAAAAATTGGAACTTTAACAGAACTAGCAGGAACATAGCAGCCAATTTGAGCTAAGATTGAAATAAGTGCTAATTGACGCATATACGTACTTTTACCAGCCATGTTAGGTCCAGTAATTAAGAGAACTTCCCTTTCTTCGTTCATGATCACATCATTAGGAACATATTCTCCTGTACGAAGGACTTTTTCAACAACAGGATGACGGCCATCTACGATTGAAATTTGCCGATCTTCATTAAATTCTGGCTTTGTATAATGATTTTCTTCACTAACTTGAGCAAAGCTTTGTAAGCAATCTAGCTCACTAATCTTTTTTGCAACATATTGAAGTTTAGAAATGTACTGTTTAACATTTTCGCGAATTTGCAAAAACAAGTCATATTCAAGTTGTTCAATTTTTTCTTCGGCTTCAAGGATCAACGTTTCTTTTGCCTTAAGCTCTGGTGTAATAAATCTTTCTGCATTAGAAAGAGTTTGCTTCCTTTCATAACGACCTTCAGGTAGGTTTACGAGGTTAGCTCTTGTTACTTCAATATAATAACCAAAGACTTTGTTGTACCCTACCTTTAAAGACTTAATTCCAGTCGCTTGTCGTTCTTGTTGTTCTAGTTCAGTAATCCAACTCTTTCCGTTACGGCTTACATAACGATATTGATCAAGTTGTTCGTTATACCCATCTCGGATAATTCCACCTTCCTTGATTGATATAGGTGGATCTTCTTTTAGTGCAGTTTGCAGGATCGTAAAAAGTTCTTCACACAAATCAATATCTTTGACTAGTTCCTGACCATAAGGATTATTCAATTCAATAACGGTAGAGACAATTTTAGGAATTTGCTGTAAAGACCGCTTCAATTGCACTAGCTCGCGAGCATTTACATTTCCATAAGCAACTTTCCCGGCAAGACGTTCTAAGTCATAGACCTCTTTTAGTAATTCCCGTAATTCTTCCCTTTCGAAAAACTGATTCAGGAGCGTTTCTACCATGTTTAAACGCTGTTCAATTTGCTTCTTATTTAATAAGGGGCGTTCTAGCCATTGTTTTAATAATCTTCCACCCATTGCTGTTACAGTCTTATCTAGTAACCATAAAAGTGAACCTTTCTTTTTCTTATCACGGATGGTTTCAATTAGCTCCAAATTCCGTTTAGAATGAAGATCAAGTCTCATAAAGTCAGTTGGAGTATAATACACAACTGGTTGTAAATGATCTAATGAACGTTTTTGTGTTCGAACCAAATAAGAACTTAAACGCCCAAACGTCTGGATTAGTTTTCGTTGCCCAAGTTCATCACATAGCGGCAAAAACGACTCAGGCGGTTGATCACTATCCTCATATGAGGAAGTTACTTGGATTTGTTGCAACAATTGTTTAATTTTCTCTTCACAATGATTGGTCGCAAAAATAATCTCCTTTGCTCCAGAGGTAGCAATTTCATTAATAACATCTTGCCAACTTCCACCCAGGATCGTAACAAAATTTTCCCCAGTTGTTAAGTCGGTGAGCGCTAAGCCGTAAGTTTCATCGCCAAAATCAGTGACTGAAGCAATATAATTATTTTCTTTATCCTGAATGATTTTCCCTTCCATTACAGTTCCTGGAGTAATTAATTTTACAACTTCACGTCTCACAACGCCCTTTGCGTGTTTTGGATCTTCTGTTTGCTCGCATAGTGCTACCTTGTAGCCCTTTTCTATTAATTGCTGAATGTATTGCTCGGCTGCATGATATGGTACCCCACACATCGGGATTCGCTCACTATCGGCTCCTGTTCCACGACTAGTTAACGTTATTTCTAGTTCTTTCGATGCAAGCTTCGCATCGTCAAAAAACATCTCATAAAAATCTCCTAAGCGAAAAAATAAAAAGGCATCGATGTATTGTGCCTTTATTGCTAAATATTGTTTTATCATAGGCGTATGTTCTGCCATTGATTTTACCCCCATGTCTTAGTCTTCAATAGTTAATAGTATACCATACTGATAGGGGATTTCTCGAGTATTTCAAAGTTTTTTAAGATAAGAGACAAAAGGTTCAAAGAGCCTCTCTCCTTTTTTTTCTGCAAATTTTTTTTTATTATCCTTTTCCCATTGATCTAATTGATAATTTTGATGGTCTTTATTGTAATAGCTAGTTACACTAGCCCTATTTAGTTCTAATGTCTCTATATGATGAGCATTCGTGATTAAATATTCAATCCAAAGTAGCAGTGGTAAGCAACTTGGAATGATGTGAAACCACGTTGGCAAAACTCTGTATTCAAAACCGTTGTATTGATTTTTCCTAACAGCACCAAGCATTCCATAGCTAGTTCTACGCTCAAAGGATGGGTTTTTATCCGCGAGAGCATAGGGGATTGCCACATATTGATCTAACAGTCGTACATGTTGAAACGTAAATGGAGTATTACCAAAATGAATATGTCCACCAAGAAAAAAGCGGCCAAACGGGTTTGGATCCGTAATAATCTGCAAGTCGAAAATTTGGGTTTGCCTTTTAAATTTCTGAAATAGGATCATTAAGTGATTATGTAAATCCTCAATTTTGGAAGCTGGTTTAGGACGGATCTCGAATATCGGGTGAGCAACGCGATTTTT
This sequence comes from Anaerobacillus sp., assembly GCF_046314235.1. Taxonomy (NCBI): domain Bacteria; kingdom Bacillati; phylum Bacillota; class Bacilli; order Caryophanales; family Bacillaceae; genus Anaerobacillus; species Anaerobacillus sp. Next base: position 47,047 of record NZ_JBKBWN010000005.1, read on the forward strand.
ATGGATTGCAATCGCATCGTCATATCCAAATTGCATATTTTTTAGCAAATGACCGTTCATAAACTTAAATGTTTTGTTATTTCGGAGCATCAATTCCAAGTCTGCACCGAATGTGACTTGGTCATCTTTATGGGAATTTCTAATATAAGCTGCTAAATACTCCTGTTCACTATAGGTAAGTTGCTCTACAGTAAGACTCTGTAACTGAACAACTTGTACACCTTTTTTACTACAGCGCTGAACAATACACTCCCCAAGTGGTGTATTTGTCAAATATAAGCAATGAAGGGCAAAATCTTTTAGTTCTTGTTCATAATAAAAAGACTTTTGGTCGGTCTCTTCCCAAATAGGTTTTGATTTAGTCAATAAAGGGGAATTAAAATCGCTTCGTTTTGCAGATAAGATTGTATAGTGAAAAGCCCTCACCTTCAGCATTGTTCTTCTATTAGCAAAGTTTCTTGAAACTTTAATCAGATGATTTTCTAGCGACATTATAGGTTGTTGCACTAATTTATAATTAATCCTTCTATGAAAACTGTTAATCTCATTTTCTAAATTCATTAGAAGACTCCTTCCCACCTTAACTCTGAAAGCTTAAACCTCGGTAAAGATAAAAAATAGGAAGAAGTAAACTTCTTCCTACCAAGACTATTCTTCTAATTCGCCAGTTAAGAAATTAGGGTCCAAATCTTCAAATTCTTCATCTTCTACATCATAGTCCCAAGTTTTAGCATCAAGATCATCAGAAATTCCGTCTGGATTTACATAAACGCAAACTTTTGTTTCACCAATGACTTCTACTAAAAACTCTCGCTCTACTTGAACAATGACACTTGTTCCATTAGGAGCAATTGTAGCCTCAAGCGTATTCGGTTGTTGAATCGCTCTTGCAATTACTTCTAAATCATCACTTAAGACGTTTTTGTCTTGTAAAGTTAGTGGAACTACATCCGTATAAGTAACAGTTTCTGTAGCAACTTCAGTCTTCGTATTGTTACTGTAAGAAAACCAAATATTAGCGTCGTAACTTCCACGAATTTCAATGCAGTCTCCCTTTTTTTCCGCTTCATACTTATGGTTAATAATCCAGCACCCTAAAATACTTGACGGCTTATGGGAAGGGCGTATCGTATGACTAGTCTGTGAGAATTTCCTCCCTTTTCCACAAACGGCTTTTGTTATAATCTCTCTGTAGTTTAATCCATTTTCTGTTTGTGACATTTGTTTTTACCCTCCTCAAACAATTGGTTGTTCTCCGCGGAGCATTTACAAATTATAAAAGCTCCCCCCAAACAGTCTTCACTCTCATCCTATGCAAGACAAATGACTATTGTGCTAACAATTTGGGAATAAAGTTAGAAATCTTAACTTAGCCTATAAAATAGGACATCGTGTTAATTTTTCTCCTTTTCTTTCAAACTACAAAATTATTCTATTATTTCCATATTACATAGATATTAAAGCATATGAGAAAACATTCTTAGTTGTGAAAATTTCCTTTGCTTTTTCATTCATATATATGGAAGAATTCTTCGATTCATGCTTAAAACTTTTAGTCATTCTAGTACGGTACGTGAAATTTTATCTATACTAAAAAACTAGCTCGCAAAACTTAACGTTAATTAAGCTGCGAGCTAGTTTTAGTTATCTAAAGTTGTCTTCTCGACACCTTCATTTTATTTTTTAGTTGTCGTTCCTCTAAGAAGATCCCCACCAGTTGATTTAATTATTTCATCAGTTACTGTGTTCGTAATCGTAGTGGCTACGAGTTGTAACAATGCATTTACATCAAGTTGGCTTTGTTTAAATTCTTTTACTAATGGGATTTCATCTAATTCATCTTGAAGCTCATCAATTTTTTGATCTGCCTTTTTTTGAGCTTCACCCTTGCCGTAATGTTCTAAGTTTACAGCTTCTTTTTGGGTACGTTTAATTTGACTAATCAACTGTTGTACTTTTATGTTTTCGTTAACTTGCAATTCGGCACGTTTAAAGAATTCAACTTCTTCCGTTTCTGCAATCATTTTCGCAATCTCTTCTGCTTTTGCGATAATTTCATCTTTAGTATATGTTTTCGCCATTATGCTTTCACCTCTGCATTTTCAACTACTTGGCCATTTAGCGACCAAGTTTTTGCTTCTATTATTTTAACATGAACAATCTCTCCAATAATAGATCTATCTCCCGCAAAATTGACAAGTTTATTTGTTCGCGTTCGTCCTGAAAGAATATCAGGGTTTTTCTTACTTTCACCTTCAACAAGAACTTCTACAATTGTTCCTTCTAGTTGCTTATTCTTCATTGCCGACAATTCGTTAATGACATCATTTAATCTTTGTAGTCGATCTCGCTTCACTTCTAGTGGGACATTATCCTCCATTTTAGCTGCAGGAGTACCTTCTCTAGGTGAGTAAATATATGAATATGCACTATCATACTCGATCTCTTTCATAAGCGATAAGGTATCTTGGAACTGTTCCTCAGTTTCGTTTGGAAACCCAACGATAATATCGGTAGTAAGAGTTGCATTTGGAACTTTCTCTTTAATTTTATTAGCTAATTCAACATATTGTTCTCGTGTATATTTTCTTGCCATTAATTTTAATATTTCTGTATTCCCACTTTGAACTGGTAGATGAATATGTTCGACAAGGTTTCCCCCTTGCGCAAGTACTTCGATTAGATGGTCATCAAAATCACGTGGATGACTCGTCGTAAATCGAATTCTTGGAATATCAATTTTCCGAATTTCATTCATTAGATCACCAAGACCATAGTTCACATCAGCAAAGTCTTTTCCATAGGCATTAACATTTTGTCCTAATAACGTAATGTCTTTATAGCCGAGGCGAGCTAAATCACGAACTTCAGCAATAATGTCTTCAGGAAGACGGCTTCTTTCTTTCCCTCGCGTATAAGGTACGATACAGTACGTACAAAACTTGTCACAGCCATACATAATGTTTACCCAGCCTTGTAACTGACCACGACGCGCACGAGGCATATTCTCGATAATATCGCCTTCTTTTGACCATACCTCGACAACCATCTCTTTATTAAAAATGGCATCTTTTAATAAGTGTGGGAGACGATGAATGTTGTGTGTACCGAATATTAAATCAACATGCTGGTGCTTCTTTAAAATTCTGTTTACGACAGATTCTTCTTGTGACATGCACCCACAAACACCAATGACTAGCCCTGGTTTCTCAATTTTCAAAGGTTTTAGGTGACCGATTTCTCCAAAAACTTTATTTTCGGCATTTTCGCGAATTGCACAAGTATTTAGCAAGATCACATCTGCATCTTCAGTGCTTGACGTTGGTTCAAATCCCATGTCTAGCAATATTCCTGCCATATTCTCTGAATCGTGTTCATTCATTTGACAGCCGTAAGTGCGAACTAGAAACTTTTTACCATTTCCTAGACCTCGCATCTCTTCTGGAATATCAAAATCATAGTGAACTTGTACATCTTCTTTGCCACGACGTTTTGCATCTTTTAAACTCGGTTGTGTATATGTCGTTTGAAAGTATTGACCAAAATCTTTATTCTTCTGTTCGGATTTTTTGTCCGCAGAAGAAGGTTCTATATTTATTGTCATTTGCTTTTTTTGTTGTTCATTCATAGCATTATCTCCTTTTACTTAATTTACGTACCAATAGTCTAGTATAAAGGGTTCTGCTTCTAAACTCAATAGCTTCAATAAAAGTCGCTGAATTCCCTTTCTCTTCGCTGTAAAATTCTAACGAATTTTAGAGGCTCGTTCTAGGAACTTCAGCGACAACTTAAGCAACTTTCATAAAAACGATGCTGCCACCAGCTCAATGAAAAGTCGCTGGCTCCCCTTTCTCTTCGCTGTAAAACTCTAACGAATTTCAGAGGCTCCTACAAGGAAATCCAACGACAACTACTAGCTATAACAATGGATTCGGTTTATGATTAAAAAAAATTTGACATAGGAAAAGGTGTTCCTCTTAAGAACACCTTTCCTTATATAAAAATTTTACATAAACTCAGTTAATAATTCGTCAAAAGTTTCTTTGCCTAGAGAAAGATCTTGATTAACTAAAGGCGTTTCTTTAAAGCCATGAACTAGCTGCTCATAAGAAGGTCTCTCTTTATTCTGATAAATTAACCCTGTCACTAAACCATTATGTTCCATTAATGTGTTGACAGCTTGGGCTCGATTTGTAGGGTCATAGCCTTCAATCGAACTTAACTTAACAATATTTTCTTTAAACCATTCGTACGTATTAACTTTGTTAAACGTTACGCATGGACTAAATACGTTAATGAATGAAAAGCCTTTATGGTTAATACCTTGTTCAATAATTGATGTTAATTCTTTTAAATCACTTGAAAAGCTTTGAGCAACAAATCCTGCTCCAGCAGAAATGGCTAACTCCATAATACCGATCGCAGACTCAATGGAACCTGTTGGTGTACTCTTCGTTTTAAAGCCCATTTCACTTCTAGGTGATGTTTGGCCTTTTGTGAGACCGTAAATTTGGTTATCCATAACGATATATGTAATATCGATATTTCTTCTGATCGCATGAACCGTGTGACCCATACCGATCGCAAAACCATCACCATCTCCACCAGAAGCAATGACTGTTAAGTCACGGTTTGCCATTTTCACACCTTGGGCAATTGGTAACGAACGTCCGTGAATTCCATGGAACCCATAGGAATTAATGTAGCCTGAGATACGGCCCGAACAGCCAATCCCAGAAACAACGGCAAGGTTTTCTGGCTCAAGTCCTACGTTTGCTGCAGCCCTTTGAATAGCCGCTTGAACTGAAAAGTCTCCACACCCTGGGCACCAGTTAGGTTTGATATTATTTCGGAAGTCTTTAAATGTAGACATTTATAACAACTCCTTGCATTGATTATAAATTTCTGATGGCAGGAATGGATTTCCGTCAAACTTTAGAATGTTTTCTAACTTTGCGTTACTAACATTCATCTTAATAATTTGCGCAAGTTGTCCAGTCGCGTTATTTTCAACAACAACTACTTTTTTAGCCTTATCCATTAATGGCTTTAGCTCGTCAACTGGAAACGGATGCAATAAACGTACTTGTGCATGATTTACTTTCAAACCGTCTTTTTCGAAGCGAGGCAAGATCTCTTCAATTGTTCCTCTTGTTGAGTTGAAACCAATGACTAGTAAATCTGCTTCCTCATGAGGCGCATTCGCAAAAATCGGGTTTGGAAAATGCTTATGCAATGTATTAAGCTTCGTTAAACGCTTGTTCATTTGATTAATACGATTTGTTGGATCTTCAGATGGCTTTCCTTGCTCATTGTGTTCTACACCTGTAACATGGTGGATACCGTTTTTCATTCCAGGAATAACACGTGGTGAAATACCATCTTCTGTAACTTCATAACGTTTGAAGTACTCTCCATTTAAATCAGGAAGTTCAGCATTTAAATCAAGCTTTCCTCTACGAATTTGGAGACGATCGTAATTAAGCGGCTCAACTGTTTGTTTTCCTAAAGATAAAGCTAAATCTGTCAGGAGGATGACTGGACATTGATATTCTTCGGCGATATTAAACGCTTCTGCGCTATCATAAAATGCTTCTTCAACAGTACTAGGTGCAATGACGACTTTTGGGATTTCTCCATGTGTGCCGTAAATCATCGCCATTAAGTCTGACTGTTCTTGTTTTGTAGGTAACCCCGTACTTGGACCACCGCGTTGTGTATTGACAATGACTAATGGAATTTCAGTAATTCCCGCTAAGCCAATTGCTTCCATCATCAGCGATAATCCTGGCCCTGCTGAAGCAGTTAACGTTCTTACACCTGCATAATTGGCACCAATTGCCATTGTACAAGCTGATATTTCATCTTCAGTTTGAATTACAGTTCCACCAAATTCAGGTAATCTCTTTGTTAAATATTCCATTATTTCAGAAGCTGGCGTGATCGGATAAGCAGGCATGAATCTTGCTCCACCAGCAAGAGCTCCCATAGCAATTGCATGGTTACCAATCATAAACATCCGTTTTTTCCCATCAGCTTTTCCTAATTCAAGAGACAAAATTTGCTCGCCTGCGGCCTCTACTAAATAAGAAGCCCCCTGTTTAATTGCTTCCATATTCTTTTCGACAACTGAACTACCTTTACGAGAAAAGATTTCTTCGACTACTTCACGATACGCATTAGGATCTAATCCAAGAATTGCACTTGATGCACCAACAGCTACCATGTTTTTCATTAATGACGTTCCTAATTCACTAGCGATATCTGTAAATGGAACCGCATACAAAGTTCCTTTTGACCCTTCAGGTAGCTTTGGGCTGAATTTAGAGTCAGCGATAACAACACCGCCATCTCTCAATTCATGAATGTTTACATCGATCGTTTCCTGATCGAACGCAACTAGTATATCTAAATCATCGGAAATTGAGTTAATTGCATGTGTACTTACACGAATCTTATTGTTTGTGTGACCACCTTTAATACGAGAAGAAAAGTGACGGTAACCATAAAGATAATAGCCTAATCGATTTAGTGCTATTGCAAATATTTCACCGGTACTTTCGATACCTTCCCCTTGTTGTCCTCCAACTTTCCAGGAAAGTTGATTGATCATGCTCTCCACCCCTTTTGGTAAATGACAATTTCTAATGTCACTATTACATTGTAAATCTAGAATAAAATGTGACAAATTTGTTAATAGTTCGAACGATTACAATGATAGACCTAAAATACGGAAAAATCAAGCAATATCTTCAATGAATTCTGAATTAAATAAAACTATTTTTAACTTCATTTCTAGTAGTGAATATGTGCTTATAGTAAAGCATTGGTACAACAACTACACTCGCCAATATACGGTATAATTTCTTGATTTTTTATAGGTGAAAAATTATGTATTAAACTTTATTTTTTTAATGTTAAACTTCGTTACAGTAAATAGAGGATAACTCTCCTTAAAATCTCATAAAAAAGTCCGTTAGCGCAGATTAATTGTAAGCGGTTTCAAATAAATTTTATTAAATACTGAAATCCGTCATTACTAGACCATAGCATCACTCCACTTTAGAATATGTCACATAGTATGACTTCACCACTATTATACAAAATCCTGCAACAAAAAAATAGAAATTTGCATTTATTAGATTTTACCAACACCAACGGATCTCTAAATAGCTGCGTTACATAACAATGAGACTGTCCCATGAGTGTCAGAAAACCTCGGCTTGTTACAATAAATAGAGGAGGATATTTTTACACTCCATTTATTGTAGACGAGGTGACTGATACTATGCTTGGGACAGCCTCATTTAACCTATCTTGGTTCTATGATTAACTTTATTGCCGTTCGTTCCTCACCATCAATTTTTATGTCAGTAAATGCTGGAATACAGATTAAGTCGATTCCACTTGGGGCTACAAATCCTCTAGCAATCGCAACTGCTTTAATCGATTGGTTTAAGGCCCCTGCACCAATTGCTTGAATTTCTGCAGCACCTCGTTCTCGAATTACACCTGCAAGGGCACCAGCTACTGAGTTAGGATTAGATTTTGCTGAAACTTTTAATACTTCCATTTCTTTGAACCTCCTCAATGTCAAACTTGTTTAATTAATAGGGAATAAAAGCGTTGTTTTGTTCGTTGTCTGTGCTCCCAGAATATATGCCTTGTTCTGTATATATTCAAAATTAAACGTGATATTCCACATCAGAGGAGTTTTTATATCAAAATCTGCAAGCCACAAATGAGCTATTCAGACATACCTATTCTATACTAGCGAAAACGCACAAAAACACTAACTAGTAAGAAATAAACAGTGGCTTGCAGACGATTAGCAAATAGAAATACTCAAAGCTTAATCAAAAAATGGGTGGTCTTCATTTATAATAATCGGAGAAATCGATTGTGCAGCACCAGTATTTGAATCGGCAGTAATAATAACGCCATTTAATTGTTCCCGTCCTTTTGCAACTTCAAATCTTACAGGCAGACTTGTTAAGAACTTATTTAAAACTGCGCCCCGTTCCATCCCTAAAATACCATCATAGGGACCTGTCATTCCGACATCAGTCATATAGGCTGTCTTGTTAGGCAAAATACGATGGTCAGCCGTTTGAACGTGGGTATGTGTTCCAATAACCGCAGTGACCCTCCCATCCAAATACCAACCCATCGCCTGTTTTTCACTTGTAGCTTCAGCATGAAAGTCAACAAAAATGATTGGCGTTCTTTTCTTGACGATCGCGATCAATTCATCAACTTTTTTAAACGGACAATCTAAAGGTGGTAAGAACGTTCTCCCTTGAATATTAATGACACCAACTTCTAATTGGTTTACTTTTACAATTGTATAACCCTGACCAGGAACTCCTTCGGGAAAATTAGCAGGCCGGACTAGATTTGGACAATAATCAATAACTTCAATCAGTTCCCGTTGATCCCAAGTGTGGTTTCCTAGCGTAACAGCTTGAGCACCTAAATCAAGAATTTGCTTATAAATTTTTTCTGTTATGCCTTTTCCAGAGGCAGAATTTTCTCCATTTACAATCGTAACTGTTGGTTTGTATTTTTGCTTTAGTTTTGGCAAGTACGTTGCAAGCATGTCCCTTCCAGCAGAACCTACGACATCACCAATAAATAAAATTTTCATTAAATTACACCTCTATATGTACTTTTGTCTTGGATTGTATCAAATAGTCTTAAAAAGCGCAAAGACTGATTGATTTCTTCGGAAAAAAAATAAAGTGGCAAAAGCCACTTTATTTTGCATACTCAACTGCTCTGGTTTCACGAATGACAGTAACTTTAATGTGACCAGGGTAGTCAAGTTCTTCTTCAATTCTCTTGGTAATGTCTCTTGCTAATCGGTAAGCATCAGTATCATCAATTAATTCTGGCTTAACCATAATTCTCACTTCACGACCTGCTTGGATGGCGAACGTTTTCTCGACACCATCAAACGACTCAGATATCTCTTCTAGCTTCTCTAAGCGACGAATATACGTCTCAAGAGTTTCACGTCTAGCACCTGGTCGCGCAGCGGAAAGAGCGTCTGCAGCTGCCACAAGGCTTGCAATAATAGATGTTGCTTCTGTATCACCATGGTGGGATGCAATACTATTAATAACAACTGGATGTTCCTTATATTTCACTGCTAATTCGACACCAATTTCTACATGGCTTCCTTCTACCTCGTGATCAATTGCTTTACCAATATCATGAAGAAGTCCTGCTCTTTTTGCCAGTTGAACATCTTCTCCTAATTCAGCAGCCATAATTCCGGCTAATTGAGCAACTTCGATAGAATGCTTTAGAACATTTTGTCCATAACTCGTTCTGAACTTAAGTCTTCCGAGAATTTTGATTAGGTCTGGATGTAAACCATGAATTCCGATTTCAAACGTGGTTTGCTCTCCATACTCTCTAATCATTTCATCAACTTCACGTCTTGACTTGTCAACCATTTCTTCAATACGAGCTGGATGAATTCTTCCATCCTGAACTAACTTTTCAAGAGCGGTACGGGCAATTTCCCTTCTAATTGGATCAAATCCGGAAAGAATTACTGCCTCCGGTGTATCATCAATAATGAGATCAATACCAGTTAATGTTTCAAGGGCACGTATGTTACGACCTTCTCGTCCAATAATTCTTCCCTTCATTTCATCGTTTGGAAGAGTTACGACAGAGACGGTTGTTTCAGCAACATGATCTGCTGAACAGCGCTGAATCGCAAGTGAAACGATTTCTTTCGCTTTCTTATCAGCTTCTTCTTTTGCCCGAGTAACCATTTCTTTAACCATCAAAGCTGTTTCGTGAGTTAACTCATCTTTTACGTCTTTCATAATGATTTCTCTAGCTTCATCTCTAGTAAATCCTGAAATACGTTCAAGCTCAGCTTGCTGTTTTTGTACGAGTTCCTCCACTTTGCTATCCATCTCTTCAATATGTCGTTGTTTTTTGGTGAGAGCTTCCTCTCGCTTTTCCAATGATACCTCTTTTTTATCTAAGGTTTCACCTTTTCGATCAAGGATCTCTTCTTTTTGAACCAAACGATTCTCTTGTTTTTGAATCTCATTTCTTCGTTCACGAACATCACGTTCTGCATCTTGACGTAATTTATGAATTTCATCTTTCCCCTCAAGGACAGCTTCCTTCTTAAGTCGATCAGCTTCACGTTTACTTTCTTCAACAATTTGCTTAGCTGCATGTTCCGCACTAGAAATTTTCGCTTCTGCAATGGATTTTCGAACAAGATATCCAACAACTGCACTAATTGCTGCAGAGACAAGCAAAATGAAGATGAACACGTAAATGTTAATTTGCATACTTTCACCTCCCCTTGCTATCTAATTGTTGGGTTTTCATCATACATCATTTTTACATTCGTATTAAGGTGTGCACATCCAGCACCGGATACTTTTCTTATAAAATAAAAAAAATAGCCATTTAGTAAAATGCGGGTATTCTTAACAATTGTATAATTGGATGCTGTTATTGTCAAGCTTTGTCAACATTCATAAGTTCTAAACACCCTTTTTGAATTTTCATACATCAACCTTTAAAATTTCGATTTATTCCTAAAAAAGAGAAAAGAATGACCACGCATTCCTCCACTTCTTCGATTGCAATGAAAAGAAGTAGGGTTTAGCTTGAGTCATTCTTAATTATTGTTATTTTAAATCTAATGGTAAATCATCAAATTCATCATCAGTTGGCGCATCGACCTTAATCTCACCGTTTAATCCATAATGTTCACGGATTTTTGTCTCAATTGCCGTTGTTAAATCCGGATTTTCTTTTAAAAATTGCTTAGCATTTTCTCGACCTTGCCCTAAACGCTCTTCATTATATGAATACCAAGCACCACTTTTTAAAACAATGTCTAGTTCTGATCCAATATCTAAGATAGAACCTTCTCGAGAAATCCCTTCTCCGTACATAATATCAACTTCTGCTTGTTTAAATGGTGGCGCAACTTTATTCTTTACGACTTTTATTTTTGTTTTGTTACCAACCATGTCATTTCCTTGCTTCAGAACTTCTGCTCTACGAACCTCTAAACGAACTGACGAATAGAATTTTAGAGCACGTCCACCTGGTGTCACTTCAGGGTTTCCAAACATTACCCCTACTTTTTCACGAATTTGGTTAATAAAGATCGCTATAATTTTTGATTTATTAATTGCACCAGAAAGCTTTCTTAACGCTTGTGACATTAAACGCGCTTGAAGACCAACGTGACTATCACCCATTTCACCTTCGATCTCAGCTTTTGGTACAAGAGCTGCTACTGAGTCAATAACAAGAATATCTACTGCGCCACTACGAACCAACGCTTCGGCTATTTCTAACGCCTGTTCCCCAGTATCAGGTTGTGATAATAGTAACTCATCAATATTTACACCTAGCTTTTGAGCATAGATAGGATCTAGTGCATGCTCTGCATCAATAAATGCTGCTTGTCCACCTTGGCGTTGTACTTCGGCAATCGCATGAAGCGCCACTGTTGTTTTACCCGAAGATTCTGGACCGTAAATTTCGATAATTCTTCCTTTAGGATAGCCACCTACTCCTAGAGCAATATCTAATGCTAATGATCCACTAGAAGTTGTAGAAACCCTTTGTCCGGCTTGTTCACCTAACTTCATAATTGAACCTTTTCCAAATTGTTTCTCGATTTGGCGTAACGCCATATCTAATGCTGCTTTACGATCACCCATTGTTTCATCTCTCCTTGTATCTATCTTAAAATATAATTATTTATCTAATCAAAAACCTATATCAATATCATAACTTGTTTTTTGAGATTTGCCAATAGTTTTCCGAACATTTATTCGTCTTTTTTTATTTTTTTTATTTTTAGATCACATCGAAACCTATATAACAGAGAAAACCAAGCGCCACCAACTTCAATGAAAAGTCGCTTGATTACCTTTCGCTTCGCTGTATAACTCTAAAGATTTTTAGAGGCTCGTTCAAGGAAATCCAGCGGTATCTTCTAGAAAATTGTTTTCATGTCCTAATGAATTGTTGATAATAGTTCGATCCCAAAAAAAGTTTTCAAACAAAAAAACAAGAGACTAACAACCTATAGTATAAAGTAAGTTTAATGAGATAGAAAAAATTGTTCTCACGGTCAACGACTTTATCTAGAGGAGTCAGCCTCTTGTTTTTTTATTAGGGTCGATTAAAATTCTTTTCTCTTTTTGGTCTTGGCTTTGCTGGCTCTAAGTTGACCCTAGCGCCGTTTAACCGCGAGTAGCGTAATGCTTCATAGACGAAAGGAGCTACTTCTTCAGGAACCTCAATAAACGTAAAGTTTTCAAAAATGTCTATTCTACCCAGCGATTTGGTTGGAATGCCAACAAGCTCAGATACTTCATCAATAATTATTTTCGGTGTTAATTGGACGTTTCTACCGACATTGATAAAGAAACGAACCATTCCTTTAGCAGCACCGGTATCACCAAAGTTGTAGCTATCATCTTCGACATTAAACTCGCGATGGAAGGCAACCTTCATAAGCGCACTTGTAACTTTTTCAGCTGAATACTTGCTAAGCATTTCGTTAACTAGTGGCTCAAAAAATGAGAGCTCTTCATTCGCTTCAATAATTGAAATAAGCTGTTGTTTCCACAATTCTTGTTGCTTTTCAACCACATCCTCAATTGTCGGAATATCCTGAGAAGGAATAGCCATCTTAATTTCCGATTCAATCGAACGTAAATGTTTCATTTCCCGTGGCGTCACTAATGTTAAAGCTAATCCTTTTCTACCTGCACGTCCTGTTCGACCGATGCGGTGGACATAACTTTCCGGATCTTGAGGAATATCGTAATTAATGACGTGAGTAACATTATCGACATCAATTCCGCGCGCTGCAACATCTGTAGCAATTAAAAATTCAATGGTAGACTCACGGAACTTCTTCATTACACTGTCGCGTTGCATTTGTGTCAAGTCTCCATGAAGGCCATCAGCCATATATCCCCTAGCTTGAAGAGCTTCTGCTAATTCAGCTACACCTTTTTTTGTGCGACAAAATAGGATACCCAAATCAATTTCTTCACTATCAATAATTCTACATAGAGAATCTAATTTGTTTTTCTCTAATACTTTGAAATATACTTGATCAATCAATGGCGCCGTTACTTCACCTTTATTAATTGAAACAATCTGCGGTTGGTTCATGTATTTACGCGACAACTTAACAATCTCATGTGGCATTGTAGCTGAAAATAGTAGAGTCTGGCGCTCACCATTTACTTCTTTTAAGATCATTTCAATGTCTTCGACAAAGCCCATGTCTAGCATTTCATCTGCCTCGTCTAAAACAACTGTATGAACTTTATCTAATTTTAACGTTTTACGACGGAGATGGTCTAATACACGTCCGGGTGTACCAATCACAACATGGACACCTTGTTTCAGTGCACGAATTTGATGTCCAATCGATTGCCCACCATAAATTGGTAACGTACGAGTACGTTTAAATTTTGATAACTTTTGTAATTCGCCAGCTACTTGAATTGCTAGTTCTCTAGTAGGTGTTAGAATAATTGATTGCACATAAGGTGCATTGGAAACTTTATCAAGTAAAGGAATCCCAAATGCAGCAGTTTTCCCTGTTCCTGTTTGTGCTTGTCCAATTACATCCCCACCTTCAAGAATGACTGGAATTACTTTTTCTTGTATTGGTGATGGTGCTTCAAAACCCATCTCTTTTATTGCTTTTTTTATATCATTCGATATTTGAAAATCATCAAAATACATTGTTTTTGCCCCTTTAAGAAAATTGTTTCAATAAATAGTACAAGCCGTATTTAACTGACCTTGCTTGAATTTGTTCCCTAGTCCCTGCAAGTTTTAGAGGATAAATGCATGTTTCTTCTCCAGCCTTTGAGATTGCTATGTAAACTGTCCCTATCTCTTTATCCTCGATTTGCGTTGGTCCCGCTACTCCGGTAAAACTAATACCGACTTGCGCATTTAAAAGTTCTTTCACGTTTTCAGCCAAATACTTCGCGCACTCTCCACTTACAGCGCCAAACTCTTCAATAATCTCCTTTGGAACATGAAGAAGGGCTTGTTTTGCTTCATTACTGTAACAAATAATTCCACCTTTAAAAATGGCAGAAGTACCCGGGTTTATCGTTAATTCACTTGAAAATAAGCCCCCAGTAATACTCTCGGCAGCTGCGAGTGTTAGCTTTTGTTCGTTCAAGATCCTCGCTACTTCTTTAGATAAAGTAGTGTCGTCATAACCATAGAAAAACATCCCTACTCTTTCCAATATTCGCTTCTCTAATTGATCTAATAAATTCAGACCTTCGGATCTACTTTCATGCTTTACAGTTAAGCGAATCGTAACTTCTCCATCTTTCGCCAAAGGAGCGATTGTCGGATTCGATTGTGCTTCAATTAAATCAAGAAGTTCTGTTTCTAATTGCGACTCACCAATTCCATAAAAGTTCAATACTCTAGAAGTTATTTGTGCTGTTTTATCAAGCTTTGAAAACAAAAAAGGTAAACCATATGTCATAAACATTGGCTTCATTTCTTTTGGTGGTCCTGGTAAAAGTAAAAAATATATACCATCTTCGTTAAATGCCATCCCAGGAGCCATCCCTTGTTCATTTGCAAGGACATGAGAGCCTTCGATAACTAACGCTTGTTTACAATTATTTTTAGACATCACACGATTGCGCCGTTTAAAATAAGCCTCAATATTTAATAATGCGTCATTATCGATAATTAAAGAACGTCCTACCGCCGCGGCGATTGTCTCTTTTGTCAGATCATCCTTTGTTGGACCGAGCCCACCAGTAAAAATGATTAAGTTAGAACGTTGTTTTGCATTGTGAATAACTTCTCTTAGCCTATCACTATTGTCACCAACAACGGTATGGTAATAAACATTTATACCGATGCCAGCAAGTTCCTTTGAAAGAAATTGGGCATTTGTATTTGTTATTTGTCCTAATAATAGCTCAGAGCCAATTGCGATAATTTCTGCATTCAATAGAATCCCTCCGTTACTTCGATTTCAGGATAATATGTTTATTTTTCACAAAATAATCCCAACCTGAAACGATGGTTAATATTGTGGCGATCCAAACCGTAATGGTCGCAAAAGGAAACCCAATAATCGCAAATGGTAAGTTATGAAGCATTAATGCAGAAACAGCAATGATTTGAAATACTGTTTTCCATTTCCCTAAATTACTAGCTGCAATAACCTGCCCGTCGGCCGCTGCTACTAATCGAATTCCGGTTACAGCAAATTCTCTACTAATAATGATAATAGCGATCCAAGCGTATAGTAGTCCTAATTGAACAAGAGCAATTAAAGCAGCTGTCATTAATAACTTATCAGCCAGTGGATCAATAAATTTCCCAAAGTTTGTAACTAAGTTATATTTTCTAGCATAGTACCCGTCAAGCCAATCCGTACTAGCTGCGAGGATAAAAAGTAATGCACCTAATAAATGAGCCCAAGGTAATTCATGTCCGACTATTAAAAGGTCACCAAAGTTCAGTGGCGCTAGTAAAAAAAACATAAACAGGGGAATTAGAATAATTCGTGAAATTGTAATTTTATTCGGTATGTTCACAGGTATCCTCCATATCAATAGAAAAGCGCAGGGCGCAAAAAGTTTATACTTTTTATTTTAGTAAAGTGCAAGGCACTTCTAAAGCAATACAGCAAAAAATAAAGTTATGTAAGTAAAATTACCTCATATTCACATATTGAACCGGAAAATCTAAGTCCAATTGCTTAATTAACTGAATAATCGCTTGCAAATCATCAATACTTTTGGCAGTGACACGAACTTGATCATTTTGTATTTGTGCTTTTACCTTTAATTTCGAGTCACGAATTGCGATCGTTATTTTTTTAGCACGCTCTGTACTTATACCGGCAACTAAAGAAATCACTTGTCTTACTGTCCCACCAGAAGCTTTTTCAATTTTCCCAAAATCCATGACTTTTTGCGACAAACCTCTTTTAATAAATTTCATTTGTAAGATATCAATGACACTTTCAAGTTTATATTCATCGTCTGAAACAATCGTAATTTGGTGATCACCAGTACGTTCGATCGAGCTTTTAGATGCCTTAAAATCATAACGTGTTTTAATTTCTTTCACTGCTTGTAAAATTGCATTATCCACTTCTTGCATATTAACCTCTGAAACGATGTCAAAAGAATGCTCTTTTGCCATAATCATCATCCTCCCATTAAACATAAATATAATTTTAACATATTCCTAGTTCGATGTGTAATATTAGCATTAATTATAACATTTCCCTTTGATTTGGAGTATTACTTACTGTTGTATCGATTATATCTTAAAAAGAGCCATCACAGTGATGACTCTCGTTGAAGGTAACCATTTATTGAGGTGTGTCTTTTTGAAATTGAAACGTTACTTTTTGGTGAACAATTTCCTGTGGAAATTCAAATAACTCATCGTTAACAAATAAAGCGACATTATCAGATGCCCCAAAATTAAAATGAATTATTTCTTCTTCGGAGAAATCAAAGTTAAGTACTTTTCCAGCGTCAACGTTGTCAGCATAAAACGTCTTTCCTTTACGATTATCAATCCCGACATAACTCTTTCCTTGTAATTCTATCTTAAACAAGAATTCAGTTGCATTTTCAAGTTGATAAATCGTTTCTTTTCCTTTTGTTTCTACAAATATAAATTCTTGTTGGGGAACTTCTACTTCCATTTCGACTTCTTCCACTTCATCTTCCTGGTCAACTTCTTCTTCTTCACCTTCTTGTTTGAGGGCTACATCATCTCTCCCACCTGTAACAGGTGATTCAACTTGATTTTTCGGAATTGCCTCATCAAGTGGTTCATTTTCTTGAAAAAAGTACCATAATCCTACACCAATAGTAAGTAGAAAAACAATGGCGAGGACTGATGGAAGAAGGGCCAAAACCCTTTGCGTTTTCTTTGTCGCCACTGTTTTTCGCGACTTAACTCTTGGTGGAATTTCTGCTGAGCTCTTTGGTGCAGCCGGCAGTTCATTCGCATGCTCAACAAACAGTTGTTCTGGGTCAATTCCTACAGCTTCAGAATAACTTCTTACAAAAGCACGAGCATAAAACTTCCCAGGGAGCATCTCTAATTTCCCCTCTTCAATTGCTTGTAAATAGCGCTTTTGAATCTTCGTTATATTTTGAAGCTCTTCTAACGTGATCTTTTTTTCTTCCCTTGCATTTTTTAGCCGAAGCCCTAATTCTGACAATACTACCACCTACCAACTTTAACTAATATCAAATGAAGAAAAACCTGGGTCTATGACTTCATAAGTAATTGTTTCATCATGATTGTTTCTTAACTCTATTATGTAATCAAAGTCCTCTAATGTATACTCTGTTTCTCGCACAAAAATATCCGGGTGTTCTATTACCTTTGTTGAACTAAGCCGCATAACATCATTTACAAGCATTCGGTGCTTTTCCGTTGCCCGCATTGTTGTTACAATCCCATCAATTATATAAATATTATTTTCTGATAATTCATCATCTGCAAGTTGACTTCGAATTGTTTGCCTAAGAAGTGTAGAAGAGATAAATGACCAACGTTTATTTGCACAAACGCTAGCAGCAACTATCGATTCCGTTTTCCCAACTCGAGGCATGCCGCGTATCCCGATTAGTTTATGGCCGTCTTTTTTAAAAAGCTCCGCCATAAAATCAACAAGAATACCTAACTCATCACGAACAAAGCGGAAAATTTTCTTTTCATCTCCATCTCGTTCAATAAAATGACCGTGTCTTACAGCAAGACGATCACGAAGTTTTGGTTCTCTAATCTTGGTCACCGAAATATTATCCATCGTGTTTAGTATCGTCGTCAACCGCTGAATTTGTTCATCATCTTCACTCAAAATTAGCATTCCACGTCTCATATGATCGACACCATTAATCGTAACTATATTTATCGATAACATACCGAGAAGTGATGCAATGTCTCCTAATAAGCCTGGACGATTTTTATGTATTTGATATTCTAAATACCACTCTTTTTTCAGCATCATTCAACTCCTTTCACGATAATTTAGCAGATTCATTTGCAGGCAAATGTCAAGTAATATTATTACTTGCTTAGCTTCTACTATAATTCATTTTTTTCATGAAAGAAAGTGATTTATTGTTTTTAATTGCTCTATTTTAAATGTAGGAAAATTCTAAAGTTAAGCAAACAAGGAGCCTTTTTTCAAGTTGTAATCCATAAAAAATGGGTGTTGCGGTTGCAACACCCTTAACATACTACATACCTTGGCTATTTTTCACTAACTTCACCATCATATTAGCAATAGCATGTTGCTCTTCTTCTGAAGCAACTTTCCAAAGGTCTGCTAATACACGTTCTTGTTCATTTTTAGGATCAACTTGTTGCGCCAAGTACTCTCCTACTTGATAAGCAACATCATTTACAACTTGTTGGTTCATGCCTTCTTGTTCAGCTTGTTGTAGGCGTTCCCCTAAAAAACCTTTCCATTGTTCCCAGTTATCTAATACTGACATTGTTGTCCCTCCTTGTAATGTACTTCAGAGTTATTTTGTCAAACCAGCGACTAAAATATGCACTGATTAAGATGTTTCACCACTAAGAAAAATTAGTTAACAATACCATGCACCATTTATACTAATAATTTGTCCATTAAGATAGGCAGATTTATTCGAAATCAAAAATGTTACTAGTTCAGCAACCTCTTTAGGTTCGCCCAATCTTCCCATAGGGATATCCTCACATAATATTTCTATTTCATCCCTAGAAAAGCCCGCTAGCATATTCGTAGCAATTACTCCCGGCGCTACACCGTTTACTCTGATACCACTAGGAGCAACTTCTTTCGCTAACGCTTTAACAAATGTATTTAAGCCACCCTTTACAGTAGAGTACATTACTTCACATGAAGCACCTGTTAAACCCCAAATCGATGAAATCGCAACAATATTACCTGTTTTCTTTTGAACCATCGTCGGTAATAGTGCTTTCGTGAGAAGAATTGAGCTTGTAAGATGAAGTTGAAGCATTTCTTCAATTTCAGTATCTCTCATATCTGTCAGTAAGCCAACATAACTATTACCACTATTTAAAATTAACACATCGATTGGTGTATTTATCGCATCAAGAATATTTCTAACCCCAGTTTTCGTTGCCAAATCAGCTTTCACTTTCCATGTTTCTGTATGTGACAACTCTTTTCTTAATTCATCAATACTTTGTTCATTTTTATGATAATGCAAATAGAGACTGAAACCTTCACTTGCTAAAGACTTGGCTATTTGACGCCCAATTCCCCCACTTGCACCTGTAATTAATGCATACTTCACAGTTTCTCCTCAACCTTCTATTTATTTCGGTAGAACCTGGCAAACAGTAAACATTTCTGGATCAAAATGCTCCTTAGCCTTTTCAACTAAATATTCCTTTGTAATACTTTCTAATGTACTAACAACATCAAATAGGTTCATTTGATTAAATTGGTAGCGAGTGAATTGGTTGGCGATATACTCTGGAGAATTAACTGCCCTCATGAAAGCGCCTATCTTTTTCTTAATGGCACGACTTACAGCTTGATCATCTAACGACCCTTGGATAAATGATGCAATCATTTCTTCAAGAGTCTCGACTAATCGGTCTGGATCCTTTGTATCACCACCAATAATTGAAAACCCAAAGCCTTTCTCAGCAGAGTAGTCAAATGAAAATGAGTCATCGATTAATCCTTCGTTATATAGTTTCTCGTAATTTGCTGAGCTTTGCCCGAGCATTAGATCGAGAAGAACATTTATACTTAATTCATGTTTCAACAGTTCTTTACCTTGTTTTGATTGTCCTTTTTCTTTAAAAGCAACTAAACATTTTGGTGTATGCACAGACATCTTTAAAACTTCTTTCTTTTTCGCTACTGCTCTTGGTTCCTCATCAAAAATCCTTTCAATTTTTTCCATTTCTTTGAACGTTTTCTTCCCTTGATTTTCTTTCACCTGTTGCATGATTTCCTCTGGCTTTATGGAACCTGTAATAAATAAAACCATGTTTTTCGGATGGTAGAACGTTTCATAACATGTATAAAGTAAATCTTTTGTAATTTTATCAATTGATTCAATTGTTCCGGCAATATCAATTTTTACAGGATGATTTTGATACATATTTTCAATGACGCCAAAGTAGACACGCCAATCCGGATTATCGTCATACATTGTAATTTCTTGGCCAATAATGCCCTTTTCTTTTTCTACACTTTCCTCGGTAAAATAAGGGTGCTGAACAAAATTTAAAAGTGTCTCTAAATTTTTTTCTACTTCTGATGTACTTGAAAATAAATATGCCGTTCTTGTAAAGCTTGTAAATGCGTTAGCTGAAGCCCCTTGTTTGCTAAATAGCTGAAAAACGTCACCGTCTTCTTCCTCAAACATTTTATGTTCTAAAAAATGTGCTATTCCATCGGGAACCTTCAAAGGCTCTTTTTTGCCAAGCGGAATAAAATGGTTGTCGACAGAACCATACTTTGTTGTGAACGTCGCATAGGTTTTATTAAATCCCTGTTTCGGTAAGATATAAACTTCAAGTCCATTATTAAGAGTTTCATGATATAACGTTTCATTTAACTGTTCAAAAATGATTTTCTCCATAAAATTACTCCTCCTTTCCTTTTAGAAAATAGATCGTATCTAAATAGACTTTTTGCCCCACTTTAACAATATCGTCTTTCGTGACGCTCTCAATCCCATCTAGCCAATCTTCAATTTGTCGAGATTTGTCGGCAACTGCATTATGATAAAGTAACTCCACATAGCCTTTTGCAACATCAACCGTTTCGAGAATTTGATTTTTAATAACAGCTTTCGTCTGCGAGATTTCACTATCTGTAAACTCGCCATTTTGCATGCTTTTTAGCTGGTCTTTAATAATTGAAACTGCCTGTTCATAATTCTTAAATTCAATTCCGGACATAACCATTAAAATTCCTTTATGACTTTCAAAGCGAGAGGATGCATAATAGGCTAAACTAGCTTTTTCGCGAACATTCATAAACAGTTTTGAATGTGAAAAACCTCCAAATAATCCGTTAAACATTTGCATCGCAAAATAGTCTTCATCATTGAAGGTTACATTTGTGCGAAAGCCAATGTGTAATTTGCCTTGTTTTATATCTTGTTCCTCAAATATTACCTTTTCTTCAGCAACTTGTTTTTCCTCTTGCTTGTGTTCAATCCTCAACACTTGACGATCATTTTGAAAAGAAAAATACTTAGTTACAAGATGATTGATTTTCTCTATTCCAACATCACCGACAATATATAAATCAATTTCATCATTTTGAAGCATTTTTTGATATTGTTCAAATAATAGTTCTGGAGTTACAGCATCAATTTCTTCTTCATAGCCCCAGACCGAAAGTCCATAAGGTTCTTCTTTACACATTTCTTCTGTTATCCGCATATTTGCATAGCGAATTTTATCATCAAATATCGACTGAATTCTTTGCTTTAAATTTCGTTTTTCATTAGCAACAATCGTTGACTGAAAAAGACCATTTTCTAAGGCAGGCTTAAGGATGATCTCGGATAACAGTTTGATCGTTTCTTCTAGCAATGGTGTTTTATCTTTCAAATAGTTCTCATTAGCAACATCCATACGAAATGACAGGATTTGATTTTCTCCTTTTTTGCTGACATCGACGTTGAGTGTCGCGCCATATAATTCATCTAAATGGCTTCTTAGTTCCTGTCTCGTCGAGAAGCTTTCTGTCCCGTTTTGAAGAATATAAGGTATAAGGGCTCTTTTTGTCACAGTTTCTTTTGACAGAGGTGCTCGAATATGTAATACAATCGTATTCGTTTTAAATTTGTCTGTTTCGATCGTATGGAGGTTAATCCCATTAACTATCCGAGTTTCAATTTTCGTACTCATTTTGCTCACTCCTTTTTCCAATTTTGTGTAATCATTGTTTTAATTATACCCTAACTCTCTAGAAAACTAAGGCGTTGAACTCTGTTTTTTATTTGCTTTAGCGCTTGAAACACAGCTATTCTTTCTAAATGTCAAAAAAGAGACCCGTATGAATTGGATCTCTAATAGTAGTTTATACACGTTTCCTAAGTACATGAAACTTAAATTTGTCTGAGCGAAAGTAATTTATGGAATAAAGGATTCGCCTTTCACGATCATCATAATGCATTTGCTTTAATACTAATAACGACGTTTCAGGATCACAATGGAGTATTTCTGATACTTTTTCATGGTACCCGATTGGTTCAATTTGTGTGATTGCATAGGAAATTGTTGTTCCTTCTTTCTCTAGCCTTTCAAAAATCGATTGCCCATCATGGGAAGTGTAATTAGGTAAATATGGCTTGGGAATTTTGTCTAAACAATAAACAACAGGTTCACCGTCAGCTGTCCGCACACGTTCGACAACGATTAAATCGTCAAATTCCTCTAGCTGAAATTTTTCATAATCGTCACAAGTAGCTGGAAGCACATTTGAAGATAAAAAGATTGAACCCGGCTTTTGGTTACCTCGTTTAATCATTTCCGTTACGCTAAAAAGTTCCTCTATTCCAGATGAAAATAGCGGTTTACTACAAATAAATGTTCCAACACCGTGCCTTCTCGTAATGACTCCCTCATCTTCAAGCAGTCTCAAAGCTTCTCGAAGAGTCGCCCGACTTATTCCTAATTGCTTTGAAAGTTCAAATTCGGAAGGAAGGCGCGCGCCAGCTTCATAAAAGCCTGCGTCAATATCACTTTTAAGTTTATCAATAACTTGTAAGTACAATGGTCTATGGTCAGATTTAATCACAATTGTTCCTCCTGTAACCGTAAATCACTTTAATGAAACCTATATTGGTCATCTCATAGAATTACGTTTATCATAATATTTAACCCTTGGTTAGGCGTTGGACACATCTTCTTCTGCTTTTTTGGCCACCAACACTTCCCGAGGTTTACTTCCTTCATACGGCCCGACAATTCCTCTTGCTTCCATTTCATCAATTAAACGAGCAGCTCGTGTATAACCAATTCTAAATCTTCGTTGCAGCATAGAGACCGATGCGGTATTCATCTCAATGACTAGATCGACAGCTGATTCGTATAGTTCATCAGCAACTTCTCCAGTAACGACATCTTCATCTTTAGTTAACATTTCCTCTTGATACTGCGCCTTTTGTTGAGCAATAACGAAATTAACAACATTTTCAACTTCATCATCAGATAGAAATGCTCCTTGGACACGAACTGGCTTTGAAGCACCTACAGGTAAAAATAGCATATCACCTCTACCTAATAATTTTTCAGCTCCACCCATGTCCAGTATTGTTCGCGAGTCTGTTTGCGATGAGACACCAAAGGCAATCCTAGAAGGAATATTCGCTTTAATGACACCAGTAATAACATCTACTGAAGGTCGTTGTGTGGCAATAATTAAATGAATTCCCGCTGCCCTTGCCATTTGTGCGAGTCTAGTAATACTATCTTCGACATCGCTCGAGGCAACCATCATTAAATCAGCAAGCTCGTCCACGATCACAACTATGTAGGGAAGTGTCGCTTGTTTTGCCTCACCTTTTTCATTTTGGTTTTTTATTAACGTATTATACCCTTCAATATTTCTTGTTCCTGTGTGAGCAAAATGCTCATAACGTCGCTCCATTTCATTGACAACTTTTTTCAACGCTTGTGAAGCTTTCTTTGGCTCTGTTACAACAGGAGCTAGTAAATGGGGAATTCCATTATAGACATTAAGTTCGACCATTTTGGGGTCGATCATCATCAATTTTACCTCATGAGGCTTAGCTCTCATCAAAATACTGACGATTATTCCATTAATACATACGCTTTTCCCACTCCCTGTTGCCCCTGCCACAAGTAAATGTGGCATCTTATTTAATTCAGCTAAAACAGGATCACCAGAAATGTCTCTACCAAGACCAATTAGTAACTTTGAGGCATCTGGAAATGAACTAGTAGCTTCTAAAACCTCTTTAAGCATAACAATCGCTACTTCTTGATTTGGAACTTCTATCCCAATGGCAGATTTACCTGGTATTGGTGCCTCAATACGAATATCTTTTGCTGCTAGTGCTAATGCTAAATCATCTGCTAAATTAACAATCTTACTAACTTTAACACCGATACTAGGATAAACTTCATACTTTGTAACCGCAGGACCTAAATGAACTTTTGATACCTTTGCTTTGACACCAAAGCTTTCTAACGTTTGTTCTAACTTCTTCGCATTTGCGGAAATATGTTGTCGTTCTTGAAATTGATTGTTCTTCTTCGGATTAGATAATAACTCTAATGTTGGTACTAAATAATTCTCATTAGCTTCAACCGCTAAAACCCCAGCAGGTTCAATATTAATTTCAATTAACTCTTCTTCCTCTTTGGTTTTAGCCAGCTGACTATCCTTTAGATTTGTTTGTTCGTTCACTTTACTAGCAAAGTCATAAATAATCGGTTCCGGGTCACTACTATTTTCATTTTGAGGTTCGATATTGGTTTGTCCACTAACAATAACAAGCGAATCTTTTTGTTTCTGCCGCTGTTTTTTTTGTTCCCATTTAGTAACAAATTGTTGCTTAGCATTCATAAGATATTGGTTTAGCCTATTATAAATATTGGTAAATACGTTCCCGACCTGAGTAATAAAACTTAAAATAAGATCAGTAAAAGATCTACCAGTAATTAAAATGATCGCAGTAATGATAATAAATAGGTAAAAAACGACGGTTCCACTTGCCGCGAACAAGAAGTGTGTAATTGCAAACCCTATTGCACCAACCATCCCACCGCCTAAGTCATTAATTGCTGTATCTCCTTGTATTTGGAGCCAATATAATTCCCAAGTATTGCGAATTACCGAGCCATCAATAAATTCACCTTGCTTTGAAAATAAGTCAAATAACCGAATATGACTTAGGAGAACAATAGCGAATACGAGTAAATAGACTCCAACTAGTCTTCTAGATAAAAATTGAGGTATTTGTCTTTTTATCATTAAATAGAGCGAGATAAAAAACAGACCAATTGTTAACGCTACATGCCACTCCCCTAAAAAGAAGCGAAATAAATGGGTTAACCCTTGTCCAACACTTCCTAATCTTGCAAATGCCACAGAAGCTAAGACAATAAGAAACAGACCAATAAGTTCAAAACTAAGCTGTCTTTTCCACTCCGTTTTTTTTTGTTTTTTTCTTGTAGCCATAGTCTCACCTCTATAAGTATCTATTAGAAAAAAACTATAATCATCCAAATAATTTCCACAAATGTTATTGTTGGATAGGACGTCACGAATGAAGAAGCAGCCGTAGAAGAAACGGCTGCTTCTATGTTTGTAATTTGCTAGTTCTTTCTTTAGTATGATTATTATACCATAGTTTCTAAAGTAAAGACTAGGGAATTCCAGTAACTAAAATAAAGATATCATTTTTCCGGGAGTGTAATTTTCATTTAAATATGCGTTTGGATCAGAACTTATTAACCGAACAACTTTAAATTCTTGATTAGATACTTGTTCTAATACCAATTGACCTTCCTTAATATCAACAATAACTTGTTGTGCCCCCGTATTTTCTTGAGGAAATATTAATTCTTCTGGAACAGTTGTATAAAGGATCATTGGACCAAATCCCCACCTTGTGAGTTTCTTCTCTGCTCAATAAGCTCATTAAGCTTTGTGATCGCTTTACCAATACCGCCGACTTCATTTATCATTCCATACTCAACAGCATCTGGGCCAACAACATTTGTTCCAATATCTCGTGTTAAATTACCTTTTGAAAACATTAGCTCTTTAAATTTTTCATCTGTAATCGCTGAATGTCTCGTAACGAACTTAATAACCCTTTCTTGCATTTTGTCCAAGTATTCAAATGTTTGGGGCACTCCTATTACTAGTCCTGTTAATCGGACAGGGTGAATAGTCATTGTTGCTGTTTCTGCTATGTAACTATAGTTTGAGGCAACGGCAATTGGTACACCTATCGAATGCCCCCCACCTAAAACGAGGGTTACGGTTGGTTTTGACATCGAAGCAATCATCTCGGCTATTGCAAGCCCTGCCTCAACATCACCGCCGACTGTATTTAAAATAACCAACATGCCTTCAAGCTTTGAATTTTGTTCTGCCGCAACTAGTTGCGGAATAATATGTTCATACTTTGTTGTTTTATTTTGAGGCGGTAATTGCATATGCCCTTCAATTTGTCCAATGATTGTTACTACATGTATATTAGATTGCTCCATTTGTGGTACATTAGTTTGGCCGAGTTGCTGTATTTTCTCTACGATACTTGATTGCTTTTCCTTTTGTTCTTCTGGTTGTGTTTCTGCTTTTTGGTAATCCATAAATATCCTCCTCTTAATGTAAGCTATTAGTAGTATGGTAATTGTGGTTAGTAATTATGAATATAGTCTTGGTTTTCATCTAATTCCTTTTTAAAAATCGATTAAATTAAAAAGGTTGCTAAAGCTATGAACGCTTAGCAACCTTTTTACTTTTATTAGTACTAGTATTCACTTCATTTATCATACACGATAATTTATTAATTATACTTCCATAATGATAGGTAAAATCATTGGTCTACGACGAGTTCGTTCAAAAAGAAATTTGCTAAGAACATCCCTTATATTACTTTTTAATGATGACCATTCATTAACGTTTTCTACCATACATTTTTTTAAGGTTTCTGTAACTAGTACGCTTGACTCGTCTAATAGTTTTTCGCTTTCTCTTACGTAAACAAAACCTCTTGAGATAATATCAGGGCCCGAGACGATCGCATTATTTGTTTTATTTAATGTTACAACTACAACTAAAATGCCATCCTTTGATAATAGACGTCGGTCACGGAGGACAATATTTCCTACATCGCCAACACCTATTCCATCAATGAGAATATTTCCTGAAGGAACTTTCCCACTCATTTTACCTTCACCATTCGTGAATTCGACTACGTCACCTTTATCAATTAAGTAGATATGAGCTTCGTTAACACCGCAAGATTTTGCAATTTTACTGTGCGTATGTTGCATTCTGAATTCACCATGGATCGGGATAAAGTAGTTTGGTTTCATTAAATTAAGCATCAGCTTTAGTTCTTCTTGACAACCATGTCCTGTTGTGTGAACATTTTTTTGTCCGAAAATCACTTCCGCTCCAGTACGATAAAGCAGGTCAACAATCTTTGTCACTGATTTTTCATTACCTGGAATAGGTGTTGCTGATATTATAATTGTATCCGAAGGTTTAATAGCAATTTGTCGATGAGCTCCTTTAGCCATCCTTGAAAGAGCTGACATCGGTTCCCCTTGGCTACCTGTAGTCAAAATTGTGATCTCGTCGTCAGTGTATTTATCAATATCTTCCAATTTAATTAGCGTATTATCTGCAACATGTAAATAGCCTAACTCCATAGCAATTGAAACAATCTTTACCATGCTACGTCCTGAGATGGTCACCTTACGATTTACCTCAGCTGCTGCACTGATAACTTGTTGGATGCGGTGTATATTTGAAGCAAAGGTTGCGACAATAATTCTCCCTTTCGCCTCGTAAAATGCTTCTTTTATGCCTTGTCCGACTACACTCTCTGACACGGAAACTCCAGGTCGTTCGGCATTAGTACTATCAGAAAGTAAACATAACACGCCTTTTTCACCTATAGAGGCCATTTTACCAATATCTGAATATACACCATCAACTGGATTTTGATCAAACTTGAAATCACCTGTATGAACGATAGACCCTTGAGTTGTTTCAATACATACGCCAACAGAATCCGGAATGCTGTGATTAGTCCTAAAGAAATTTACTGTTGTCGTACCTATCAAAATTTTCGATTGACAATCAATAAGCCTTAAATCAACACCCTTTTCTAAAGCATGTTCTACTAACTTTGCCTTAATAATTCCAAGCGTCAATTTCGTTCCGTAAATTGGAACATTTAGCTTTCTAATAACATAAGGAATAGCACCGATATGGTCTTCATGGCCGTGCGTTACAATTATTCCTTTTACTCGTTCACGATTTTCCTCTAAATATGAAATATCAGGTATTACAATATCAACCCCAAGCATATCATCATCAGGAAACATCAGTCCCGAATCGATCACTAAGAGATCATTGTCTACCTCTACTACATACATGTTTTTCCCTATTTCTCCAACGCCGCCCAAGGCAAAAACACGTATTTTTTCAGTAACTTGCTTAGCCAATGTCATTTATTCCTCCCATATTAAATTTTCCAGTTATATCGATACAATTTGCAGTTCCTAAAAATAGCCCCGAACTAATCACTTGTTTGTAGTATAACTTATCTTTCAAACGAAGGACAAGAACATTTATCTAGAAATGGAAAAAAATCTTTATTTATTACTCAGTTGTATGTAAATATGGAAAGTAAAAAAAGGACTGTCCCACAAGTGTCAGCGCACCTCGACTTGCTACTTCATATAGAAGGAGTGTATCTTTGTACACAATCTATTTCTAGTAGACGAGTTCACTGATCTTTGCTTTTGGGACAGCCGCGATTATTATTCATTTCCGATAATTTCAGTTAATTGCTGCTTCTCAATTTCAGTTAATGGCAACAGTGGTAATCTAACTCCACCAACATCTAGGCCTTTTAGTTGAAGTGCAGCTTTTACGGGACTTGGATTCGGTGTTACAAATAAAGCCTTTACGATTGGCAAGAGCTTTTGGTGTAGCTTTGCAGCTACCTCAATATCTCCGGCTGAAAATGCCGTAACCATTTGTTTAAGATCGTTCCCAATGATATGAGCAGCAACAGATACTACACCATTACCACCAACTGCAAGAACAGGTAATGTCAATGTATCATCGCCACTATAAACGAGAAAATCATCTGCTGTTTCCGAAATAATAGCAGTAATTTGGTCAAGATTGCCACTCGCTTCTTTCATGGCGACAATATTTTCAATTTTTGATAGTTCTCTCACTAATTCAACAGTCATATTGACCGTTGAGCGCCCTGGGATATTGTAAAGCATTACGGGTAAGCTTGTGACCCCAGCAATCGCTTTAAAGTGTTCATACATTCCCTTTTGTGAGGGTTTATTATAGTATGGTGCTACAAGCATGATCGCATCGACACCAACACTTTCCGCTTGTTTTGTTAATTCCATTGAACTTGCTGTACTATTGCTTCCTGTTCCTGCAATGACAGGAATTCGACCGGCAACAACTTTTACTGTATGTTCAAACAAGGCGAGCTTCTCTTTCGAAGATAGTGTTGGAGATTCACCTGTAGTACCAGCTACGACTAAAGCATCTGTACTATTGTTTATTAAGTGTTCAATTAACTCTGTAGTTTTAGCATAATCAATTTGGCCATTAAGATCAAAAGGTGTAACCATCGCAGTAATCACTTGCCCAAAATTCACGTCTTTCACCCTTTCAGTAAACACAATAAGAATAATAAAAAGATTTACTTAAAAGATAGCCATTCAAATTTTCTTAATGAATCTGATCTAGTTTAAAGATCTTGTGAAGTGCATTTACAGCTTTTACTTTATCCTCTTCTTTTACTAATACCCAAATTGTTGTATGAGAATCTGCCGATTGTAATATTGCAATATTCTCTTCAGCTAAACTACCAACTATTTTTGCTGTTACTCCAGGGACACCTGTCATGCCAGCACCAATTGCTGATACTTTCGCACAATTTCTTGTAACAATTGGCTCATAGCCCATTTCTTGTAGTAGTTCTATGGCTTTATTTGTATTCTCATCAGCAATTGTATACACAACACCCATGAGATTGATATTTATGAAATCAACACTGATTCCTTGGTTAGCCATCGCTTTAAAAACTTGAGACTGAAGATTGTATTCTCCTTCTTTAGCCAACACTTTTATTTGTGTCACATTTGATACATAAGCAATTCCTGTAATTAATCTCTCTTCAATATCCATTCCAGCTTTTTTTCCAGTTCCACTAGTAACTAGCGTTCCTTCCAAATTAGAAAATGTAGAGCGTATTCTAATCGGTACTTTGGCATTCATGGCAATTTCTACTGCGCGTGGGTGAATTACCTTTGCACCTTGATAAGCCATGTTACAAATTTCATTATAGGTTACTGCGGAAATAGGCTTAGCGTCACTAACAATACGGGGATCTGCAGTCATAAGTCCTTCAACGTCAGTAAAAATATCAACCCACTCTGCTTGGATAGCTGCCCCTATCGCTGTAGCGGAAGTATCACTGCCTCCTCTTCCCAACGTTGTAAGTTCTCCGTTTTCAGACATGCCTTGAAAACCAGTAACAACTACGCAATCATGGTCTTTTAATTTCTCTAATAGGTTCTCACATTTCATTTCAATAATCTTTGCATTTGAATAGTCTTCGTTCGTTCTAAAACCCGCTTGCGCTCCAGTCATAGCCATGGCCTTTAATTTTCGACTGGCAAGTAAATTCGTAAAAACAATTGAAGATATTAATTCTCCGCACGACATTAGTAAATCAAGTTCACGTTTAGCGACATGTGTATTTACCGTACCGCCAACTAAATTGAGAAGAGTATCTGTAGCATAAGGATCTCCTTTTCTACCAATTGCAGAGACTACCACTACTACTTTATAGCCTTCTGTTACAGCAGCTAAAACATGCTCAGCTGCCTGTAATCTAGCTTCTTCATCTTTTAATGAAGTTCCACCAAATTTTTGAACGATGACCTTCATATTACACCTCTTTTTGTACACATATATTTCATCAAATAAAAAAATGCGTATATATTTTCAAATGAAAATTACTAACTCAAAAAAATACTTTTTCTGCGAAAAAATTGGGTCAAGTTTTCTATCGTTTCCCTCTTGTACAGGAACTGGAGAACAACGAAGCGAAGGAAGTCAACCGACATTTTCATTCAGAATTGAGAGCGGAAATCATCAATGTTTAATTAGGAATAGGCCAACTCAAAAGGACCTAGTTCCTCCCATTAGATAAACAATTGTTTATCGATGATCATCAATCTCTTGATGAAGGGCTACTTGCGCACTTTTAATGTCAGCCTTTTTCTAACTATTAAAATTGTTGTTTGTTATTTTATTTAAACTTATTTTAATAATCCTAACTTCACTAAACTCTCTGAGATTTGAACTGAATTCCATGCTGCTCCTTTTAATAGATTGTCAGAAACAACCCACATATGAAAACCGTTTTGATTATCAAGATCTTGACGAATTCTTCCGACAAAAACATCATTTTTATCTACTGAATTAACTGCCATCGGATAGATTTGCTCATTAATATCATCTTCTAAGACAATACCTGGCGCGTCTTTTAACATTGTCTTCATCTCAGAAACAGATAAACCAATTTTTTCAGTTTCAAAAAATACAGATTCTGAATGACCAGTCTCAACAGGAATTCGCACACAAGTTGCAGCTACGTGTAACTGGGGTAAATTCATAATTTTTTTGGTTTCATTTATCATTTTCATTTCTTCAAAAGTAAAACCATTGTCTTGAAATTTATCTATTTGCGGAATTGCATTAAACGCAATTTGATAATGTTTATTATCAGAGCCACACGGTAAAATTTCTGGTGTAAACTCTTCACCTTTCAAAATAGCTGCTGTTTGATCCTTCATCTCTTTAATTGCGTTTGCACCGGCACCACTTACCGCTTGATAGGTTGATACAATTACTTTTTTCAGCCCATACTTTTTGCGAATTGGCTCTAATGCCACCACCATTTGTATTGTTGAACAATTTGGATTAGCGATAATACCAGTATGTTTGTGTAAGTCGGCTTCATTAACTTCTGGAACAACTAACGGTATTTCAGCTTCCATTCGAAAAGCACTCGTATTATCTACAACAATAGCTCCCCTTTTTACAGCCTCAGGAGCTAACACCTTTGAAACAGAGCCTCCCGCACTAAATAATGCTAGCTGAACACCTTCAAAGCTCTCAGGCGTGGCTTCTTGAATAACATAATCCTCATCTTTAAATGTTATTATTTTCCCTGCTGAACGTTTTGATGAGAGTAATGTAAGTTTTGAAATAGGAAAATTACGTTCTGCTAATGTTTTTAACATTTGCGCTCCTACTGCCCCTGTTGCTCCAACTACCGCTACATGAAATCCTGTTTCCATTGCCATTATGAAAGATTCCTCCTTAATATTTAGAAAATCCTAACTCATTTAAGCCAAAAATTAACTTATTCTACAATCAAATTGTTAACCTATCTCTCGATAGAGAAGGGAGTGCTTGATTTGTCTAATCAATCGTTGCAAGAGGAATACGCCACACTCATATCATAGAAAACAATTTTTAACTATTCATCGCTAAAAAACTGGTTTCATACGATGTTTTACACAGCCATTTGAAACGATTCAACTAACTGAAAGCTTTGTTAACAATTATCATTAAAAAGTTCTGTGATTCCCCATACATATGGATAATATCTTATCATAATCTTCGGCAATTGAAAACGGGGTGAATTTCTAGATTGGTAGTTTAAGATTGATCTTTATACCTCTCAACTAGAACCGGCTGGAATTGTCTTCCTTGAATTGCGGCTTCTACTGTATCCTGCAGTGCGCTCATTCTGGCAACAAGAGAATTGGGTTTTTTAAACGGATCATCTTGGCCGTAAGGAATAAAATAAATATTTTTAGTAGCCATCAACTTCATAATATTCATTCCGTTCAGTCCTAAAGCATCGTTCGTACTAATCCCTAGAACAACTGGATTTAAATTCCGTAATGTTGCTTTTGCTGCCATTAAAACAGGCGAATCAGTTAGCGCATTAGCGAACTTACTGGCTGAATTCCCTGTTAACGGTGCAATGACCATACAATCGTGTGTTGCGTATAAAAGCTACCGAAAAAAGGCTTCTGCCTCATCAATTACTTTGTTCACTTTTTATTACTTTATAAAAATGTTCCACTGCCTTTTTTTCATTCAACTCACTAGCAACTTCAACTATAAGTTTTCTCTCACTAGTTATTTTAGTTTTGTTTCTTAGACTTTTCTTCTCCGACTTATTACTTTGCTGCTCACTAATAATCATCACTCCTTTCTTAATTTTAGTTTTATTCACAAGTGATTGTCCTATATGTTAAATTAAACAGCTTAGGATTTTTTTTGAAACAGATTAGTTTTTTTACATTAATTAAATATGAAGAAACACGTTAAAATACAAATTTATCCTTAATTTTCATTCTTTATCATTTATCATAAATTTGTCACAATTCCAATCTAAAAAGTACTTAATTGATGATTTTTTTGGACTTCTATACATATTTCAAATGTAAAAATACAATAAAATTAGTGATAACTACCAATATCTATATTTTTATTTATGTATTATATTTATATATGTGTCTGTTATAATGTTTTTTGTGTCACTGTTCTAACGGAAAATTCTAAATTTCTATAAAAGGAGATACTTTAATGAAGGAAAATATGAAAGCTACAAAAAATCGTTGGTTTATTGCTTTATCTGCTATTGCTATCCATCTTTCAATTGGTGCAGCTTATGCATATAGCGTATACAAAAGACCTTTAGTTGAAACGATTGGTTGGTCTGAAACAAATGTTACTTTAGCTTTTACGATTATGATGGGTCTTGCAGGTATGTCTGCGGCATTATTTGGAAAGTTTGTTGAGAAGAACGGTCCTCGAAAATCAGCGATCGTTGCAGCTATTTTATTCGGGTTAGGACAAGCTGGTTCTGGAGTTGCAGTTGCACTTGATTCTTCAGTCATGTTCTTACTGACGTATGGGCTATTGAGTGGTATGGGATTAGGAATTGGTTATATTTCACCCGTTTCTACGCTTGTTAAATGGTTCCCTGACCGAAGAGGTCTAGCTACAGGAATGGCAGTATTAGGATTTGGTACAGGAGCATTAGCAACAGCTCCACTTGCCGAATATTTAATTGCAACAGTTAATATTACCAATACTTTTTATATTTTAGGTGCAATTTATTTCACATTAATGGTATTAGGTGCTTCTTATATTGCTAAACCAGTGGAAGGCTGGATGCCTGAAAGCATGGCTAAAGCAGTGGAAAGTGGTAAAAAAGTAATTAAAAAAGACTTACGTCAATTAAATGCGAATGAAGCTGTTAAAACAAAGCATTTTTGGATGCTTTGGTCAATGATGTTAATAAACGTAAGTGCTGGTCTTATGATGATTTCAGTAGCATCACCAATGGCTCAGGATGTCGTAGGTCTATCAGCAGCTGCGGCTGCAACATTAGTTGGTATTATGGGCATCTTTAATGGTGGTGGTCGACTATTTTGGGCTGCAGCGTCAGATTATATTGGACGTCATAACGTATTCTTAATCTTTTTTGCTATTCAGATTGTTGCGTTTGCCACTTTACCGTTAATTTCAAGTATTATCATATTCCAATTGTTAATATTACTAGTAGTTAGCTGTTACGGTGGTGGATTTTCTAATCTACCAGCATTTATTGGTGACTTATTCGGAACAAAACAACTAGGTGCAATCCATGGCTATTTATTAACTACTTGGTCTATCGGTGGTATTATTGGACCAATGCTAGTTAGTTTTATTAAGACTTCAACAGGAAGCTATATCCCAGTATTTTATGTGTTTTTGGCTTTAATTAGTTTAGCTTTAGTTATTTCTATCTTCTTACGAATCGATATTCTAAAAATACAAAAACAACAACAACAACTTGAAGAACAAAGTAATGTAGCATAATAAAAACCCCAGATGGTGAGCCATTTGGGGTTACTTTTTTATACAAAAAATATTTTTATTCTCGGTTTACTTTCTTTTTGATTATTAAACAGCTCTATTTTTTTTATTAGTGATCTTAAACGACTATTCATCTGTTTGTGACTTAATGTATGGTGCTCATTTAAAAAAATATTTAATTGCGTTAATGTTTCCTTTTTTTCATCATTACTATTTACCATCACTTGATCTGTTTTTTTCTTTTCTATAATAAGATTGTTTTTTTGTGCGATAAAATTATAGCGCTTTTTTTTATATTCATCAACAGTAATTACCGCTTCTTCAAAGGCAATATCAACTTGGTTGATTGCTTTTTCCACTTTTTTCAACTGATTATTAATAGTTATTTTTTTTGCTTTTTTCCTTTCATAACACTTACTGCTTTGTATGTTTATTTTTAAGATTTCATCTTTTAATTTTGCTTCGTAACTTTTAATCTCGTTTACAACTGCATTGATTACCGAATAATAAGATATGCTGCTATTTTTACATACCTTTCCAGTCGGGCATCTACGGTGACATCCTCTAACTATTAGATCCGTTTTTCGGTCTTTTCTTCTCATCATTGAGAGAGTATAGCCACAATAACCACACTTGACTAATCCTGTGAGACCAAATGTTCTAGCTCTTGTTTTCATAGCTTCTTTTGATCTTTCATTTATCGCTTCATTCGCTTCATCCCATACTTCTTCACTAACAATTGCCGGAAACGCATCTTTTACAATGACCCAGTTTTCTTGAGGATGGAATTCTTTTTTCTTACCATTCCATTTAATACGATGTCTGATTAAATATCCTTTATATGTTTCGTTACGAATTAACCTACGTATTGCAACCTCTGAAAATGTTCGCTGATTATTGGTCTTAATTCCTAGTCGATATAATTCAGTTGCAATCCATTTAATTCCTTTTCTTTCAATAATCCAACCAAATATTAAATTTATAACTGCCGCTTGTTCTTCAACAATAATTAGCGTTTTATTCGCTTTATCAACTTTATATCCAAAAGGGGGAACACCATTATTCCACTCACCTTTTTCGGCACCTGCCCGTTTTCCTCGCATCATTCTTTTTCTAATCTGTTTATACTCAAAGCTCGATAGAACATCCATAAAATCACTTACTAAGCTATCATTGTCTTCATTCAAATCAATTACTTGTAGGTCAGCAGTGATGATTAAAACATCGTTTTCTGCAAAAATTGCTTTAATAATCGCTGAGTCTTTAACACTCCTTGACAAACGATCTACATCCATGACTAAAACCGCATCATATGAACCCTTTTCTACTTCTTTTAGCATTCTCGTTAGCTCTGTTCTTATGTCCATATCTATCGAGCTGGCAACTTCTTCATAAATTTCATATATCCAATTATAATCTTGAGCTATTTTTTTTAATATTTTGCGATGATTGGCAAGTGTTGCTTCTGTTTCAAGCCCCTCATCTTGCCTTGATTTTCGAAGATACATTGCTATTTGTTTCACACGCTCTAACTTGTTCGTAAATTTTAACATTAGCAACCACCTCATGTTTTCAGCTATTTTATTCTAACACTCTAAATCTATGCGGTGGTTTTACCAACTATACAGTCTAACGGTGTCTTTGGTCCAAATGGTTCTGCTTTTACGATCGAATCGACAATTTCCTCGTCGGTAATTTCCTGTATTTGTGTTAGCCAATCTTCACTATCACCAAACTTTGTATCAGTTGTCTTTACAGTATGTGATACAAACGGTGTTACTTTTGCTCCTGCGTCAATTAACTTTTTCATTTCCGGAATAACGGCACTATACGTACAATGAGATCCAGTTAATCCGAAACCGATATGTTTTCCCTTTAAATTCATTTTTGTTCCTCCTCAATGGTGTTTTGTTCTTCAAGCAGCAATTTGGAAAGAACATTGGCGATAATCTGACCTGCTGTTTTTGGGGCAACAATCCCTGGCAACCCGGGAGCAAGCATTGCTTTAATGCCTCTCTTTTCCGCATAACGAAAATCGGTGCCCCCTGGCTTAGATGCTAAATCAATAATTAAGGAACGTGTCGGCATTTTTGATAAGATATTTCCCGTTAACACTTTCGCAGGAATTGTGTTAATGCAAACATCAGTATTATGAACTTCATTTGCAAGAAGAGATAATTCAATTGGTTGAAAGCCCATTTCATAAACCCTAGCTAAAAGTTCACTTTCACGTGCTGCCACTTTGACATTCGCACCTAATCCATGAAACGCTCTTGCCACCGACATTCCTACTCTCCCAAAACCTACGATAACTACATTTGAACGATGAATGGTAATATCGGTATTTTGTATCACCATCATTAACGTTCCTTCCATTGTTGGGATTGAGTTATAAATAGCAACATCATTTCTTTCAAATAACTCAACAAGTTTTCGATTTGAAGAATGGACGATTGTTTTCAAATATTGATTGCTTATCCCTGAATAAACAGTACATTGCTTTGAGGTTGCTTTTAAGTGGTCATTAGTTAAAACAATTTTTTCATTTGAAAATATTGTTTCTACCTCTCCTTCTGAACTAGTTCCACTTACCGGAAGCATTATAGCTTCTACTGTACTGAAATCAACTTGATCAAGCTGAACTTTAGTAGCGCCTGCGAACCCCTCATCAAGTTGATCAAAACCTATTAATGATATTTTGGCATCAAGCTCAATTAATTTGCGAATTACTTCTAGTTGTCTTGCATCTCCACCAATAATCGCAACATGTTTCCCTGTTAACATTGCTCCTCCCCCTTTCTCACTGTCGATTCGCCTTTAAACGTTCCACAGGGGAATTCTCCTAATTAATTCAAAATCATCTTATGTATAAACGCACAAATCGGTGAATGGTGAAAGCATGGTTTATGAGAATATTAGAATTTAGAAGTGGGTGAAAATTTTTAAGTTTAGTATAAAAAAAAGCCGTACATTTTGTACGACCTCAAAGCTAAGTGGTTATTCTTTGTCTACATCTATTATGATCATATCTGCTCCGATCTTAATAATTTGCCGCCAGTAGACAGTTACTTCTTTTTCTTTTTTACCTAAGCCAAACCATTTCATTGAGGGAATTATAAACGATTCGATTTTCCCTGTCTCCTCATCAATGACAAGATCAGTTTGTCCTAATACACCTAGCCGTTCTCCCTTATCATAATCGATAATTTCTTTGCCACTAATTTCACTTAATTTCAATATCGTTCCCCCCTTGGTGTTTATTACTTCATTTTTATGTGGACAATAAAAAAAAATACCAACCAAGGCTGGTATTTTTTTAAAGATAAGAAAGTATAACTTTTTGAACTTTAAAAGTTGTCTAGCTTGGAGCGCTCTCTGCTTTACATATAACTATTGCTTCATACTGCTTGGAAGCTTCCCATCAGGACTGATTAGTGCTACAGAATACGCTTTACTGAATAAGTCAGAACTTAGTCTGTTTACATTTGTAATCGAGACACTATTGATTTCTTCAATCATTTGATCCAAAGAGCGATGGTTTTTAAGGAGAAGTTCATTTTTTCCGTTTCGACTCATACGACTATTTGTACTTTCTAGACTTAGCATCAAATTACCTTTTAATTGCTCTTTTCCTTTTGTTAGCTCTTTTTCCGTAATACCGTTTTTGCCAATACCATCTAAGGTTGTCATAATTGTCTCATATAACTCGTCAAGTTGATGAGGCGCAGTACCACTGTATACCGTTAACATCCCATTGTCATGATAGGAAGAATGATAAGAGAATACGGAATACGCAAGCCCTCTCTTTTCCCTCACCTCTTGGAATAATCGACTACTCATACTTCCACCTAATATATTATTTAAAAGGACAAGACTATAAATATCTTCATGTCCAATTGCTAAACCATTAAAACCTAAGCAAAGGTGAGCTTGTTCTGTCTCTTTTTTCCGAACTAATTTTTCGGCTAAGAAGGCTGGTGTAACATATTCGCGGTTTTGCTTACTTTTTTCAACATCTCTAAATATCGTCTCTACTTGTTGAATAAAATCTTCATCGACATTTCCAGCCACAGAAATAACTACGTTTTCCGCAGTATACTGGTCATTCATATAGTCTCTTAATGTTTTATCGGAAAAAGATTTTAACGTTTGTTGCGTTCCTAAAATCGGATAACCAAGAGAATGAGAACCGAAGCTGGCTTGTGCTAATAGATCGTGAACAATATCATCCGGTGCATCCTCGTACATTTTTATTTCTTCAAGAACAACATTTTTTTCCTTCTCTAGTTCATTAGCTTCAAAGCGGGAGTTAAAAAACATATCAGATAAAACGTCTAGAGCAATTTGAGCATGATCATCTAAAACTTTGGCATAGTAACAAGTATATTCTTTTGAGGTAAACGCATTTACTTGACCGCCGATCCCATCAAACGCCTCAGCGATTTCCTGGGCTGAGCGTTTTTCCGTTCCTTTAAAAAACATATGCTCTAAAAAATGAGAGACACCGTTTACTGCTGTAGACTCAAATCGAGAACCCGTTCCAATCCATATACCAATTGAAACAGACCTAACTGTCGGTATTTTCTCTAAGACGATCCTTAAACCGTTGGGAGTTTCAAACTTTTGTATCAATCTAATTTTCCTCCTATTCAATATGACTCAAGAGTCTCACTCGGAACACCAATCCTCTCCTCACTAAGGAGATTAGTAACTGTACTAATTTGATATCCCTTTTCTTTTAACCCTATAATAAGCTGCTCTAATCCACCCGTACTACTGGCTGTTGGATGCATTAAAATCATTGCCCCTGGTTCCACTTTTTGTAATACTCGCCCCACCATTGCCATCGGTTCTGGATCTCGCCAATCTACTGTATCAACAGTCCAAAGAATTGTGTACATATCCATACTTTTAGCAATGTCAACAACATCCTGGCGAAAGCTTCCGCTAGGGGGTGCAAACCAAACAGGTGAAACATCTAACGTAGCTTTGATAACTTCATTCGTTTTCTGTATTTCTTCACTAATTCTGCCCTTGGACAACTTTTTCATATCTGGGTGAGAGTACCCATGATTTCCAATTTCATGTCCCTCATCTACAATCATTTTCGCTAACGTAGGATTTTTTTTCGTCCAGGATCCATCTAAGAAAAATGTAGTTTTCACATTGTAAGCCTGCATTATTTTTAGCATGGATGGTAAATATTCATTTCCCCAAGCAACATTAACAAGTAACGAAACCATTGGTTTTTCTGAGTTTCCACGATAGATAGGTGAAGGTGGTAGATCACTTAAATGAACTTCTGGTGGCACTTGCTTATATACTACTCTTTTTTTCGAAAATTGCCCATCTTTTCGCATTCTCTCATATGATGCTTCAATATTCACTTCTAAACCGTTTAAGCCTGGGACAGCTTTCCAAACTTTATCAACGACAGCATTTATTGGTGGTTGGTTTTGTTTTTGGGCAAATTGTTCAAGCTCTATAAAAATAGGATCATTAAAGGTCGATACTGCGATACTCTCCCTCTTTAGATCATCAATGTAATTAGAAGTATAAGGATTTTGAATTGAACCAATAGACAAAATAATTATAATAAAAAAAGTACAAATTTGTAAAATAAATTTCTTCATCATTAACTGTCCCCCCTTTTACTAAAAACTATGCATTAGGTGGACGAGGTAGAACAAATCTAAAATGGAGAATGTAACTTTACTGCTATCACATGATATTTACAATTTTTAATTAATAATAGAGAAAAAGAGACTGGCTAAAGCCCCAGCCTCTTTCTTAGCTTTCCTGCTTCTGTTCTTTAAGAACAGCTTTCCGTGACAAGTTTACTCTGCCTTGGTTATCAACTTCTGTAACCTTAACTAGAATTTGATCACCAATCGCAATAACATCTTCTACTTTATTCACACGCTCTTCACTAAGTTGTGAGATGTGGACAAGTCCATCTTTACCTTTAAAGATCTCAACAAAAGCACCAAACTTTTCAATTCGTTTAACTGTTCCAAGATACGTTTCGCCTACTTGAACTTCACGGACGATATCTTCAATAATTTGTTTAGCTTTAGCATTCATCTCTTGATTAATCGAACCGATAAAGACAGTACCATCTTGTTCGATATCAATTTTTACCCCAGTTTCTTCAATAATCTTGTTAATTATTTTCCCGCTTGGTCCAATTACATCGCGAATTTTATCAGGATTAATTTTCAGGATTAAGATCTTTGGCGCATACTGAGAAAGCTCTTCTTTAGGCTCGCTAATCGCCTCAAGCATATTATCCAAAATATGCAGACGGCCTTGTCTAGCTTGTTCTAACGCTTCTTCTAAAATAGCTCGATTAATCCCAGAAATTTTTATGTCCATTTGCAGTGCAGTAATACCATCTTTCGTACCAGCCACTTTAAAGTCCATGTCACCTAGGTGGTCTTCCATACCTTGAATATCAGTTAATACCGTATAGTCTTCACCTTCAGCGATAAGACCCATAGCAATACCTGCAACAGGAGCTTTTATTGGGACTCCAGCAGCCATCATAGCTAGCGTACTAGCACATATACTTGCCTGAGAGGTAGAACCATTAGATTCTAAAACTTCCGAAACAAGACGAATTGTGTAAGGGAAAGTTTTCTCAGATGGAATAATTGGTTCTAAGGCACGCTCACCAAGAGCCCCATGACCAATTTCTCGACGTCCTGGTCCACGAATCGGTCCTGTTTCACCAACACTAAATAATGGGAAGTTATAGTGATGCATAAAACGTTTTGATTCTTCAATGCCTAGTCCATCAAGAATTTGAACATCGCCTAGAGCTCCAAGGGTACAAATACTAAGTGCTTGAGTTTGTCCTCTCGTAAATAAACCAGACCCATGTGTCCTAGGTAAAATATCAATCTTCGAAGTAAGCGGACGAATCTCATCTTTAGCACGTCCATCTGGACGAATTTTTTCCTTTGTAATTAAACGTCTAACTTCTTCTTTTACAATTTTATGAAGTATTTCTTTTACTTCACCTAAATCAGTTTCTTCATTTTGTTCGAAATGTGCCACTGCTTTTTCCATAACAGCGTCAATAGCAGCTTGTCTCGCGTGCTTTTCTTGAACTTGTACAGCTTGTCTCAACTCAGTATCGGCAAATTCACGAACTAAAGCTTCAAGATCCGCGTCCAGTGTGTGAAGAATGATTTCTGATTTTTCGATCGTACCAAGTTGAGCGATAATTTCTTCTTGGAAAGCAACTAGGCGCTTAATTTCTTCGTGACCATACATAATCGCCTCTAACATTACCTCTTCAGATACTTCTTCACTACCTGCCTCTACCATGTTAATGCCATCTTTAGTACCAGCAACAACTAAATGAATATCACTTTGCTCTAATTGCTCTGTTGTTGGGTTAATGAAAAACTGCCCGTCAATTCGCCCTACAGTTACACCAGCGATAGGACCATCAAATGGAATATCAGAAATCGATAAAGCTAGTGATGAGCCTACCATAGCGGCCATTTCAGGTGAACAGTTTTGGTCAATACTCATGACGATACTAATCACTTGTACTTCGTTACGAAACCCATCAGGGAATAGTGGACGTATTGGTCTATCAATAAGTCTACTCGTAAGAATAGCATTTTCACTCGGACGTCCCTCTCGCTTAATAAAGCCACCAGGGATTTTCCCAGCTGCATAAAGACGCTCTTCATAATTCACCGTAAGTGGAAAGAAATTCAATGGTTTTGGCGATTTAGAAGCTGTTACAGTTGCTAAAACCGCCGTTTCTCCATACCTTACCATTACAGCTCCATTGGCTTGTTTTGCAAACTCGCCAATTTCAAACGTTAATTCTCGACCTGCCCAATCAATTGAAAACTTTTTTGTTCCATGTTCCATTTGTACGAGTACTCCTCTCGTTTACCTTAATTTTGAATGAATTATTTTTGCCAAAAACAGCAAAACCTTCGTTTTACTTTTATTTAACAAATGATAATTAATTATACCTTTATTGTTTCCTTAAATATGTAAATTAAAAAGTGTTTTTTTCATCAATGAAAAGTGAAAAATTATTAATATTTTCCATTAAAGAAATCTAACAAAAAAGCGGGAAGAATCCCGCTTTCGTGTCTTTACTATCTACGTAAACCAAGCTTGTCAACCAGGTTACGATAACGTGTAACATCCTTATTACGTAAGTACGTAAGTAAGTTACGACGTTGTCCAACCATCTTTAAAAGACCACGACGTGAGTGATGATCCTTCTTGTGTGTACGTAAATGGCCGTTTAACGTATTAATTTGCTCCGTTAGGATAGCGATCTGAACTTCTGGAGATCCAGTGTCAGTATCGTG
This sequence comes from Anaerobacillus sp., assembly GCF_046314235.1. Lineage (NCBI taxonomy): Bacteria > Bacillati > Bacillota > Bacilli > Caryophanales > Bacillaceae > Anaerobacillus > Anaerobacillus sp. Next base: position 90,142 of record NZ_JBKBWN010000005.1, read on the forward strand.
CACTTTAAACGTTTCAATGATTTCATTTTTACGCTCTTGAGTTAATGCCATCCTAATTCACCTCCTTTTCATAATCCCCAATTCCCTAGCAAACGTCGGTGAAGCGATATTGCCAAGCAATGGTTTTGTACAAACGTACAGTAATAAGAATACATTGTTTTGCTAACAATTGCAAGAACACATGTTTAATTTATTTAAAATTAGTTTTGCTTTCGCTTTATCTTCTTGAATTTGACTAATTAATTGTTCAATAGAATCAAACTTCTTTTCACTTCTAATCCACTCAATCCACTGTATTGCTACTTCTTCATCATATATGTCTTGATCAAAATCAAATAAGTGAATTTCAACTGATTTAAACGACTTGTTCTCACCATGAAATGTTGGTTTGTAACCTATATTACAAACCCCTTCATATGTTCGGCCTTTCACTTTTACACAAACAGCATAAACTCCAATTATCGGTAGTAAATAGCGGTCTGTGTTAATATTTGCCGTTGGAAAACCGATTGTGCGGCCACGTTTTTCACCGTGAACAACAATTCCTACAACCTCATAATATCTCCCTAAAACTGGGGGGATTTGTGCCACCTTCCCCTTTTCTAAAAGTTTGCGGATATTGGTAGAACTAATCTTCTCATGATCTTTTTCTACTTTTGAGATTGTAGTTTGAGTAAAAGCATTTCTAGAATGAAACGGGAGTGTCTCCATTGTTCCCTTCCCTAACTTACCATAACTGTAATCAAAACCGGCTACTACATGTTTTACATTCAAGCCAATTAAGTAATCATCTACAAACTGTTGCGGGGTTAGATTAGCAAACTCTCGCGTAAATTCGATGACATAAAGGATATCTACCTCTAATTGACTAATGAGCTTTATTTTTTCTGGCATTGGGCTCAAATAATCTAAAGGCCCTTGGTCGGCACGCAATACTTCTTTTGGATGTGGACTAAATGTCATGACTGCGCACTGCATCTCTTTTTGCTTGGCCAATTGTTTGGCAGTCGAAATTACCTGCTTGTGACCTAAATGAACACCATCAAAGAAACCTAAAGCGACCACAGTTTCTTTTAAGTTTTCTTTCCTTAGCTGATGAGGGTGTGACAAAATGATCGTTTCCAATGTTTCCACCTCAATTTTATGTAATACCACTTCTTTGTCTAACCTAAAACATCATTTTTTAAAATTTTCTCAGGTTTCATTAAACCTACTTTTGTCGGGTGTTTTATGTAAATAGCGATACATTCACCATCCCCATTATATACGGTAAACTTATTTTCATCTATCCCCTTTGGTAGTGGTAATACCATGCCATTCATTACTTGAGTAGCTGTGATTTCATCTACAGTGATTTTCACAAAAAAAGATAAAGCCTCTTCAATTTTTAGCAATTTACCTTGTAGTTCCCCTAAAGATACTTTTTCTTCAATTTCCTCAAATGACAGGCAATCTTCTAGCTTAAACGGACCAGAAGCCGTCCGAACTAAAGCGGACATATGAGCAGGGTAACCTAATTTCTTTCCAATGTCCACAGCTAAAGTCCGGACATAGGTTCCCTTACTGCAATGAACGCGAAACGAGAATTTAAGTTTATCACCATCAACGATTACCGGATTAGTTAGAAGCGTCAAATCATGAATAAACACTTTACGCTCGGGTCTAGCTACTTCTACCCCTGCTCTAGCATATTCATATAATTTTTTACCATTAACCTTTACTGCTGAATACATCGGTGGGGTTTGGGTAATCTCCCCTGTAAAAGATTGTAGTACTTCTTCAATTTCTAATCTAGAAAATAAAGTCTCCACTTTCTTCTTTTCAAGTAACTCTCCAGTAAAGTCTTCAGTTGTCGTCGAGTAGCCAATTGTAACTTCCCCCTCGTATGTCTTTGCGTAATCAGACATATATTGAGCAACCTTTGTTGCTCTCCCAATACATATCGGCAAGACTCCCGTAACATCTGGGTCTAGTGTCCCGGTATGACCGATTTTTCTTGTTTTTAAAATGCGTCGTAACTTTGCAACGCAGTCATGTGATGTCATTGCTTTTGGTTTATGCAAAGGAAGAATGCCTTGAATTTCCATTAATTTTCACCACTTTTAATTTTTTTAGTTAATAGAGAAAAGGAGATAGCATAAACTATCCCCTTCATCTTGCTACTGCTGGTCTTGTTGCCTGTTAAGTTCTCCAAGAAGCGTCGCAATTTTATTTCCATACTCAGTTGATTCATCAAATTTAAAAATCAGCTCAGGTGTTTTTCTCAGTCGAATTCTTTTACCAATTTCTGAGCGGATAAACCCTGTTGCTTTTGAAAGACCTTGTAATGTAGATTCTTTTTGTTCTTCATTACCAAGCACTGTAATAAAGATCGTAGCTTGCTGAAGATCTCCAGTTACTTCAACTCCAGTAATAGTAACAAAACCAATTCTTGGATCTTTAAGTTCTCTTTGGAGAATATCCGTCATTTCTTTCTTTATTTGTTCACCAACACGATTTGCACGAACACTCATAATCTCACCTCGTTTGAAATGCCCAAGCGCCATATGTTGCCAAAGACCTATCCAAGTCCTGCGACATAGCGACTTCGTTTGCTTCTCGCAAATATCTTTCCCCTCGAGGGGAAAGACCTAAGAGCTAGACAGCTTCATTTTAAAAGTATTTCGTCTTAACGTTCAAAACCATTCAAAGTTTGTAATGGTTCGCTCAATTTCCGGAGTGGAATCAATCATTGCGAGAGCCTTATTTAATTCTTTTTCAGCGATTACTCGATCACTAGCCACGGTCACAATCGTTATTTCTGTCCGTTGCCAAAGATCTTGAAAGTCGGTTTCCGAAACTGATATATTTAGCCTTTGCTTTAAACGCGTTATTATACTCTTAAGGACAGCTCGCTTTCCTTTCAATGATTGAGCATCATAAATTAAACATTCACATGTTGCAACAGCAATCATGTACGTTTAATTTCTTCCATTACATAAGCTTCAATGACATCGCCTTCTTTAATATCATTGAACTTTTCTAGGGTTATTCCACACTCATAGTTAGTTGCCACTTCTTTTGCATCATCTTTGAAACGTTTAAGTGCGTCAATTTTCCCTTCGTAGATAACGACACCATCGCGAATTAAGCGAACTGTAGAATCTCGAGTGATTTTCCCTTCAGTAACGTAACATCCTGCAATTGTACCCACTTTAGAAACTTTGAAAGTAGTTCTAACTTCTACTTGACCGATGACCTTTTCTTCAAATTCAGGGTCAAGCATCCCTTTCATTGCTGCTTCAATTTCATCAATTGCATTGTAAATTACGCGGTGAAGACGAATATCTACTTTTTCACTATCGGCCGTACGTTTTGCATTGACATCTGGTCTTACATTGAAGCCAATTACGATCGCATTTGATGCACTAGCTAAAATAATATCAGACTCTGTAATCGCACCTACACCTGTATGAATAATGTTTACTTTAACACCTTCAACATCGATTTTTTCAAGTGAACCCCTCATCGCTTCAACAGAACCTTGGACGTCACCTTTAATAATGACGTTAATTTCTTTTATTTCACCTTGTTGAATTTTGTTAAATAAGTCTTCAAGACTTACTTTGCTACTTTCAGAGCGTTCCGCATCACGTTGCTTAGATGCACGAGCTTCTCCAACTGATCTTGCTGTTTTTTCATCTTTAAAAACTAAAAACTGATCGCCTGCTTGTGGAACATCACTTAGACCCGTAATTTCTACAGGCGCTGATGGACCGGCAATTTTAACACGACGGCCTAAGTCGTTAACCATCGCTCTAACACGACCGAAAGTATTACCTACTACGATTGGATCACCAACATGTAAAGTGCCAGATTGGACTAGTAGTGTTGCAACTGCACCTCGACCTTTATCAAGCTCTGCTTCAACCACTGTACCACGAGCATACGCTTTCGGATTAGCTTTATATTCTTCAACTTCAGATACTAGTAAAATCATTTCTAACAGATCATCGATTCCTTCGCCTTTTAATGCTGAGACATGAACGAAAATAGTATCCCCGCCCCAAGCTTCAGCAACTAAACCGTGTTCTGTAAGCTCTTGCATTACACGATCAGGATTAGCGCCTTCCTTATCCATTTTATTAACGGCAACGATAATTGGAACCTTAGCAGCTTTAGCATGATTAATTGCTTCAACAGTTTGCGGCATTACACCATCATCAGCAGCAACAACAAGAATTGTAATATCTGTTACTTGTGCTCCACGAGCTCTCATCGTTGTAAAAGCTGCGTGTCCTGGAGTATCTAGAAACGTAATTTTTTTACCATTAATATCTACTTGATAAGCACCAATATGTTGGGTAATTCCACCTGCTTCACCAGCGGTAACTTTTGTATGACGAATTGAATCTAAAAGGGTTGTTTTACCATGATCAACGTGACCCATGATCGTTACAACTGGCGGTCTTTCTTTTAAATCCTTTGGATCATCGTCTTCTTCATAGCGCTCGAAGTCGGTGGCTTCTAAAACAATCTCTTCCTCCACTTCAACACCAAAATCACTAGCAATTAATTCGATTGAATCTTTATCTAACTCTTGGTTAATCGTAGCCATTACACCTAAGAACAATAACTTTTTAATTAATTCTGATGGCTCTTTATAAAGCAATTTAGCTAGTTCTCCTACCGTTAGGGAACCTGAATAAGTAATCTTAGATGGTGTTTGCATAGGCTCTTTTTTTTCTTCTACTTGAGGCCTATTGTTATGACTTTTTTGGTTCTTTTTATTGTTACGATTTTTATCATTTTGCTTTACGTTGTTGTTCTTTGAGTTGTTCCCTTTGTTATTAGGCTTTTGCTCAAATTTACCTTTGTTGTTAACTGTTTTGGCCGCACTAGGATTTGATTGTTGCGGTTTTTTTGGTACTTCCTTCTTAGCTACTTCTGTTTTGGGAACCTCTTTTTTGGCACCCTCTAATTGTTTTATTGCATCTTCATTGATGACTGACATATGATTTGTTACCTCGATGTTTAGTGACTTTAATTTTTCAATGATTTCCTTACTAGATATGTTCTTTTCTTTTGCATATTCATATACTCGCATCTTCCTCATTTGCTTTCCTCCCTTTGAACATCAGTTTGTTCAACCAGCATTTTAGCTTTTATTAAAGAATTGAAAGGAGCTTTTGAGCAAATCCCTGATCAATTACACCAACAACCACTCTTTCATGTTTGCCAATAGCTGAGCCCAGTTGACCGCGGTCCGCAGCAAATTTCAATGTTACATTATAGAAATTGCATTTATCTTGTAGCTTTTTTGTTGTTGACTCAGAGGCATCATTCGCTACTATGACAAGATAGACTTCTTTTTTGCGGATACTTTTAATTACGAGCTCTTCCCCAGAAACGAGCTTTCTAGCTCTAGCAGCAAGACCTAAGAGCGAATACCATTGCGGTTGCTTCATGATAAGTCTCCTTTTGTTCGATCACTAATAAGTTGGTCATATATTTCTGAACTCACTTTAATATTTAAATGCCGTGAAAAAACATCTTTCTTTTTTGCTTCTTCAAAACATTCCTTACTATTACTAACGTAAGCACCTCTTCCAGATTTTTTACCAGTGAAGTCAATGACGACTTCTCCTTCAGGGGTTCGTACGATACGAATTAAATCTTTTTTTGGTTTCATTTCATTTGTTACAACACATTTGCGAAGTGGAACTTTACGGCTCTTCATCATGGCTCCAACTCCCTTATTACTCTAATTCTTCTAGACCTTCTTGATATTGAAGTTCATCAACTTGGTCTTCAGATTCTCTAGCAAAAGCTTCATTTGGATTATACAGACCTAAATTTTCTGCCTCTGATTGACTTTTTATGTCTATTTTCCACCCGGTTAACTTTGCTGCAAGACGGGCATTTTGACCCCTCTTCCCTATTGCCAACGATAACTGGTAATCAGGAACAATTACTTGAGTCATTTTTTCTGCTTCATTTACTTTTACTTGCACAACCTTTGCAGGACTTAATGCATTAGCAACATATTCTACAGGATCTTCTGACCAGCGAACGATATCAATTTTTTCACCTTTTAGTTCATTAACAATTGTTTGTACTCTTTGTCCTTTTGGCCCAACACATGAACCGATTGGATCAACTTCAGGATTTTCTGCATGAACAGCAATCTTTGAGCGGTCACCAGCTTCACGTGCGACGGATTTAAGTTCAACAGTTCCGTCAAATATTTCAGGGACTTCTAATTCAAACAAACGTTTTAGCAGACCAGGATGAGTTCTAGAGATTAAGATTTGCGGACCCTTTGTCGTCTTTTCTACTTTTGTTATGTAGGCTTTAATTCGATCGTTATGCTTATATGTCTCATTAGGCATTTGTTCGCTTAAAGGCAAAAGAGCTTCTACTTTCCCTAAGTCTACATAAATAAAACGACTATCTTGTCGTTGAACAATCCCCGTCATAATGTCTTCTTCACGGTCAATAAAGTCAGCGTAGATAATACCTCGTTCTGCTTCACGGACGCGCTGTGTAACAACCTGTTTGGCGGTTTGAGCGGCAATTCGACCAAAATCTTTAGGAGTGACTTCAATTTCAACTATGTCATCAGCTTCGTATTGTGGGTTAATTGCCTTTGCGGCATCTTCAGAAATTTCTAATCTAGAGTCAAAAACCTCTTCTACTACTTGTTTTCTTGCGAACACGCGAATACTACCACTGTCACGATTAATGTCGACACGTACATTTTGAGCTTGATTAAAATTACGTTTATAACCAGATATTAGCGCTGCCTCAATGGCCTCAATAATGATTTCTTTCCCTATCCCTTTTTCTTTTTCTAACGTAGTTAGTGCATCCATAAAATCAGTATTCATGGAACTTTTCTCCCCCTTTCAATTTAGAAGAGCATAAACAATTAAGGTAAGAGCAATTGTACCTTTCCTAACTGTAGCAATAATTTGCTTGCTCATTATTTCAATTCAATTTTCACTTGCTGTATAACTGGTACTAAAAAACTACAGCCAATCTAGCACTTGCAACTTTCTCGTAAGGAACGGTAACTTCGACTACCCTCGTTTTTTGTTTCGTACTCAACGTTAGTTCATTGCCGTCAAAAGACACTAATTTTCCTTCAAAGGCTTTCTCGCCTTGGATCGGCTCATATAATGTAATAAAGACATTTTTCCCTACAGCTTTTTCGACGTCAGCCGGTTTTTTTAGTGGCCTCTCGGCACCCGGTGATGAAACTTCTAAAAAATAGGCTTGCGGTATCGGATCTTTTTCATCTAATATTTCACTTAACCGTTCGCTAACAGTACCGCAATCTTCAATATCTACACCAGTTTCAGAGTCAATGTATACGCGTAGAAACCAGTTTTTACCTTCTTTCTTAAACTCAACATCAACAAGCTCAAGTTGCATTTCACTAACTATAGGTGTTACTAGTTGTTCTACTGTGGTGGTCACCTTATTACTCACTTTTTTATCCCTCCTTGATCAAACATAACTTGTACATGTAACATTCATAATCACATCTTTTAACACTAGTATGAAACGAGTTAATTACTTGTATGTAAGTTCTAGTAATTGCTAAATAGTCACTATTAGGTACTGTCCCTATATAAATTAGCAAACAAAATGCTGCGAAAAAAGTCTCGCTAGCCTTTTAGAGTAAAACGAAAGAGTGGGTTTCCCCACTCTTTTTGTGTCACCTATTCTAAGTATTACCTCAAAAATATAACATAATCCCAAATTTTATGCAAGTTGGGTAGTGTTACAAGCAATGACTCTAAAACAGTGATAACTGGTTAGAAGCTGGCAGTCCCTCAAGACAACCGTGATCATCTAAATTTTCTAAAACCGTTTTGGTAATTTTACTTCGCTGCTGTAAGTCTTCCTTCGATAAAAACTCACCTTGTTCCCTCGCTTTAACTAGGTTAAGCGCTGCATTTGTTCCAACACCTGTCATGGCGTTAAACGGTGGTAACAATGTGTTTCCTTCAACGATAAAATCAGTAGCACTCGATTGATATAAATCTACTTTCTTAAAAGAAAATCCTCGTTCACACATTTCTAACGCTAGTTCTAATACTGTTAGTAAGTTCTTTTCCTTCGGTGAAGCATCTAAACCTTTTACGGTTATTTCATCAATCTTCGCTCTGATCGATGCCGATCCTCTTATCATCGTATCTAAATCAAAATCATCTGCCCTTACTGTGAAGTAAGCTGCGTAAAATAAAATAGGGTGATGCACTTTAAAGTAGGCAATCCGAACAGCCATAAGAACATAAGCCGCGGCATGAGCTTTTGGGAACATGTATTTAATTTTTAAACATGAACCTATATACCAATCAGGAACATTGTTTTTCTTCATTTCATCGATCCAATCTTCCGGTAAACCTTTACCTTTACGAACGTTCTCCATAATTTTAAAAGCTAAAGATGGCTCTAGACCTTTATAGATTAAATACACCATAATGTCATCACGACAGCCAATTACCTCTTTAAGTACACACGTACCATTATAAATTAGTTCATTGGCATTATTAAGCCATACATCAGTTCCATGTGACAAACCAGAGATCTGCACTAACTCACTAAACGACGAAGGTTTTGTTTCTTCAAGCATTTGCCTTACAAATTTCGTTCCAAATTCAGGAATTCCATAGGTGCCAGTTTTACACATAATTTGTTCTTCTGTCACACCTAAAGCTTCTGTACCACTAAATAATTTAAATACTTCAGGGTCATCTGTTGGTATTGTTTTCGGATCAATTCCACTTAAGTCTTGAAGCATTCTAATTACTGTCGGGTCATCGTGTCCAAGTATATCTAGTTTTAGCATATTATCATGAATTGAATGGAAATCAAAATGGGTTGTTTTCCATTCTGCATTTTTATCATCGGCTGGATATTGGATTGGGCAAAAATCATAGATTTCCATGTAATCAGGAACAACAATAATCCCGCCAGGATGCTGACCAGTTGTTCTTTTAACTCCAGTACATCCAGAAACAAGGCGATCTATTTCTGCGCCTCGCATTTGCAGATTATAATCACTTTGATAGCCTTTTACATAACCGTAGGCTGTTTTTTCAGCAACTGTTCCAATGGTACCTGCCTTATAAACAAACTCTTCACCAAACAATTCCTTCGTGTAGTTATGAGCTTTTGGTTGATAATCCCCTGAAAAGTTAAGATCGATATCAGGTACTTTATCTCCTTTAAAGCCTAGAAACGTTTCAAACGGAATATCATGTCCATCTTTCACATATTTCGTTCCACATTCAGGACAATCTTTATCTGGCAAGTCAAAGCCAGACCCTACAGAACCATCAACAAAAAAGTGCGAATGATGACAATTGGGGCAAACATAATGTGGTGGTAACGGATTTACCTCGGTTATCTCTGTCATTGTCGCAACAAAAGACGAACCTACCGAGCCACGAGACCCTACCAGATAGCCATCATCTAACGATTTTTTCACTAGCTTATGAGAGATTAAATAAATTACGGCGAAACCGTGCCCAATGATACTTTTTAATTCTTTCTCTAGTCTTGCTTCTACAATTTCAGGTAAGTTTACACCATAGATACTTCTAGCTCGGTTATAGCTCATATTACGAATTTCTTCATCTGCACCTTCAATTTTCGGTGTATAAAGATCATCAGGTATAGGTTTAACGTCTTCGATTTCATCGGCGATTTTTTGTGTATTTGTAACCACTACTTCCTTTGCTCGCTCTTCACCTAAAAATTGAAAGCACTCTAACATATCATCTGTTGAACGAAAGTGAACTTCCGGTAACTTTTGTTTGTTTAACGGGTTTGCTCCGCCTTGACTGGCAATTAATATTTTACGGTAAATGGCATCATTTTTCGTTAAATAATGGACATTTCCAGTTGCGACAACCGGTTTGCCTAGTTTTTCACCAAGTGCAACGATCTTTTTAATAATATCTTTTAATGCCAATTCGTCACGGACAATTTCTCTTTCAATTAAATGTGCGTAATTAGACGGAGGTTGTACTTCAAGATAATCATAAAATTTTGCTACTTGCTCTACTTCATCACTAGATTTTTGCATCATTGCTTCAAAGACTTCACCTTTATCACAACCAGAACCAACAATAATTCCTTCTCGGTATTTTTCTAATAGTGATCTTGGAATTCTTGGTGTTCGAAAGAAAAACTCCAAGTGTGAAAGTGATACTAATTTATATAAGTTTTTTAATCCGACTTGAGTTTTAGCAAGTAAAATGCAATGCGATGGACGTAAGCGATGAAAATCACCTTTGCCCATATTGTCATTTAATTGATCATGATATTCAATTTCGCGCTCAAAACAATCTTTTAACAATTTCCAAGTTAAATACCCTGTCGCTTCAGCATCGTAGATTGCTCGGTGATGACTTACTAGCTCAATATCAAACTTTTTACAAAGGTTATTTAAGCGGTGATTTTTTAGCTCAGGGTATAAAAATCTTGCTAACTCTAACGTGTCAATTACTGGGTTTTGTGCATCAGAAAAGCCAATTTTACGAAAGCCTGCATTAATAAACCCCATATCAAAACTAGCATTATGGGCAACTAAGATATCATCGCCAATCCATGCTTTAAAGTCTGTTAGAACATCCGCTATTTCAGGAGCGTCAACAAGCATATCATCGGTTATGCCTGTTAAGTCGATGATCAAATTTGTAAGCTTTTCATGAGGGTTAGCAAACGATTCAAAACGATCAACAATTTCACCGTTCTTAATTTTAACAGCCGCTAACTCGATAATCGTATTGTAAACAGCAGACAAACCTGTAGTCTCGACGTCAAAAACGATATATGTTTCATCACTTAGTTTACGATGTTGAGTATTATAAGCAATGGGAACACCATCATCAACTAAATTTGCTTCAAGACCATACAGTATTTTTATCCCATGCTTTTTTCCAGCACCATAAGCTTCAGGAAAAGACTGAACAACGCCATGATCTGTAATCGCTATCGCTTTATGACCCCACTTACTCGCTTGTTCAATAATCTTGCTACAAGGCGTAATCGCATCCATTTGACTCATTGGGGTATGAAGATGTAATTCAACACGTTTTTCATTTTCTGGTGCTAAATCTTGTTTTTCGATCGGCTTAACTTCATTAATGTCTTTGGCCATCATGACTAAATCGCGCACAAATGTATCAAATTGAACGCCACCTCTTACTTTTACCCACATACCCTTCTTAATTGCATGGAGCAGAGGCACATCTTCTTTATCATTAGAAAAAATCTTAATTAAAAGAGAATCTGTATAATCTGTAATTTTAAACGTTAATAATGTTCGACCACTTCTTAACTCACGCGTCTCAGCATCAAACACATAACCTTGAATCGCAATTTTTCTCTCTTCGTCTTGAATAGAACTAATTGGTACAATATCATCTTTTATTTGATAGCCAATTGTTAGTGACCCACTAGCCTCGGCAATTTTATCGGCTCTGCTTTCAATTTTTTGTTTTTCAATCATAGCTGCTACCATTTTCGAATGATCTTCTTGTTCTTTTTGTTTTACGAATTGTTGAAACTCTTGCTTTGATTCTTTGACCATTGGTTCCACTTGATAGTTTGGAAAACCCAGGTTTAAAAATGCCTCTTTTAATGGGTCTTTAAGTTTTCTACTAAGTGCAGTAGCTTCTGTCTCATTTCTTACGGCTATTAAGAGCTTTTGACCTTGAAGAGTTGGAGTTTGCCCTTTTAAATAATGCAAAATCGAAGGTGAAAACCCTTCTAAGTTTTCAATTATAAACGACCAATAGTCAGCAATCATAGTTTCATCGATAGTCGCTTGAGAATAACGAAGTGTAAACTTGACTAAAGCAATATGACCAAAAGCTTGTCCTAAACGCTCATGGAAAAGCTGAAAGATTTGAAATGGCAATGGGTTTTCTAATTGAAAATCAAACTGCCATTTTTTTTCATTTTTATAGATTGTTAGTTTATGGATAAGTCCATTCTTAAAAAACTGTTCCGAAAGGTCAGTTGGGAATAAGATTTGTTGGAGTAGTAGTTGAAACCGTTCTTCACGTATCTGCTTTTCTTCACTCATATAATCCTCCCCTTTACTTTGTTTTATTCTATTTGAGTAATTAAAATGAGATGCTTATGACATTATAACAAAATTGCGCTTTTTTTGTTTGGAGAAATAAAGGAAAAGGTACCTCAAAAGGCAAGGTACCATTGTGAATTAATTTAAGTTTGCTAGTAAATCAGCGATTGTTGAAATTAATTGATCTTGCTGAACTTCTATCAGTTCACCTGTTTTACGAATTTTCACTTCTACAATTCCTTCAATTGCTTTTTTACCTACAGTAATTCTTATTGGTAAGCCAATAAGATCTGCATCAGTAAATTTAACACCTGGTCTTTCTGCACGATCATCAAAAAGAACATCATAGCCAGCTCTCATAAGTAATTTATATAAATCTTCCGAAAGTCCTTTTTGTTCGCTATCCTTCATGTTAACAGCAATCAGGTGAAGATCAAACGGTGCAACTGCTTTTGGCCAAACAATTCCTCTTTCATCGTGATGTTGCTCAATCACTGCTGCTACTGTTCTAGTGACACCAATTCCATAACAACCCATGATCATTGGTTGTGTTTTTCCATTTTCGTCCAGGAATAAAGCTCCCATTGCTTCACTATATCTTGTTCCTAATTTAAAAACATGACCTACTTCAATTCCCTCTGCAAAACGAATCGTACCTTGTCCATCTGGTGATAAATCACCTTCTTTAATAAAACGAAGATCGATATAAGCTTTAACAGAGAAATCTCGATCAGGATTTACATTTTTAAGATGCATATCTTTTTCATTAGCGCCACAAACACCATTTACAATTGTTTCAACGGCAAAATCGGCTATGACTTCAACATTGGTAGATACTTCAATTGGGCCAATAAACCCTGGCTCACAGTTCATAAATTGTAAGGTTTGTTCTTGTGATGCTAATTCAACTACTTTAGCCTCATAAAAGTGCTTAATTTTCACGTCATTCACGTCGTGATCACCACGAACTAGCGCTAAAACCGGCTTTTCATCCACCATAAACAGAACTGCTTTAATTAGCCTTTCTTTACTAATCGCTAATGAAGTTTCAAGCTCTTCAATCGTTTTTAGATTTGGTGTAGCAAATTTCTCGATTTCAAACATTGGATCATTACTTTTTTCATAGTTAGCTATAACAGGCGCAATTTCAATATTTGCCGCATAGTTACTAACATCTGAATAAGCAATTGTATCTTCACCAACGCTAGATAGCACCATGAATTCATGTGTATCTTTCCCACCCATAGCGCCCGAATCCGCTACAACAGCACGGAAATCTAGTCCACAACGTGTAAATACGTTTGTATATGCATCGTACATTTTATCATAGCTAATATCTAATCCCTCTTGGTTTGTGTCGAAAGAATAAGCATCTTTCATAATGAATTCACGTGATCTAAGGACACCAAAACGCGGACGTCGTTCATCTCTAAACTTCGTTTGGATTTGATATAACGTCATTGGTAGTTTTTTATAAGATTTCACATCATCTCTTACCAAAGTAGTAATTACTTCTTCATGGGTTGGACCTAAGGCAAATTCACGATTATGTCGATCAAAGAACCGCATTAATTCTGGTCCGTATGCTTCCCAGCGCCCACTTTCTTGCCAGAGCTCAGCAGGCTGAATAGCTGGCATTAGAACCTCTTGAGCACCAGCCATGTCCATTTCTGATCTGACAATATTTTCAACCTTCTTTAAGGCGCGTAACCCTAGTGGCAAAAAAGAATATACTCCAGATGCCGTTTGTCTAATTAGTCCGGCACGGAGCATTAATTGATGACTTGTTACTTCTGCATCAGAAGGAATATCACGAAGCGTTGGACTTAAATAATGATTTTGACGCATTTCTTAACACCTCTATTATTTTTCTATTGAATGTATGACGACTAAACCAGTCTCATCTAAAAATGATCTCGATTAAACAGGGTATTCCTAGGATACGATAATGAATTATAAAAAGAATTTATTAATATCGTTCCATGTAACAACTAACATCAAAAGCATTAATAAAGCAAAACCAACGAAATGAACAATCCCTTCCTTTTGCGGATCGATAGGTTTTCCTCGAACAGCTTCTAATCCTATAAACATTAGTCTTCCGCCATCTAAAGCAGGGAGTGGCAACAGATTGATAATTCCCAAGTTAACACTTAAAATTGCAGCCCATTGCATTAAGACTAAAATCCCCATTTGGGCAGCTTGCCCTGTATAGTTGTAAATGCCAACTGGACCAGATAAATGATCCAACGTAAATTGACCGGTAACTAACATTCCTAAACTCTGAATAATAAGGACTATATATTCCCAAGTCTGTTTAAAGCCAAAAATTAAAGACCCTATCAATGAAAATTCGGTTGGTGGGTATATGCCGATAAAGCCATCAGTTTGCTCATTAGGACCTGTTCTTGTTTCAGGTACAATAGCTACCTCAAATACTTCATTATTTCGTTTAACGTTAAAGAGCAGCTCTTTATTTGGACTTGCTTGAATGATAGTCGTTAAATCTCCCCAAGTTTCTAAGGACTTTCCATCAATAGAAACAACATAATCACCTTTTTTAAGTCCAGCCTCGATTGCAGCTCCATCTGGAATTACATCACCAACAATTGGTTTATCAACAGGCAATCCTTGTATTAAGGCAAACGTTATTAAGATAACAGCAGCTAATGCAAAGTTCATGAATGGACCAGCAAAAATTGCAACTGCCCTTTGTGATAACGTTTTTGAACCAAATTGACGATTGTAAGGGGCAATTTGCGTTCGTTGCTCATCGTAAATGTAATCTGCTTTAGCATCAATGTAATACGTTTGTAAGTCATCATTTTCATCATAGCCTTGAATGTACAACTGTTTTTCGATATCAATCTTTTCAACGGTAATAACTTTAGCATTTGGATGCTTTGACTTATTGTTAATAATAATATCTTTTACTTTTCCATTTTCCAAAAAACCTAAGCCTATTTGGAAACCTGGTTTAATTTCGATCATCTCAGGATCTTCCCCAGCCATCCTCACAAATCCACCTAACGGCAATAGGCGTATCGTATAAACTGTCTCAGCTTTCTTAAAAGAAAAAAGCTTAGGCCCGAACCCAATAGCAAATTCTCGACATAAAATTCCCGCTCGTTTCGCAAAAATTAAATGTCCTAGCTCATGGATGAATACGAGCAATCCAAAAATGATGATGATAGAAATAAATGTATTCATCAAATCACAACCTTTTTACGTTATTTAGCTTCATTTTAGAAACGTCAAAATGAAACTATGTGTACTTTTTAAGAGCTAACAACCGATGTTGAATTTATTTCACCATAATTTTCTTAACGAAATCTCTTGTTTGTTTGTCAATTTCGTCGATTTGTTCAAGAGTTGGAAGTTTAACGATTTTGTGCTCGTTAAGTGCCCTCTCAATTGCTTCTTCAATTCCTAAGAAAGAAATGGCCCCATTCAGAAATAGCGATACAGCTTCCTCATTTGCTGCATTTAATACCGTTGGCATTGTCCCCCCACTTTTCCCAGCCTCAAAAGCAAAACTAAGACAACGATAACGTTCAAATGATGGCTTTGAAAAGTGGAGTTTACCAACTTCCCATAGTTTCAGGCGTTTTTTCTCTTTTAGTTCAATTCGGTTTGGATACGTTAAGGCATATTGAATCGGCACTTTCATATCTGGTGTGCCTAGTTGTGCAATAACACTGCCATCAATAAATTCAACCATAGAATGAATAATACTTTCTTGGTGCAATAATACTTCTATTTTTTCATAAGGCAAGTTAAACAGCCAATGAGCTTCAATGACTTCAAGCCCCTTATTCATCATCGTGGCAGAATCTATTGTTATTTTAGCACCCATCGACCAATTCGGATGATTTAAGGCATCTTCTACAGTGACATTTTCTAACTGCGATCGTTCTAAATTTCGAAAACTTCCTCCAGAGGCAGTTAAGATTAATTTCTCTACCTCTTGTATACTTTCTCCTTGTAAACACTGAAAAATAGCTGAATGCTCACTATCGACAGGTAGTACTTCGACATTATACTTGTTCGCTTCGGCAGTTACAATATGTCCAGCGGTGACCAGCGTTTCTTTATTTGCAATCGCAATCGTCTTACCGGCTTTAATCGCTGATAAAGTAGGTTTAAGCCCAACACTTCCTAATACTGCATTTACTAAGATGTCAGCATCATTATTCGCCGCTACTTCTTCTAAACCTACTTCTCCATATACTAACTTTACATTGTCAGGAATCTTATTCAAAAGTTTATCATAATCTTCTCTAAATTGTACGGAAACAAGCCTTGGTTTATACTCATTAATTTGTTTTAGACCAAGTTCAATATTTCTACCGATCGAAATCGCTTCAAGACTAAACTTGTCCGGATGACTATTGATAACTTCTAATGTTTGCGTTCCAATAGAACCTGTCGCTCCCAACAAACTTATTTTTTTCATAAAAAAACTCCTCATAACATTTAATAGACTTTCTGCTACATATGTATATTGTTATATAAAATGTAATAAGTATAGAACAGGCATTACAAAAATTAAACTATCAAAACGATCTAATATCCCACCATGCCCTGGCAAAACGTTACCAGAATCTTTAACGGCAAAATGTCGTTTTAAGGCAGATTCAACGAGATCACCGAGCTGACCAACGATAGAAACTACAACGATCATAATAACTACAGTAATGATATTATCGAAAATCGGTACATAATAATGATAAACAAGACCGATAATTAGTGCACAAAAAGTTCCACCTAGTGAGCCTTCGATTGTTTTTTTCGGACTAATTTCAGGCCAAAGTTTTCTTTTTCCGAACGCTCTTCCTAGAAAATAAGCCCCTGAATCTGTTGCCCAAATTAAAAATAAAATTAAAAATACTAGCGATAATCCATGTTCCGATAGTCTCGCTTCAATAAGAAAACGAAAGCCCATGCCTACATATAAAGCAGACAAAATCACGAATCCAATATCATCGTAAGTAATAGAGTTTTTTGTTAATACGGTAATAGCTAAAAAAAGAATAGTAAACGCAATGATTAAATCAGTCCGCGATAAATAAGACAGAAGATTTAGTTCAAACCACTGATTAGGCACTACGATTGTCCATAATAATAATAAACCCACTAGTCCAAGGATTGACCCTGTGGCAATTTTTTTCATCCTTAATAGCTCAATTAACGCAATAGATGCGAGTAAAATAATCGTTAATGTAAATGGCAGTTGCCCAATTACAATTAATAGGATAAATATAGCTGCTCCTATTACACCAGTAATAATTCTTTCTTTCATTGCAGTGACTCCTTTCTAAATACCCCCATAGCGTCGAGCTCGTTGTTGATAGATGTTGATAGCCTCTAAGAAATGCTGTTCATTGAAATCAGGCCAAAGTACATCTGTGAACCAAAATTCAGTATAAGCAAGCTGCCATAGCATAAAATTACTTAAACGAATTTCACCACTTGTACGGATTAACAAGTCAGGATCACGAAGTTCTTTTGTCATTAAATGCTGAGCAATAATTGTATCTGTTATTTCGTTAGGTTTAATATTACCATTAACTGCTTCTTGAGCAATGTTTTGAATAGCAGTGACAATTTCATCACGACTTCCATAATTTAAAGCGAAATTAAGTACTAAACCAGTATTATGCTTAGTTTTTTCTATTGCATCATCTACTGCAGCAATTGTATGGGAAGGAAGGCTATCTTTACACCCCATTAAACGGACTCTAACATTTTCTTCGACAAGCTTTGGTAATTCGACACTTAAATAGCGCTCAGGTAATCTCATTAAAAAGTCTACTTCATTTTTTGGCCTCTTCCAATTTTCTGTAGAAAAAGCATACAGAGTTAAAACTTCTACACCGAGTAAGTTCGCCTGTTTAACTACTTTGTTAATAACATTCATACCTTCACGATGACCTGCGATCCTTGGCAAACCACGTCTTTTTGCCCAACGTCCATTACCATCCATAATAATTGCTACATGCTTTGGAACGTTTTCGATATTATTTGTTTCTACTTTTTTATTTTGCAATTTCGCTTTCCAGTTTGAGAACTTTTCAAGCATATTTATGTCCCCCACAATAAACAATAGTTTCTATTTTTTTGCCTTGCTAATGAGAAGTTTAAACTGTGAATACCAGTACCTTATTTACCAAAACTACACACTTTACCAATTGTATATGAAAAAATAGCACATCACAATGTTTCGTATAAAAAAACCCCCTTATGCAAATAGAGGGTTCTATTCATTATTCTATTTTACCTTGAAAGGAGTTACACTTCCATGATTTCTTTTTCTTTAGCAACTGCTACTTCATCGACTTTTACAATTTCTTTATCAGTAATTTTTTGAACTTCGTCTGTACTACGACGTAGATCATCTTCCGTCAATTCGCCGTCTTTTTGCATTTTCTTTAGGTCATCATTAACATCGCGACGAATATTTCGAATAGCTACTTTAGCTTCTTCTGAATATTTTTTTACTAATTTTACAAGATCACGACGTCTTTCTTCTGTTAATGGTGGAATCATTATTCTAATAACAGTTCCATCATTAGAAGGACTTAAACCTAAATCTGACTTTTGAATCGCACGATCGATATCATTAATAATCGTTTTGTCAAATGGTTGAATGACTAATAGCCTAGCTTCAGGTACAGTTATCGAAGCTAATTGATTTAATGGAGTGATTGCACCATAGTACTCCACTTGTATCTTGTCTAAGATTGCCGGGTTTGCTCTACCAGCTCGCAGTGTAACAAGTTCACGCTTTAATGCCTCTACTGCCTTGTTCATTTTTTCTTCTGACATTTTAATAACTTCTTTACTCATTCTTAATTCCCCCTAACAATTGTTCCAATATTTTCACCTAATACGGCACGTTTAATATTTCCTTCTTCCATAATTGAAAATACAATAAGTGGGATATCATTGTCCATACATAATGAGGAAGCCGTTGAATCCATGACAGCTAAGCCTTCCTTTAACACATCTAAATAAGTTAATGTTTCATACTTTTTAGCGTTTACATCAACAGATGGATCTGCTGTATAAACCCCATCAACTTTGTTTTTCGCCATTAAAATAACCTCGGCTTCAATTTCAGCTGCTCGAAGCGCTGCAGTAGTATCTGTAGAGAAATAAGGGTTCCCAGTACCACCAGCAAAAATAACTACACGGCTTTTTTCTAGATGACGAATCGCTCTTCTTCTTATGTACGGTTCTGCAATTTGTCTCATTTCAATAGAGGTTTGAACTCTTGTTGGAACTTCAAGATTTTCGAGGCTATCTTGTAATGCTAATGAGTTCATCACGGTCGCTAACATACCCATGTAATCAGCAGTTGCACGATCCATCCCTTTGGCACTACCAGCCATTCCTCGCCAAATATTGCCGCCTCCGACTATAATTGCAACTTCTACTTCAAGGGCTACAATCTCTTTAATCTGCTGAGCGATTGACTGAATGACTGTAGGATCAATCCCATATCCAACTTCTCCAGCTAGTGCCTCACCGCTTAATTTAAGGACGATTCTTTTATATTTAGGCTTTTCCATGTTAACCTCCAGTGCTTTAATTGAATTTATCATTTTGGCTATTTGGAAAAAGGGACACTAAGTGCCCCTCAATTATAGCTTACTTTTTAACTTGAGACATTACTTCCTCAGCAAAGTTATCTTCACGTTTTTCCATACCTTCGCCCACTTCATAACGTGTAAATGATTTCACTGCAGCACCTTTAGCGCTAACATACTTGCCAACTTTTTGATCGCCATCTTTAACGAAAGGCTGATCTAGTAAGCAAATGTCTTCGAAGTATTTACTTAAGCGACCTTCAACCATTTTAGCAACAATATTTTCAGGTTTCCCTTCGTTTAGAGCTTGTTGCGTTAATACTTCACGCTCACGTATTACTTCTTCTTGCGATACTTCATCACGTGAAACATACTTCGGGTTAATTGCCGCAACATGCATCGCAACGTCCTTAGCAAGTTCTTCATCTTGAGTTCCTGTTAAAACTGAAAGGACACCAATTCTACCACCCATGTGTAGGTAAGCCCCAAAAGTATCAGCGTCAGTTTTTTCAACAATTTCAAAGCGACGTAAAGAGATTTTTTCGCCGATTTTTGCGATTTGAGTGTTGATATACTCTGCAAGAGTAGCGCCTTCATGACTTAAAGCCAAAGCTGCTTCTACATCAACAGGACTGTTAGCAAGAACAACTTTAGCAACGTTAGCCACTAAGTTTTTGAAGTTTTCATTTTTTGAAACAAAGTCAGTTTCTGAATTTATTTCAACGATTACAGCTTTATTACCTTGAACTTCTACAAATGTTAAACCTTCAGCTGCGATACGATCAGCTTTATTTGCTGCCTTTGCAATCCCCTTCTCACGAAGAAGATCAATTGCTTTTTCCATATCACCATCAGTTTCTGTTAATGCCTTTTTACAATCCATCATTCCTGCGCCAGTTCTTTCACGCAGTTCTTTTACCATACTTGCTGAAATTGCCATTCTTTTTCCTCCTTCAGTATGTACAACTTAACACTTAGCAAATTTGTTCCATTCACTTAGTATTGACACTTTTTTTCGTTTTTAACTTGGTTAATTTGTTGATATTTCAAATATCATAAAATGAAATTTGATAGTATAAAAGGTGATAAAGGGTAAAACCCTTTACCACCCTTTTTTAGAGCTCTATCATATTAAGCAGATGTTTCTTCGCCTTGGTTAGCTTCGATAATTGCATCTGCCATTTTAGCAGTAAGAAGTTTTACCGCACGAATTGCATCGTCATTTCCAGGAATTACGTAATCAATTTCATCCGGATCACAGTTTGTATCTACAATTGCAACGATCGGAATATTTAATTTACGCGCTTCAGCGATAGCAATACGCTCTTTACGTGGATCGATAATGAATAAAGCATCAGGGATACCTTTCATATCTTTAATTCCACCTAAGAATTTTTCTAGACGGTCCATTTCCTTTTTAAGAATAATAACTTCTTTTTTAGGAAGAACTTCGAATGTACCATCTTCTTGCATTTTCTCTAATTGCTTTAAGCGAGAAATACGTTTTTGAATTGTTTCGAAGTTTGTTAATGTACCACCTAACCAACGTTGGTTAATGAAGTACATTCCAGAACGGATCGCTTCTTCTTTTACAGAATCTTGTGCTTGTTTTTTCGTACCAACAAATAGTACTTTACCACCTTGTGCAGCTAAGTCTCTTACGAAATAGTAAGCTTCCTCAACTTTTTTGACCGTCTTTTGAAGATCAATAATATAAATTCCGTTTCTTTCGGTGAAGATGTAGCGGTCCATTTTAGGATTCCAACGACGAGTCTGGTGACCGAAGTGAACTCCTGCTTCTAGTAATTGTTTCATGGAGATTACGCCCATTCTTCACACCTCCTTTTAAAATGGTTTTTTTTTATCCTCCGTTCGCATCCTCTTTAAATAAGACTACATCGTAGCACCTTCATTTAAATCAACGAACGTGTGTGATTAACACCGAGATTTACTATACCATAATGATGTTTTGATGGCAAGTAGTTGTTTAGTTATTTACGAAATTTCAATAATAATTCTACTTCACCAGCACCGAGGCCGAGACGTTGTGCAATCTCTATGGCTGAGAACCCTTGAGTTGCTAATGATAAAACTTGAGCAGTGGAAGACTGTTCAACTATATCTGTACTTTCTACTAGTATAGGTGGCGCAAACTCTTCCTCTACCACCTCTGCTCTTGTTGCTTCTGTTTTTTTGGGGTAAGGTGGTAACGGTGCTTTTTTAGTTGTCATTTCAAGTCGTTGGCTCTCATAGTCTTTTATCGTTTTGGCTTGGTTCTGATCACTTGTTTTTCGTGTGAAAACAATTTTATTAACAAGCTTGTCATTTTCTTCTTTCATTTCTGCTGTATAAGCTACTAAAAGGTCTTCGATTTCACGCTTTAGCTTTTCCTGATCATTCGTTTCTCCTAACGTATTCTTCCCGTTAATCTTTTGTACTAAGATGACAATAAGAAAGAATGAAATAAAGTGCAAGATAAAGCTCATCGCTATTAAATAAGTCATCAAACCCCTCCTTATAGAGATTTTTGCCCCTGCCTCAAGCTAGACATTACCAATTAAGGCCCGAGATAAAACCAAAGGAATTGACCTAATTTTGGGCAATTCCTGTCAATTTTATTATTTAATAAATTAAATATAGAGAAATAATACCATTAGAGCAATAAATGCTCACACTGAGATCTAACTAGCCTGAAAAATCAACAAAGTTACCTTTATAAGGATGCTTTGCAAAAGTTATCTCTTCTTTTTGTTGTTTTTCATTTTTATTAGTATGCCTCTCATGGTTGGAACTATTTTGTTTTTGGCTCTCATCGTCATTGTTGAGACGCTTTTTTTCAGTCTCATTCGTTTCTAACACTTGCTTACGATTTTTTTCATCGGTTTTTTGCTGTTCATTAGCTAGATGATCCTGGACGACCTGACCCCTTTGCTGTAATTGATCTTGAATTTTTCCAGCCATTTGGGTTCTTGGTATGGCCACTTGCAACTCGATCGCTTTTAAACTCATATAATCGCCTCCAGATAAGACTTTTATTATATGTATGTGCATGTTTATATCACTTATGGCCGATAATTATTTCCCCGTTTTCTAAATAGATATTGACATATTGATGTGGCGTGCTAATTTTTCTGCGGTACTTTCCAAAATGTACGTCTACGTTAGGAAAAATTTGCTTTTCGATAGAAATCATCGAGTTTCCAAATTCAGTAAAAGTCTCTTTGAAATCCTCTAATTTCTCTTTTGCTTGTAGCATAGTTTCATTCGTTAAGATAACAGTATTGCGTACTCGTAACTTCATTATTTTTTCATTTGCTGCCAAACCGGACGTTTTCTCTTTTTCATTCAAGTTACTTAGTAGTTTTGTTAATTTTTTCATATCGTCTTCAGCTTTTTGTAAGTTTTCACTATAAATCTTTTCTTTCATCATTAAATCCTGATTTACGCCTAAATAGAGAGTTGTCTTGGTATTGTGGGCATTACCAACGTCTTTAACGATAATATTTTTCGCGGCCGATATATTACCTCCAACGATATTGCCATTTCCTTTATGACAATACACATTACCCCCGGCCTGTACCTTGCTATGTAAAATCGATTGGGTAACATTTACATCCCCTTCTACTTCGACAACACCTTGATTAATAAATGATGTATGAAGATCACCTTTAGCCTTAATTAATCCTTTACCCTGACCGACGATTCCCGCTGAAACAAAAATAGAACCTTCTGAAATTAGTACAGCACTTTCTACAGTACCATGGATTTTTATATCGCCTTTTGAATGGATTTCAAACCCTGCTGGGACATTCCCACGGATATTCACACAACCGACAAAATTGATATTACCTGTTTTAAGGTCTAGATCGCCATTAACTTCATAAAGAGGGTAAACATGAATAACCTTAGGTTCTACTGACATTTGTCCATCGATCGTCGAATATAGCTTAAAACCGCTTTCATCAATTCGTGTATTTTTACCAGGCCGGAGACGAAAGTCTTTTCCAGGTTTTGCTGGAAGTTCCTCACCAAAAATATTTTTACCCGGGGTTCCTTGTGTAGCGGATATTTTCTCACCAATTAATTGCCCATGTGTCACTGAAGGTATGTTAATAACTTGTTTTAGATCTACTTTACGAAGATCATCTTTATTAGTAACTTCCATTGTGTTTGGGAATATTGGTTTTAAAAATCCATTTTCGCCATTAATAGGGCGGTTGCCCTCGGCTATGACTAAGGGTAAAGCATTTTCGTCTGTTAACACTTTATACAGTAGTTCTTCTTTTATCCCATAAATAATGCCATATTCTTTTATCAAAGACATTATATCTTCAACCGTAAAAGTAGTCTCTTCATCTAGACGCATTTTTTGGATAATTGTAGCTTTCATTTTATCATTATCAACTTTTATTGCGAAAACTTCATCAACTGGAATCATTTCATCAAATCTCCTCACCATTAACTAACAAGAAGGGAAGCCCACTATTTTACTTTAGCGCCTTCCCTTTTGTGAACACTTGTTTCAGTCGAAAAAGGGCTTTTGAATGAATTTGTGATATTCTTGATGTTGAAAGACCCATGATTTGACCAATTTCTGTTAAAGTTAATTCTTCAAAGTAAAATAAACTGATGACAAGCTGTTCTTTATCATTTAAACTTTCGATGATTCGTACAAGCTCTTCGTGGGTGTTTTTTTTCACCAGTTGTTCTTCGGGATTTAAAGTACTTTTATCGATAAGTGTACTTTTAAACGTTTCATCCCGATTTGAGTCGCTCGTCTTTTCATCTATTGACAGTAAGTTTGCGACAAAGCTTTCACTCATCACTTGTAAGACTTCATCTTCTGTCAACTCTAATTGATCTGCAACTTCTTTGGCTGTTACATAACGTCCATATGTTTGCTCTAATTTTTCAGTAGTTGTCTCTACCTTCTTTGTACGTTCTCTTAATGAGCGTGGCAGCCAATCTTCTTGCCTTAAACCATCAATTATCGATCCTCTAATTCGAAAAGAAGCGTACGTGTCAAATTTGAGTTCTCTAGAATAGTCAAATTTTTCGAGAGCATCGTACAGTCCTATTAGCGCATGGCTTTTTAAATCCTCTTTATTAACATTACGTGGTAATCCAACTGAAATTCTTTGTACATGATAATCCACAAGCGGTAGATATAGTCGAATAAGTTCATCGCAAGCTTCATTATCTCGGTGCTCAATCCACTTTTTCCAAATTAGACTTTCTACTTCCTTTGTTTGAGGCATTCTCATCCTCCTTAATTATTTATAAGATCTTTAACATATTGACTCGTTTTTTCAATATCAGCTTCTGAATATTGTTCCTCTTTTCTAGCTTCTCCTTGTTCACTTTCTTCTATATCTAATTTTTCTTTTGTTTTTAGAGCATTATCCTTAGAAGCTAATGCCCAAAGCCAACGTACAAAATATGAAACAATATAAAAGAACAAAAATGCAAGGCAAGCACGTAATAAAGAGGTTGGTAGTCCGTTCATTGAGAAAGATCCTATAAATACAAGTGAAAATCCAGTAAAACTAATAATAACGTTAATTTTCCAAGAACCAATAAACATTAGATTTCCGAAACTCCTTGACTCACTGTACGAATTGCAAGCTTACAAGTTATTGGATCAAATTCAATCGTTCTCCCACTTGATCCTCCAACATCTTCTGCTACAATTCTGATTTTTAGTTGTTGAAGCTTTTCTTTTACAGCTTCAACATTTCTAGGTCCAATTCTCATCATTTCACTTGAGGAGGAAAATTTAAACATTTGTGCTCCGCCTGCTAACTTTGCTTTTAATTGATTTTTATTAGCACCAATATCACTAAGTTTTTGGATTAAAACATCTAAGGCAGTATCTGCGTATTTTGCTTTGTTCATTGACTCTGATTTCCCTAATGATGAATTTGGCAACATAACATGGGCCATTCCACAAGTTTTAGTTGTATCATCATAAATGATAACTCCTACACAAGAGCCTAAACCTGATGTACGAATTTTTTGAGGCGGTTTAGCTACATTTAAATCAGCCATGCCAACTTTAACAATCTCATTCATCAATAGTTACCCCAAGTGCTTTAAAAATAATTTCGTATGAGCCAGGATCAGGTAGTAAAAAGAAATGCCCCTTTGTGTTTTGAGATTCCGCATCTACTTTTTCAATAATTTCTGTATCGATAACGATAGCATAATCGCCTACCTGAGATAATTCTAATAACCCATAACTTAAAATGGCAATAGCCATATCCACACTCAATGCTGGAACTGACGGTTGTAAATTCAGCTTAGTTAAATCTGACAATGCTGATAAATAAGAACCTGCTAGGATGTTTCCAACCTCTTGAAGAGCAGATAAACCTAAATCTGGAAAGGGTGGGAAATTCAAATCAAAACTTTGATCACCTGTTAAATATTGAATAAGAAGTGTTGCCTCATTTACCGGCAGCATAAAAAACATATTCCCAGGGGCATCGCCCTCAATTCTAAGGAAAATTGCCGCTACGATATTATCTGAACCACCTACTAATTCAGTTATTTCATTAAAAGACACCACTCGAACCGCTGGAACTTTCATATCAATTGTTTTATTTAATAATTTTGATAAGGAAGTAGCTGCGTGACCAGCCCCAATGTTACCAACTTCCTTTAGGATATCTAAATGGTATGGTTGTATTCGGTCCACAAAATACATTACGCATTTGCCTCAAAGCCTTTTAATTCATTTAATTCATCAGGATTTAATACTTTATCCAGATTTAGTAAAATGAGTAGGCGTTTATCCATTTTGGCTACACCTCTTAAATAATCGGCTTCAATTCCGCCGACAATTTGTGGTGGCGGTTCAATAATACCACTTGGGATGTCAACAACATCATTTGCAGCATCAACAATGAGACCTACCTCCATGCTGCCAACAGCAACGATAATAATTCTAGTACTGTCTGTTGCCCTGACAGATTCGATTCCAAACCGCTTTCTTAACTCAATGATCGGAGTTACAACTCCTCGCAAATTAATAACACCTTTAACAAAATCGGTTGTTCTTGGTACTCTAGTAATATGCTGCATTCGCTCAATCGAACGAACTTGATCTACCTCTACCCCATATTCCTCATCTTTAAGTTGGAAGACAATCACTTTCACTTCATTTACTATAGTTGCTTCACTCATTTTGTACCTCCTAGCATATGTCTTGACGAACACTTGTCCAACACAACTTTATTTAATTAGAGCATTACAATCAACGATTAACGCCACTTGGCCATCACCTAAAATAGTAGCTCCTGAAATAGCAAACACATTAGTTAAATAGTTACCTAATGACTTTAGGACAATTTCTTGTTGTCCAATAAAGGAATCGACTACTAAACCAGCTAGCTTGGCACCTTTACGAACAATAACGATCGAATGATAAGCATCTTCTTGTCTAGTTTTAGGTACTTCAAAAAAGTCTGTTAGATTGATAAGTGGAACAACACTGCCTCTGAAATCGATTACTTTTTGATTATGAGCGGCAAGAATATCTTCGTCTTTTACAATTGCCGTTTCTATTATTGAAGAAAGTGGGATGGCATACTTCTCACTTTGGACTTCAACCAACATAACTGAAATTATTGATAATGTTAATGGTAGTTGAATTGAGAACGTAGTACCTTCTCCTAACACAGAATCAACTGTTACATTGCCACCAAGTGATTCAATTTTATTTTTTACTACGTCTAATCCAACGCCTCTTCCTGAAACATCAGTAATTTGGTCCGCAGTACTAAGTCCTGACGCAAACAGTAATTCGTAAACCTGCTTATTTGTTAAATTTTTAGCATTCTCTTTTGAGACAACACCCGAGGTAATCGCCTTCTTTAGTACTTTATCTCGATTAATCCCCGCTCCATCATCAGAAACTTCGATAAAGACATGATTTCCACTATGATATGCCTTAAGAGTAATATTTCCTTCTTCACTTTTCCCTGAACTTAAGCGTTTTTCTGGTGTTTCCACTCCATGGTCGATTGAATTTCTAAGCAAATGGACGAGTGGATCGCCAATTTCGTCAATAACGGTACGGTCTAATTCTGTTTCTGCTCCAATAATGTCCAGATTGACCTTTTTCTTTAAGTCTTTGGCTAAACCTCGAACCATCCTAGGGAAGCGATTAAAGACTTGCTCAACTGGGACCATCCTCATATTTAGAATAATATTTTGCAGATCTCCAGAAATTCTAGACATATGTTCAACCGTTTCTGTTAATTCAGAACTCTTTAGATCTCGGGATATTTGCTCAAGTCTTCCACGGTCTATAACTAACTCCTCGAATAAATTCATTAAAATGTCAAGTCTTTCAATATTTACACGAATCGTTTTGCTAGCCGTATTATTTACCTTTTCTTCTTGTTTAGCTTGTATCGTTTCATTTTTTGTATTTTCGCTCAATTCTTCATTTTCTTCTACAATTACTTCAATTTGCTCCGTTTTATTAACCACAGTATGTTTATAAGAATTTAAATCAATGTGTGTGACCTCAACATTCTCAACCTCAGAAACTTTTAAAATATGGTTTTTTACATCAACGATAGATTCTTTTGTAATGAGCGTAACTGTAAACTCATAATCAAAGTTCTCTTCTTCAAGAGCGTCTACTGATGGTGATGATTTAATAATTTCACCGATACGTTCTAATACTTCAAAGACCATATAGACTCTTGCAGCTTTTAATATACAATCCTGTCTTAATGATACCTTCACCTGGCTTGCATAAAACCCTTGTTCTACCGCTTGGGCTAAAACTGTTACTTCAAAATCGTCGTAGGTTTCTATCATTTCTACAGAAGTAACGTCTAAAACCTCTTGCGTAGCAGCGACTTCTTTTTCAGCTAATTGGTCAGTTAACTGTTCCCCTTTCTCAATTTTCTCCAAAAGGGCAACAACCTTCGTAACGTCTCGTTTCCCATCGCCACCACTTGCGATCGATAAAACCATCGCTTCTAGATCATCAACAGAATCAAAAACGACGTCTAAAACACCACTAGTAACTAAAATTTTATGATTTCGAATACCGTCAAGAACATTTTCCATTATATGAGTTAAACTTGCTAAATCTTCATACCCCATTGTCGCTGACATACCTTTTAGCGTATGAGCAGAGCGGAAAATTTCATTAACAATGGCAACATTGCTTGGCTCATTTTCTAACTTTAATAAATTATCATTCATCGCTTGTAAGTGCTCTTTACTTTCATCTATAAACATATCTAAATATTGATTTTTATCCATTATCTATACCTCCCTATCAACAATATCTTTCAATGCTAGCCGCAATATCATTCAGATGGACAACCTCGTCAATTTTATTAGTCCTAATTGCTGAACGAGGCATCCCAAAGACTACAGCTGACTCTTCTGCTTCTGCTATTGCAATAACATCTCCAGTGCTTTTTAGTTTAAGTAAACCCTTTGATCCATCTGAACCCATGCCCGTCATAATAACAGAAATAATCGAATAGTTGCTAATATCGGCTAGCGATGTAAGCATCGTATCCACTGAAGGCCTATGACCATTTTCTGGTGGAGATTGATCTAGTTTAATTGCTAATGCGGTTCCTACAACTTTTACTTTTAAGTGGTATCCCCCAGGTGCAATGTAGGCCACACCTTTTTTTACGACTTCACCATCCTCAGCCTCTTTTACAGTAATCTTTGATAAACTATCAAGTCGTGCTGCAAGCGATTTTGTAAATCCAGCAGGCATATGTTGTACAATAAATATTGGCGCGTTTAAATTTCCAGGAAGTTTTGTAAGTACTTGTTGTAGCGCCTTAGGTCCACCAGTAGACGTACCAATAGCAACAATCCTCTTATTAGATAACTTTTTATGATTATTTTTTTGTAAAAGCTTAGGTTGTGAATGTTTAAATTCTTCTAATGGTATAGCAGGTAACACATTGTCTAGTTTTACAGTAGCAGCTAACACTACCTTTTCAATAAGTTCATCTTGAACTTTATCCAAATCTAGAGAGATAGCACCTGAAGGTTTAGTAATAAAATCAATTGCACCATAAGCCATCGCTAAAACGGTATTCTCTGCGCCTTCCTTTGTCGTACTACTCAGCATAATCACAGGCTTAGGCATTGCTTCCATAATTTTTTTTAATGCCTCAAGACCATTCATTATTGGCATTTCAACATCGAGTGTCACTACATCAGGATTTAGCTGACCAATCTTTGTAAGAGCATCTTGACCATTTCTAGCTGTACCAACGACTTTGATCCGCTTGTCCACTTCTAAAAGATCCGTAATCATCTTTCTCATGAATGCGGAGTCATCTACGACGAGCACACGAATCACATTTTAGCCCCCTTTATTTTTCTGTAAAATACTGTTTGATCTTTCTCATAAACATTGAAAAAGGTGGGGTTGTTTCATCATTTCTTTCTTTTCCATTCCCAATAAAACCACTAACAATTTCTTTAATCGCCTGACTCGGTTTACATGAAGGCGCATAAAGGATAAAAGGCTTTTGGACTTTACCTGCCTTGAAGACGATTTGGTCATTAGGGATAATCCCCAAAAGCGTAATTTCTTTTTTCAGAAACTGCTCGGTAACGAGCTTTAAATTAGAAAATGTTTTTTTCCCCTCGATAAGAGTTTCTGCACGATTAACTAGAACTTTCATTGGAATTTCTTGGTCTTTTAACTGTATATATTTCACCATTGAATAAGCATCAGTTACCGATGTTGGTTCTGGTGTTGTTACAACAATTATTTCGTTGGCAGATAAAATGAAGTGTAAACTATCTTTAGTGGCGCCTGCGCCCATATCAAAAATAATATAATCATATTGACCATTTATTAACTCTAACTGCTGAAGAAATCGGGCTAACTTACGTGGATTAAGCTGAAATAAAGACGAAAAACCAGTACCTCCCGCAACAAAAGAAAGTCCTTCAGGTCCTTCCTCAACAATATCCCAAATCGACAACTCTCTTTCGATCATATCCAAGATAGTATATTTAGAAGATATCCCCATTAAAATATCAACATTGGCCATCCCTATATCTAAATCAAACAAGAGAACTTTCTTACCCGATTTTGAAAGCTCAATAGCAAAATTTATTGAAAAATTGGATTTTCCAACGCCACCTTTACCGCTTACAACTGCGATAACTTTTGTTGACATTTTCGGATCGCTTGCCATTTGTAACATCTTACGTAAGTTTTTTGCTTGATCATCCATTGGTTTCGACCTCAGTTATAATATTGACGATTTCTTCAGCAGAGCCTTCAATGATATCATCTGGTACACTTTGTCCATTAGTAATGTAAGATACACCTATTTTATATTCATGAATTAAATTGAGTAATGCACCTTTGGAAGATGTTTCATCATTTTTAGTAAAGATAACCTTGTTAATGTTAATTTTAGAAAATTGTTCAAAAATTGTAGTCATATCTCGGTACTTTGAGGTTAGAGAAAGGACTAAGTAAGTTTCCATTTCATCATCAAAGTCAATTACTTTCTTTAGTTCATCAATATATAATTCATTTAAAAAATTTCTACCTGCAGAATCAATTAATATTAAATCAAAACTTGCTAATTTTTCTTTCGCTTTTTTAAAATCATCGACTGAATATGCAACCTCAACAGGAACATTTAAAATCTTTGCATACGTCTTTAGCTGTTCAATTGCTGCAATTCGAAAAGTATCAGTGGTAATAAAAGCGACCTTTTTATGATGTTTTATCATACAATTAGCTGCTATTTTGGCAATCGTAGTTGTTTTACCTACTCCCGTAGGTCCAACAAGATTTAAAAACTTCTTGTTGTACGTAAAACCACCCATCTCATTCGACTGAATCAGCTCTTTTAAGATGTCTTTTGTCCATTTTAATACTTCGGTGTCGTTTTTTGTTCCCTCATCTATAATATACCACTTTTTTAATAACTTTTTCATCACTTCTATTCGAATGTTAGGTGAAATGTCTTGGTCTATAAAATGTTGATTAATTTTCTTTAGAACTTCTGGGTAATCATCGAATTGAGAAACAAGTGAATTCGATATACCGTTGACAATGTTTTTAAGTTCTTTGACCTCTTTTTCTAACATTCGATCGTTTTGTGATATATCGAGCTCTTTTACTTCTTTGTCAATTGGAGTGGTTTTCGCTGCTGTACTATTATTAGGTTGTTTAGTAGTTTTAGCAGTAGATCTCCTAACAGTTGGGGCTGTGTCAATAGCCGCAATTACTTCAATATTTTTAGTTGTAAAAAAACCTAAAAAACCACCTGTCTCGATTTCTTTTGAGTTTAAGATTACAGCTTCACTTCCAAGTTCAGCCCGTATCTTCTTCATTGCTTCTGACATTGACTTTGCTACAAATTTTTTAACTTTCATTAGATATTCACCACCCCTACACTTTGCACCTCAATCGAAGGCTCAAGCTCATTATATGATAGAACTGGGACATGAGGTATATATCTTTCTAGAAGATGTCTAATATACATGCGAACTGCTGGCGAACAAAGTAAAACTGGCATTTGTCCCATTTCACTCATTCGTTCTACTTCAAATAGAACTGCATCAATAATTCCTTGAGAGTCAGCTGGATCCAATGCAAGAAAATTACCATGTTCTGTTTGTTGAACACCATCAGCGACGATCTTTTCGACCGAGCCACTCATTGTTACAACATAGAGAGGTTCAGCTGAGTTTGCATATTGTTTCGTAATTTGCCTTGAAAGTGCTTGTCTAACATATTCAGTAATGAGATCCGTATCCTTTGTCATTTGACCATAATCTGCTAACGTTTCGAAGATCGTTGGCAGGTTCCTAATTGAAACCTTTTCTTTTAGTAAGTTTGCCAATACCTTTTGAACTTCTCCAATCGAAAGTGGATTTGGAGTAACATCGTCTACTAACGTAGAGTACGCTTCTTTTAGGTGATCTATTAATTGTTTTGTCTCTTGCCGTCCCAATAATTCATGAGCATGTCGCTTGATTACTTCCGTTAAATGAGTCGAAACAACAGACGGCGGATCAACAACCGTGTATCCTGAAAGTTCTGCTTGCTCTTTCATATCCTCGCTAATCCAAAGTGCAGGCATTCCAAACGCTGGTTCAATCGTCTCAATGCCGATAATACTTTCATCATCAACACCGGGACTCATTGCCATAAAGTGATCTAGTAATAACTCACCTTTTGTTACTTCATTACCTCTAATTTTGATCGAATATTCATTTGGTTGCAATTGAATATTGTCTCTAATCCGAATAACAGGAACGATTAAGCCTAATTCAATGGCTAACTGACGTCTAATCATTACAACTCGATCCAATAAGTCACCACCCTGGTTTGCATCAGCTAATGGGATAAGCCCATAACCAAATTCAAATTCGATTGGATCAACTTGTAGTAAATTCACTACGCTTTCTGGTGATTTCATGTCATCTGGACTTTCTTCGGCACTTGCCGTTTCGGCTTCTTGAGTTATTTTCTCATCTTCTTTTTTTAGCAATAAGAAACCACCAATGATTAAAAACGCTCCCATTGAGGTTGTTAAACCCCAATTAATTGGTGTAAATATACCTAGCAACAGAATTGTTCCACCAGCAATATAAAGCATTTTAGGATAGGCCAGTAACTGGGCTGTAATATCATCACCTAAATTTCCTTCAGAAGCAGCTCTCGTAACAACAATACCAGTAGCTGTTGAAATTAATAAGGCTGGTATTTGACTGACTAATCCGTCTCCAACTGTTAAAAGTGTGTACTTTGAAGCTGCAGAGGCAATATCCATTCCTTGCTGCATCATACCTATGATTAAGCCAAAAATTATATTAATGATTACAATGACTATCCCAGCAATTGCGTCACCTTTAACGAATTTACTAGCTCCGTCCATTGCACCATAAAAATCGGCTTCTCGTTCAATTTTCAAACGACGTTCTTTTGCTTCAATATCAGAGATCATCCCTGCATTTAAATCTGCATCAATACTCATTTGCTTCCCTGGCATTGCATCAAGAGTAAAACGTGCACCTACTTCTGATACCCGTTCAGCCCCTTTGGTAATTACAACAAACTGGATAATAATTAAAATTAAGAATACAACAAACCCAACAAGTGCGTTTCCACCTACTACAAATGAACCAAATGTGTCAATCACATTTCCAGCTTCTCCACTACCAAGGATTGATCTAGTTGTGGAAACGTTCAACCCTAAACGAAACAACGTTACTAAAAGTAGTAGCGTTGGAAAAATAGAAAACTGAAGTGGCTCTTTTGTGTTCATTGCAACTAATATAATTAGGAGAGCAAGAGAGATATTAATAATAATCAGAAAATCTAACATTCCTGGCGGAAGTGGAATGATGAGCATGACGACTATTAGGATTACCGCTAATAGTACACTTAAATCTTTAACTGACATTTGTTTCTCTCCTTCAGAATACGAAGTTATACTTTATTTTTTATACGGTAAACATATGCTAAAACCTCTGCCACAACTTTAAATAATTCCTCAGGCACTTCATCACCAATGTCTGCTTGGTCGTATAAAGCTCTGGCCAATGGTCTATTTTCAACTGTAATAATTTCATGATGCTTTGCAATGCCCTTAATTTTTTGTGCAATAAAATCAACACCTTTTGCAACGACAACTGGGGCATCCATTTTATCGCCATCGTACTTCAAGGCTACTGCATAATGAGTCGGATTTGTAATAACAACATCTGCTTTAGGCACTTCTTGCATCATTCTTTGCATTGCCATTTGCCTTTGTTTTTCTTTAATTTTAGATTTAATCAGAGGGTCTCCCTCTGTTTTTTTATATTCATCTTTTACATCTTGCTTTGACATTTTAATATTTTTTTCATGATCATATCTTTGATACATGTAATCTAAAACAGCCAAGAAAACGAGTAAAATTGAAACTGCTACCCCCATTGTAACTGTTAAATTCCCTACAAAACTTAGAGAATCGGCAACTGGAATAAGCGATAAAATAAGCATTTGATCAAGACTTAACCAAAGGATCGTAAACGTAACTAGGCCAACTAGTCCTATCTTTAGCAAAGACTTTAAAAGCTCTACTATAGCCTTGATGGAGTAAATCTTTTTAAAACCTTGGATTGGATTAAGTTTACTCAGTTTCATTTTAATTGCTTCAGGAGCAAACAAAAAACCAACTTGTAGGTAATTACTAAAAATAGCAGCTAGCATTGCCATCACCATGATTGGCGCAGCAATGATGACAGCTTGCATTGTAATTTCTAAAAATAAACTATGAACAGTCTCAGCCGTAAATTGAAATAGCAAGAACTCTTGGAACATATATTGTAGAAATTTTGTGACTTGCTTTCCTACATAGCCACCTATTAGCCATAAAAAAATAAAAATCAATAGCAAAATTATGGCTGTATTAATATCAGTACTTTTCGCAACTTGACCTTTGTTTCTAGTTTCTTGCTTTTTTTTCGGAGTCGCCTTTTCCGTTTTTTCTTGAGAAAAAAACTGGAGATCTACAGGTAAAATAAACATCCTACATCCCTCCATAGAGCTGCATTAATGTTCGCATTGCTAGTATCATTTGTTGCACCAATTGTTTAGTTACCATAAAAAAAGCAGGCATAGCGAGTATAAGAATAACAAAACCTACAAAAATTTTAATTGGAAATCCAATAACGAAAACATTCACTTGCGGAACAGCTCTAGCGATCATTCCTAGAGCAACATCGACTAAAAATAAACAACCAACTATTGGCATCGCCATTTGAAAGGCGATAAAGAACATTGTCGTAAATGTCTTAATAAAGTGCGTCAAAATTGCTTCATTACTAAAAGGAAGATAAATTTGTTCAAGCGGGATAAATTGATAGCTATAAAATATCCCATCTAATAATAGATGATGTGCGTCAATTGCTAATAAAAATAAAAGGGCGAATGTATATAAGTATCCACCCGTTAAAGGACTTTGTGCCCCAGTTTGAGGGTCGATAACATTTGCAATCATAAACCCCATTTTTATATCAATAAAACCTCCAGCTACTTGGATCGCGTACATCATAACCATCGCAATTAATCCAACTGTCAGTCCAACAATTGCCTCCTTCATAATTAACAAAAAATAAAGCCCATCAATTTCAATAATTGCAGGATCAATTGTAAAAAACATTAACCAAGTTAGGAAAAAAGCAAGCCCAACTTTAAAGAAAGCTGGAATTGTTCGGTGAGAAAATAATGGTAATGTTATAAAAAAACTCGAAACCCTAGTTAAAATCAGTAAAAATGCAGGAGCGTATTGTAATAAATCAAGCATTATCCAACAAACCGATGCAAGTTACTATAGATTTCAGACGCAAAAGTAAGCATATGTGAGAGCATCCATGGTCCAAAAACGATTAGTGCCACTAATACTCCGACAATTTTCGGGATAAATGCTAATGTTTGCTCCTGAATTTGAGTTGTTGCCTGAAAGATACTTACTGCTAGACCAATTCCTAAAGCAATTAGTAGTAATGGTCCAGCAATCACTAATACTGTAAATACACCTTTTTCTGCCATTGAAATGACAAATTCTGCACTCATTGAAACCACCCTTTTAGAAGCTTAATAGTAATGATCTAACAACTAAATGCCAGCCATCAATCATGACAAAGAGCAAAATCTTAAACGGCAATGCAATCATTACTGGTGGAAGCATCATCATCCCCATTGACATCAGGATACTAGCAACGACCATATCGATCACCAAAAATGGCACGAAAATCATAAAACCGATCTGGAAAGCGGTTTTTATTTCACTAATAGCAAATGCAGGTACTAACGCCGTAAGCGGTATTTCATCTATAGAATTAGGTCGTTCCATGCCTGCGTAGCCCATAAACAACGCTAAATCTTTTTCTCTTGTATGCTCAGCCATAAAATATTTAAAAGGTGTAGTAGCCTTTTCAAACGCTTCTTCTTGAGATAATTCATCATTAAATAATGGCTGAAGAGCTGTTTCGTTTACTTCTGACAAGATTGGTGACATAATGAAAAATGTAATAAATAAAGCCAAAGCAATCAGCACTTGATTAGGTGGCATTTGTTGCGTTGCAAGACCAGTCCGAACAAATGATAACACGATGATAATTCTAGTAAAACAAGTCATTAAAATTAATATACTTGGAGCTAATGTTAAAACTGTCATTAACAATAACAGTTGAATCGTAGAAGCTAGGTTTTGTGGCTCATCGCTAAAAATATCTAAGGCAGGAATAAAACTTAATGATATCATTGCTCCCTCTCCTTAATCGCTGCATGGGCCTGTTTTTGCGAATTTTTCACATCAGTTAATTGACGCTCTAACAATCCTTTAAAATACTGCTTGGAGTCATGACTTTCCTCATGTCCATTTAGTTTTGATTTAACCCAAGAAACAGCAGATGAGAGTTGTTGCTGTACTTCTTGAACTTCGTAGTCCTCAATTATTTTTTTTACTTCGGAATGATTGTCTATTTCTTTTAGTAACTGAATGGTTTCTCCAACTCCTACGACTAAAACCCGCTCTCCAACTCTAACTAACTGAATAGAACGGTTACTACCAATATGGACTCCACCTATATTTTGTAAGGTGCGATGAGTTTGATAAGATTGCGAACGTCTTCCTATAAATCGGATAAGTGCATAAATCATAAATATAACCGCAGCTAGCGCAATAAACAATTTAAAAAACATTCCAAATAGGCTTTGATCGGTTAAACCAGTACCAACTTGTATGTCTTCAGCTGAGCCAAGGACTGGTTCATCTTCTTGACTTTTCTCATTTTCAGTAGAGATTTGTTGATTAATTTGACTTTTCTCATCTTCACCAGGGACTTGTCCATCTTCCTCTTGATAAGTTTTTAGAACAGACTTGTTATCATCCGCTTGTACTTGAATTGTTTCAAGCGGATGAAAAACACCCATGAAAAAGATGAAGCATACAAAAACTTTATAGTAGTTCATAGGTTGTCCACGACCAATCATCTGTTTTATCCAATCGTTTTCTTTATTGCTTCAATTACACGGTCTGCTTGGAACGGTTTAACGATAAAATCTTTCGCTCCTGCTTGAATAGCATCAATGACCATTGCTTGTTGGCCCATCGCTGAGCACATAATCACTTTAGCATTTGGATCAAATTTTTTGATCTCCTTAAGTGCAGTAATTCCATCCATCTCAGGCATCGTAATATCCATTGTCACAAGGTCCGGAGACAGTTCTTTGAATTTTTCTACTGCTTGTGCACCATCATTCGCTTCACCAGCTATTTCAAAACCATTTTTAGACAAGATGTCTTTAATCATCATTCTCATGAACGCAGCATCATCTACGATTAAAATTCTATTAGCCATTTTTGGCCCTCCTTTTAAATGTACAGTTTGTTATTGTAAGTTTTTTAAGCGATCCGTTTGACTAACAATATCCGTCACCCTTACTCCAAAGTTTTCATCAATAACGACTACTTCCCCTTTAGCAATTAACTTACTGTTTACTAGAATATCTACTGGCTCACCTGCTAATTTATCAAGTTCAACAATCGAACCTTGTGAAAGTTCTAAAATTTCCTTGATCGATCGTTTAGTTCTACCTAATTCAACTGTCACTTGAAGTTGAATATCTAACAGCATCCCTAAATTATTTGCTTCTGCTTGATTTAAGCTAGGTGTTTCAAAACTAGAAAACGCAGCCGGTTGAACATTAGCCGCTCGTTGATTCGGCTGCTGCCCATATCCCATTCCACCAAAGCTTTGTGCTTGTCTTTGTACAGCTGGTTGCTCATAATATTGTGCAGCAGCTGGAGTCGTTTGCATTGGCTGTGTTGGTGTTTCATAATACGATTGCACTTCTTCAGGTTGTTGATAATGGCTTTGTTGATGGTTGTTTGTCGGATTAGCTTGGTTTAGCTCAGGGACAACTTCTTCCTCTTCATTACTAGATGGATTCATTAATTGGTTTACCAAGTCTTTGGCAAATGACACTGTAACTAGTTGCATAATTTGTGAGTCTATCAAGTTACCAATTTTCAAACTAAATGATATTCTCGCCAAAATATCCTCATCAGGAATATTTGTAGTGCCTTCGCCACCCTTAACGTCCAATAAGTCTATTCCAGGAGGCGAAATGTCGACTTTCTTATTAAATATCGTTGACATTGACGTAGAAGCAGAGCCCATCATTTGATTCATAGCTTCTTGAACCGCACTAATTTCCATTTCCCCTAGCTCAGTTTCATTTACGTCTGTACCATCGCCACCCAACATTAGGTTAGCTATAATGGCTGCATCAATCGTTTTAATGACTAATAAATTCATTCCCTCAAAGCCTTCTGTGTATTTCACATGGACTGCAACATGTGGTTGAGGAAACTGTTCTTCAAGATCTTTTTTATCAATAACTGATACTTTAGGTGTAGTAATATCTACTTTTTGATTTAATAATGTCGATAATGCTGTTGCCGCACTTCCAAAGGTAATATTGCCGATCTCCCCTAATGCATCTTGCTCAATGCTAGAAAGGTAATTCTCGATATTAATCTTAGCTGAGTCGGTACTATCTTCATTGTCATCATTATTAAGACCGCTTAATAATGCATTAATCTCTTCTTGAGAAAGCATGTCACTCATTATTTTCACCCTCCCCAATTACTTCTGTAACTTGAATAGCAAGCTTATTTTTGACTTTTCCAGGTTGGGCCCAGAATTTTGGTTCTTCCCCTACTTTAATTAATAGAGGATCTTCAATTAAGCGATTAAGCTCTATAGTATCGCCGATGTCAAGCTGTAAAAACTCTTGAATTGTAATATCCGACTTCCCTAACTCTGCTTTCAAAACTAATGGTACGGTATGGACGTTTTTTTCTAATGCTTCTACTTCTTCAGGTAGACGACTTTTCTTTTTCGTCTGCATCCAATAATGCACTGATAACTTGGGTAAAATATCTTCAAGAACGACATGCGGAAGACAAATATTGATCATTCCAGTCGTTTCGCCAACCGCAGTTGAAAGAGAGATAACGACCACTGTTTCATTTGGTGAAACCATTTGTAGAAACTGTGGGTTTACCTCTAATTCATCCATCTGTGGATCTAGCTCAATAATTGTGCTCCAAGCTTCTTGAAAACTCTCTAACGTTCTTTGAAAAAGTTGTGCCATTATTTTCGTTTCTATTTCAGTTAAATTGTCCACTTTATTAACTGCCACACCTCTACCACCTAAAAGACGATCAAGCATTGCATAGGCAATATTTGGGTTCACTTCTATTAAGAAACGTCCATCTAAAGGATATGGTTCAAAAACGTTTAATATTGTCATTTTAGGTACAGAACGAATAAACTCATCATATGGTAGCTGGTCAACAGAAGCAACTGTTATTTGAACAAACGTTCGAAGTTGTGCAGAAAAGTAAGTTGTTAATAATCTCGCAAAGTTTTCATGGATTCTTGTCAAACTACGAATTTGATCTTTGGAGAAGCGAAGTGCTCGCTTAAAATCATAAACTTTAATTTTTTTCTGACTTTCCTCTTTTTTTAGTTCATTAGCGTCCATTTCCCCAGTTGATATTGCAGATAGCAGGGCATCTATCTCACTTTGTGATAAAACCTCAGCCAAGAGCCTCACCTCTCTTTAAGAAAACTATTCTTTTCTATAATTGCTATTGCAAGACAAAACCTGTCGTATAAACTTTCATAACAACACCCTCTTGCATATACTCGTTAATTTTTATCTGTATTATATTTTCTAAGTTCTCAATCCCTAAAGACCCCGAAAAGTCACTTGCACGCATTCCCGAGAGTTCACGAATGATAATGTTGCGAACTTGAAAGTCACGTTTTTCAAGCTCTTTTTTTGCTTTCGCATTATCTACTTGAATTTTAAATGTAACTCGAATGAAATCATTTGTTAGTAGATTAGTAGTGATTTCATTTGTATCAACAGATAAGGCGAGGATTTCATCAATCGTCGACTCATTGTTCTGGTCAGTTGACTTAGTAAATTGAAAATATAGAACTAGTGTAATTCCCCCAATTAGCGTTAGGGTAACTAGTATAATTAACATAATGTTAACTAATTTATTTTTAAACAAATCAACTTCCCTCCATTTCCGTCTTCATCAGTTTTACTATTCCAACCTTTTGATAAAATTCGATTGTTTTCAGCATAACATCTTCTTCTGAATCAAGCACAACAATTTTCTTTCCATTTGATAAAGTTATTGTCGTGTCTGGAAATGATTGTACTTGTTCTATGAAAATTGCATTTAACATAAACGAATGACCGTTTAAACGGTTAAGTTTAATCATCTTGTAATGTAAGAGGCATGTACTTGCCTCTTATCCTCCTAACTATGAATTGTGAAAGAGAGAGAAGAATAACTTATTTCGGTAGCTATTCTTCTAATCTAGATAATTACTAAATTAACGTTTTAGATTTACTAATTCTTGGAGGATCTCATCAGATGTTGTGATAATTCGCGTATTCGCTTGAAACCCACGTTGTGCAACGATCATTTCAGTAAATTCTTCTGAAAGGTCAACATTTGACATTTCAAGTGTACTTCCAGCCATAACACCTCGACCTTGACCAGCAAAACCAACATTTGGTAACCCTGAGTTGTTAGAAACTTGAAAAAGATTTTCACCGGCTTTAGTTAAACCACCCGTGTTATTGAATGTTGCCATCGCAATCTGCCCTAAAATCCTTACTTCACCATTTGTATATACGCCATTTATTTCTCCAGTTTGGGATATATTAAAACTTTCAAGGAACCCTTCGGAATTACCATTAACGATATCAACATCTGCAGTATTTGAACCTTCAAATTGAGTTAGCCCTTTGAACATATCAACACTCAATGGAATCGTTATTGGGTTTACATTGTTCCCTAACTCTGCTGGAGACAATACTAGGTTCGCTGGTGGAACCGGGAACCCTGTTGTTATAGGAGCACCATTTGCATCAAAACTTAGTGTTCCTGTTACTGGTGTGTTTAACGCTACCCATGGACTAGTTGGTGGTGTAACTGTGCTATCAAATCTTTGCGCAGTATAATTCCAAGTTCCAGCGCCAGTTCTTTCAAATTGCATTCTCACATCATGCACTCCACCAAGAGAGTCAGTAACTTTATGTTGAATAAAGACACGTTCAGGTGGCGTTGCACCAATTGCCTGCGTTGCATCTAAATTCCCTTTAAAAGTCACCTGAGTTGTTGCCTGTGGTGGAATTACAGTTCCTGCCTCAATCCTTAAGTCTCCAAACGCATTAGGATTTATTCCTGTTCCAGTAGCATTCGGTTGAAACCCTTGAACCTTGAGTCCATCTGACGTTACAAGCGTTCCTTGACGATCTAAATAAAAATTTCCAGCACGTGTATAATAAGAGAGATTGCCATTATTGACAATAAAGAACCCATCTCCAGAAATTCCAAGATCGAGAGCACGACCAGTTGTTTGTAAGCTGCCTTGTGTGTGAATCGTATCTATTGAAGCGATTGTCCCACCTAAACCGATTTGGCGAGGGTTTGTTCCTCCTCTGTTATCGGTTGGGTTACTAGCTCCTGAAAGTTGTTGGCTAACTAAATCTTTAAATGTAGTACGGCCTTTTTTGAAACCAAATGTATTTACGTTAGAAATATTATTACCAATTACATCAAGTTTAGTTTGGAAATTTTTCATTCCACCAATCCCAGAATACATTGAACGTAACATATTTTTTCCTCCTTCAATTTGAACTGCTTCTATCAGTCAGCAGCTTATAGCTT
Source organism: Anaerobacillus sp. (assembly GCF_046314235.1). Taxonomy (NCBI): domain Bacteria; kingdom Bacillati; phylum Bacillota; class Bacilli; order Caryophanales; family Bacillaceae; genus Anaerobacillus; species Anaerobacillus sp. Next base: position 132,615 of record NZ_JBKBWN010000005.1, read on the forward strand.
CCTTTCGGTCCAGCTAATCAATTATGATTGTTCCGTTAATATTTGTGAAAATTTGCGTTTTTGCTTCATTTCGATCTAACGCTGTAATTACCGTATTATTCTTTGCACTAACAACCAAAGCTGCATCTCTTAAAACTACTAAAGAATCATGGACACCTTTTGCCTTTGCTTCCTTAATTTTCACTGAAATTTCTGACCATTGGTTATCATCGATAGTAATACCCCTGTCCTCAAGTCGTTTTTGAGCATGTTTGCTAACTTTTAGCTCAAACGTGTCTCTGAATTCAGCATTGAGCAATTCTTTAAAGGAAGTAGTTGGAACTGTTTGCTTTTTTGGTAATACCGTTGGTCTTGGTAGTTGGTGCAGATGGTGGGCTTGAATCCGTTTATCCATTCTGATCACCTCCGTCTCCCATATTAGTTACTTATCAGTAGGTCTACTAATATGGATCACTTGGATTGTATCGATTACTTCTCCACCTTCTAATACTAGTCTAGTTGTCCCATGTTGAAATTTTATTGCTTTGACAACGCTATCTTGAACTCTCATTTCAGTCTCACCTTGAGTATTGGCAACCACTTGTTCCCACTTGATTTCCTTACCGATCAATTGGCTATGAGATAGAAAATGGCTGTCCTTTTGCATATCAATAAAGCCAGTCAGAGCTTTATTCATTTGTGTCATTTGTTCTAAACTTGAAAAATTAGCCATTTGCGAGATAAATTCTTTATCTTCCATTGGCTTTGATGGATCTTGATTTGCTAATTGTGTCATTAAGATTTTTAAGAACGCATCTTGGTCTAAAGTTCGTTGCCCCGTTTTTCGTTCTGATTGTCGTTCTGACAAATATAAACTATTTACTGAATTAATCATCAGATCTTATTACACCTCTTCATCGAAAGTTTCATTTAAGAAATCTTCGAACTTGATTTTATCGTCTACATTGTCTTCCTCATTTTGATCTTTATTTTGCTGACTACTGTTTTTACCTTGCTGGTTTTCTTTATCTGATTGTTGCAACGATTGGTGCTGTTGTTGAGTAACAACTTCTAATTTTTCGACTTGAATATTCAAACCGATAAACGCTTGTCTTAATTGATGAAGTTGTGTGTCTAGGGCACTTTTTGCAGCTTTCGTTGTCGTCATTAATTGCGCAATGATGACACCATTTTGTTGTGTTAAAGTAATATCTAATCTCCCTAAATGCTGTGGAAATAACTTAATCGTTAGTTTGTTTAACCCGTTAGGGAATTGGACTAAAGAGCTTTTTCCAAGGATGTTATGAAATTGTCTTAAGAATTTTTCAGCGTTTTGTTGTTCTGTAAGATCTCTACCAACATGAAGTGCAAACTGATGAACTTGATTCATTGGCAATCCTTGCACTATCGGAGCTGCAACCTGAGAAACTGCTTTGTCATTTCCCGTTGACGAACGGATAAATGCCGATAAAATGAACTCTTCTTTATTTAGACTTCCCTTTTGGCCATTAAGATTTATTTCTTTCCCATTTTCAGATAGTGTTTTCTCTAATTGTGAAAGAAGTCTTTGGATAACACTACTTTCAAGGCTTGTCTGTTTTGAAGTGCCGAGATCCTCATTCGTAGTATTAGAAAACCTAATCACTAATGCCAATAACATAGCAGGATTTTGCAAGTAATCCTGTCCATCCTCAACAAAATTAAAGTTGTTACTATCCGCGTTAAAAATTTCTTCAATCTCCATTTGCAGTACAAATGGGAGTTGCTTTAGCAATTCCTCAGCATTTGGGTTTGAGAGTAAATTTTCGTCATTTACTTGATCTTTGTTAATAAGTTGTAAAATAAGCGTATGCAAATCTGAGATTTCAATTTCATCCTTTGGAGCTTCAAATGTTTGATGTACTTCAGTATCAGTTAATGCATGTTTAAACAAGTGTAAAAATCCAGAGTTTTCACTTTTATTCGTCTCTTTAGAGGATTTACTTTGCTGTGTTACTTGCGCTACATGGATAACATTCATTTGAGTCATCTTTTTTCACCTCCCTTCAAGAATAGAGAAATTTGGCTACTCTAGCTAGGCATGTCTATTTTCATTAGGTATTTAATTACCCGGTTAATTGTTACCAATAAGGGTAATTAACTTGGCTGCCTTTTCTGGCGTCATTTTCGCTAAAATTTGCGCCCTTTGATCTGCTTTTAAGTGCGTTAGTTGCAAGGCTGCCTCTTCCTCTGGTAACTCACTTAAAATACCTGCTGCATTTTTAGCTGACATGGCAACATACATTTTCGCAAAATCCTCATAAACTTTCGTCACTGAAGACTGATTTACTTCCATTTCCTCTAGCTCGCTCATTAACACCTTGATTCTTTCAGAAAGTGACTCGATTTCTAGCTCTTTAGATGTGAGGTTATTTTTTAATTGCTCTATATCTTTTTCACGATCACTAACCAAAGCCGTTAACTTTTCCAAATCGGCTCTTTCCTCTTCTTTTAATTGTTGCTCTTCAGTTTTAACATACTCTGAAAGGAACGGAATATTTGAAGCGACTGACTTTGCCTGATCGACAACATTTACGCCTATGAAGTTTAGAATAATGCCAAATAGTATCATTCCAAACAGCACAGGGATTAAGATAACCATAAAAAACCACTGCATCGCACTGTGTTTCTGCTCTTCTTGTTTCATTCGCTCACCTAATTTCATCGCTTGACGAACTGTTGAACGGAAATTTCGTCCATCAAAATATTTTCTTGTCGCCTTGTTTCTTCTACGTATATATCATATTTTATTTGTTTCATCTTTTCGTATTTTTTTTGTTCAATCGATTTTTCTACAAGTTGCTCTTGTTTTCGATTCATGTTTTCACGAGCTTTTTGTGTATACACCTGAAACTGATCGATACGTTTTTGTAACTGTGATAACAAAGATTGTGACTGCTGAATTTGGAAAATGTGTATTCCACTTTCAATCCGCTGATAGTAATCACTTTCGAAGCCTTCCTTTTGTTTTAGGAGCTCATATAATTTCGTAGCTACATCCTCAAACTGTCTAGTAGCTTGGGAATATTCCTTTTCAGCGTTTAGCTTTTCACTTTCTCGAACATCAAGAATTTTTTGCAACGTAAACCGAAATGACATAACTATTCCCCTTTACTATAGTCTTGTAGTAGCAAATGGACAGCCTGATTGAAGGTAACTATCTCCTCAGTAGATTGCTTAATAAAGTTAATAATGTCTGGGTACGCTTGAATAGCTTCATCAACTTCTTTTGAAGCTCCTCGTTTATATGCACCAATATTGATTAAGTCCTCAGAATCAGTATAAATAGCCAATAATTGTCTTAATCGATCTGCAGCGTAACGATGACTAGGCTCAACAATATCATTCATCACACGGCTAATACTTCTTAATGGGTTAATTGCAGGGAATTGTCCTTTATTTGCCAACTTACGGTCTAAAACTAAATGTCCATCTAAGATACCGCGTACTGCATCAGCAATCGGTTCATTCATATCATCACCATCAACTAACACCGTATAAAACGCAGTTATTGTTCCAAATTCATTAGTGCCAGAGCGTTCCAATAACTTCGGTAGGTAGGCAAAAACACTTGGTGTATAGCCTTTTGTTGTAGGCGGTTCACCGATCGCTAAACCGATTTCACGTTGAGCCATCGCAAAACGTGTAACGGAATCCATCATTAATGTAACATTTAGACCTTGATCTCGGTAATATTCAGCAATGGCTGTAGCAGTCATTGCCCCTTTAATTCTCATTAGGGCTGGTTGGTCTGAAGTAGCAACGACAACGACTGTTTTTCTTAAACCATCTTCACCTAAATCCCTTTCAATAAAGTCTCTAACTTCTCGACCTCGTTCTCCTATTAATGCAATGACATTTACATCTGCTTCCGAGTTTTTAGCAATCATCGACATTAATGTACTTTTACCTACGCCACTCCCAGCAAATATCCCCATTCTCTGTCCTTTACCAACTGTAAATAGACTATCAATTGCTCGAACCCCTAAACTAAGCGGTTCATAAATCCGCGGTCTAGATAATGGGTTTGGAGGTGGATTTTCAGTTGGATATGGTCTCAAACCATTTGGTAATTCAAGTCCATTTAACGGTTGCCCTAATCCATCAACAATATGCCCAATAAGACCAGAACCAACTTTCACCTGTAATGGTTTTTTAGTAGCTTCAACAAGACTTCCAGGGCTAATATCATGAACTGTCGTAAATGGCATCAATAATACCATTTCATCACGAAAGCCAACAACTTCAGCCATCACTTTTCGTTTTGTTGCTTTACCAATGATAATGTAGCAAAGCTCACCAATTGAAACTTGAGGACCTTTCGACTCAATCGTAAGACCAACGACTCTTGTCACTTTCCCATAATTCTTAAAGGAGTCAATTGTACTTACTCGATCTATTAAGTTAGCGACTCTCATCCTCGCCCAACTCCTTTAATTTCTCTAGAAGTGCGTACTTAATCTCTACAAGTTGACTATCAACAGAAGCATCTATTTTTCCATACGGCGTTTCAATTTGGCAGCCATTCTCTTGAAGATGGGCATCTGGATATATATATAAATTATTACAATTTGGCAATAACAGTCCAAGCTCTTCTTTACGTGCAATTGTGAACTCAAACCAAGTAGGGTGTACATAAATTTTTACATACTCTTGTTCTCTAACTTCGTTAATTACCGCCGTAACTATTGAAAGCCAATTTTCATGTTCTGATTTTAGTTCATTTGAGATAACTTTTTCAGCAATTTTTACAGCTAATTCAACGATAACCGGTTCTGCTTCCTCAATTTTTTTGAGGTAGTCATTTTTAGAAGAAGTAACGACAGCTCTTGCTTCTTGAATAAATGCCTCATATTGCCTTTGGCCTTCTTTAAGGCCATTCTGAAAGCCGTCATTATAACCATTTTCTTCGGCTTGTTTAAACAGCTCCTCAGCCTTCTGTTGGTTAAAGATCATTTCTTCATTGACCTTTTCCTGAAATCGTTGATACTCCATTTGTGCTTCATTTCTTATACAATCGGCTTGTTCTAGAGCTTTTTGAATTTCTTCATCTATTAATTTCGTTTCTTGATAAGATCGGTCTTCCACATTTAAATCGTTTAGTTGTAGCTTTGGAGTGACTTTTTTTAATCCAATCGTCTTTTTTTCATTTTCTAAGTTGGTAGTAAAAATTGATTTTATGACGTTAGACAATAATATCATCTCCTCCGCCACGAGCAATGACGATTTCACCAGAATCTTCTAGACGACGGATGATAGCAACAATTCGAGACTGTGCCTCTTCAACGTCACGCAGACGTACAGGCCCCATATATTCCATCTCGTCTTTGAATGTTTCTACCATACGTTGAGACATATTTTTAAAGACAACATCTTTGACTTCATCGTTGGCAACTTTAAGCGCAAGTTGTAAATCTTCGTTTTCAACATCGCGAATAACACGTTGGATCGATCGATTATCAAGCGTAACAATATCTTCAAAGACAAACATTCGTTTCTTAATTTCTTCGGCAAGTTCAGGATCTTGTATTTCAAGAGCATCTAAGATTGTCCTCTCCGTACTACGGTCTACACTATTTAACACTTCAACAACGGTTTCAATACCACCAGTTCTCGTATAGTCTTGGGTAACTGTTGCAGAGAGCTTCCGTTCTAAAATGTTTTCAACCTCATTAATGATTTCTGGAGATGTACTATCCATCAATGCAATCCTTTTTGCGATATCAGCCTGAACCTCTTGCGGAAGTTCTGAAAGAATTTGAGCTGCTTGAACTGATTCTAAATATGAAAGTATTAGTGCAATTGTTTGTGGGTGTTCATTTTGGATAAAATTTAAAATTTGAGCTGCATCCGCTTTCCGAGCAAAATCAAATGGCTTTACTTGAAGCGTCGATGTTAGACGATTAATAATTTCCATTGCTTGGTGTTCTCCAAGCGCCTTTTCAAGGACATTTTTGGCGTAGCCAATTCCGCCTTGAGTGATATATTCTTGAGCAATCGCTAACTGGTGGAACTGATCAATGATTTCTTCTTTCGTGCTTGTATCAACTTTTCGGACACTTGCAATTTCAAGTGTGAGCTTATCTATTTCTTCTTCACTTAAATGTTTATAAACTTGTGCTGAAACGTCTGGTCCTAAGGAGATAAGAAGAATCGCTGCCTTTTCTTTACCAGTTAATTCCTTCTTTTTTACTACCATACTTTCCCCTCCTTAATCTTCAGATAACCATGTGCGAACAAGCTTCGAAAATTCTTCTGGTTTTTCTTTCGCCATTTTCTCTAATTGTCTACGACGTGCTTTTTCTTCAGTATCGTGCTCGTCATTAGGGTCAGGAATATCAAAACGAAGAGCTTGAGCAGTGGACTCTTCAATCATTTCTACCTTCTTACCCTTACGTAATAATAAGAAAATTAATAATATAATAAATAAAATTAATCCACCTACAATGTAGTACCAGACTGGAATACCTTGTTTTGGTTCTTCTAATACTACTTTGCCTTTAAACTGTTGTGTAGAAACAAAAACTTTATCATTAATCTCATCTAATGTTAATTGATCAATGACTTCTTTAGAGATACTTGTTTTAACAATCGTACTCAGTATTTGTTGGACATCATTAACTAATTGATTCAGATCAGCATCTGTTTCTGTAGGATCAATCATCACTTGAATGCCAATATCTCTAACCTGATAAGGACTCATAACGATATCACGACGAATTCGATTTACATCATTGTTAATTCGCTCTTCCATACGCTCATAGTCACCAGCGCCAGAGCCTGCCCCACCTGGATAACCAGGTATATCGGTCTCACCAGTGCCTGGAATACCACCATCTTGAAAATCCTCACCACTAAATGTTTCTGTAATTCGTTCAATACTTATTGCCAGGCCAGACATATTTTCGACATCTACTGGAGCAACAATGTCTTCAGCACGATTTTCTTTTGTGAAATCAATATCTGTTGAAACCGAAACTAGCACATTATCCCTGCCAACAAGTGTACCTAACATTTGTTGTACCTGACGTTGCAAATCTCGCTCTATTTCTCTTTGGATAGATCTCTGCTGTTCAAAAATTGAAAGCGTAGAATCAACAACATTGTCATTTCTCAACTCTAAATATTCACCAATTTGATTCATAATAACAATGTTCTCAACTGGAAGTTTCGGAACACTTTTTGAAATAAGATGATATAAGGCCCTAATTTGCGGTTGCTCTAATTGATATCCCGGTCGAATATTCAATGTTACTGAAGCAGATGCTGTTTCAGCTTCACTTGAGACCCATACACTTGGTTCTGGCAATGTAATCATGACTTGGGCATGCTGTACACCGTCGATGGTACGAATCAAGTTTGCTAACTCCGTCTGTATTGCCGCTCGTTCCATAATTGTAAATTCGTTATCAGTCATCCCAAAGCCCATACGATCTTTAAACGTCGTATAATCAATACTTCCACTCTTAGGAATCCCTTCAGCAGCTAATTCTACTTTCAAGATGTCCACTAATGCTTCAGGAACGTTGATCGCAGTTCCACTATTAGTTACTTCTGAAGGAATTGCTCTTGCATCTAACTGGGCTTTAATTTCTCCTGTCTCGTGAAACGAAAGATTTGTATACAATGGAACCATGTTCGTCCGCGACCCCAACATTGAGACAAGGATGAGAAGGGTGAAGAGCAGTAGGAAAGAACCGACAATAATTCCCTTTTGGAGATTAGTTCGTTCTCTCCAATATGTTGTTATTTTCTCTTTATAAAACAATAATTTCTCGTTCATGTATCCCCCTACTTTTACTAACGGCGTCTACCTTAGTTAGTTTAATCTCTTGACTTGCTGTCCACGAGACACACTAGTAATCGCTATCTATTACACTTGCATTCTCATAACTTCTTGATAAGCCTCTACAACCTTATTTCGAACTTCGATTGTAGCTTGTAATGAAATACTTGCTTTTTGTGCAGTGATCATTACTTGATGAAGGTCAATGTTTTCTCCTCTAGCTAATTTTTCAGTAGCTAGTGTTGACGCATGCTGTGCTTCGTTAACTTTGTGTAACGCATCACTTAAAGCCACTTTAAAGCTATTTTGTGCTTCTGCTGGTGTTAGTCTTTTTACAGGTTGGCTACCAGCATTAACATTCATTATTGAATACGGTTTAAATGAAATAGGTTCCAATTATACCCCTCCTTACCCTTTACCAATTTCTAATGCCTTCATTAACATGTTTTTCGTTGCATTTAGTGTCGTTACATTCGCTTCATATGACCTTGTAGCGCTCATCATATCAATCATCTCTTTTAAAGGGTCAACATTTGGTAAACGTACATACCCTAGTTCATTTGCATCTGGATGATCAGGCTGATAAACAAGCTTAAAGGGAGTTTCGTCGGCAACAATTCGACTGACCTTTACACCGTTCCCCGCATGTTCTGTACGTCCCATAGCTTTTGACAAGTGGGATGAGAAGCGATTTTCATTCGGTTGCATAACTACCATTTTTCTCTGGTATGGCTGCCATTCCCCATTTACATATTTACCTCTTGTTGTGTCGACATTTGCCATATTTGAGGCTACAACATCCATACGTAAGCGCTGAGCAGTAAGAGCAGAAGCGGTTGTATTAAAGCCGTGAAAAATCGTCATAATTATTTTCCACCTCCAATAACTGTCTTTAAGCTATTAAATCTACCATTTAATCGTTCAATCATCGCATTATAGTAAATTTGATTTTTGGCCATTTCAGACATTTCATGCTCAATATCTACATTATTTCCGTTATGATTAAACATTGTGTTATTACGTGAAACAACTATGGCAGGAGAATGACTTGTCTTTCCACCAAACTGAATGTGTCGTTCGTCAGTTTGATAAGCTCTAAGTTGCCCATTCATTGCTTTTTCGAGCTGATGCTTAAAGATAGTTTTCTTTGCTTTATAATTTGGTGTATCTACATTTGCTATATTTTGAGATATTGTTTTTTGGCGCAAAGACGCCGCATTTATTGATTGCTCTAGTAATTGTTGACTGGAATTAGAGAATATCTTCATTTTAAACCTCCGAATAAAAAACTGAGCCTAACGCCTTGGATATCTTAGTCTTTACATGTAAATTAATTGTTAACAGCGGTACTTTTATAGTATGAATAAATTTAACACTAATGATTATTGTATATAATAATTATCCAATTGTCTAATAGTGTTTTATTTTGTCTAAACTTCAATTATATAGTCCTAGCTTTTTGGTGAGATTTGGCGGAAATTGTATATTTTTCTAGTTATTTTGTAACATATATCAAGTTTGTTTTCTAGTTTATTATACGGTTAAAGTACCAATTTCTTAAGGGGTACTATTTGCCAATTTCATAGTTTTAAAATATTGACTAAAAGCTGTCACAAAAGGAAATATACATACAAAAAAAAGACCAGACAATGAAAACATAAAAAGTTTGCATTGTTCGGTCTCTCCATCTTTAAATTTAGGTCTAAATTACTTCGATTTAAGCTTTTCTAGCTCTAAAAGGAACTTGTCATTAAATACTTTAATAAATGTTCCTTTCATTCCTAACGAACGTGATTCAATAACACCAGCACTCTCAAGTTTACGAAGGGCATTAACAATTACCGAACGGGTAATCCCGACACGATCTGCAATTTTAGAGGCTACTAGTAATCCTTCATTCCCATCCAACTCATCAAAGATATGCTCTACAGCTTCTAATTCACTGTAAGAAAGCGAACCAATCGCCATTTGTACAACCGCTTTACTTCTCGCCTCTTGCTCAATTTCAATAGTTTTTTCATGGAGGATTTCCATCCCTACTACAGTAGCTCCGTATTCAGCAAGAATTAAATCATCATTATCAAATGAATCAGTCAACCTTGCTAAAATTAGTGTACCAATTCGATTCCCTCCACCATTGATTGGAACAATCGTTGTTAACCCTGAATTGAATAAATCTTTATTTTCGATTGGAAAAGCAGTAAATTCGCTATTAATATCCAAGTTGGAAGAAGTTTCAGTGATCTTAAATAAATTTGTAGTGTACTCTTCTGGAAATTGACGATCTTCTAACATTTTCTTCATTCTTTCATTTTCAATTTCCTGTTTAATAGCAAAACCTAATAATTTACCTCTACGGCTAACAATAAATATATTAGCTGCAATAACATCGCGAAGTGTTTCTGCCATATCCTTAAAGTTCACAGGCTGTCCTGCAGTTTTTTGTAGCATTTCGTTAATTCTTCTAGTTTTAGTTAATAGTTCCATTTAAAATCCTCCTAAATTGTCATATCTCTATAAAATATATTGACTTAAATCACGATTTTTAGCTATCGTTGCTAGTTTCTCGTCTACGTATGTAGCCGTAATAGTGATCTCTTCTAATGTAATATCTGGTGCTTCAAAAGATAAGTCTTCTAAGAGCTTCTCGAGTATTGTATGGAGCCTTCTTGCTCCAATATTTTCAGTATCTTGGTTAACCTCTGTTGCAATTTTTGCAATTCTCTCAATAGCATCGTCAGAAAATACAACTTGTATACCTTCAGTAGCTAATAATGCTTGATACTGTTTAATTAATGCATTGTTAGGTTCAATTAAAATTTTTACAAAATCAGCTTCAGTTAAACTAGCTAACTCGACTCGAATTGGGAAGCGCCCTTGTAGTTCAGGAATTAAATCAGAAGGCTTCGCAACATGAAAGGCACCTGCTGCAATAAATAAGACATGATCTGTTTTCACAGAACCATATTTCGTAACAACTGTAGATCCTTCAACGATTGGTAATATATCACGCTGAACACCTTCACGAGAAACATCCGCTGAAGACTGATGACCTTTCCCTGCCACTTTATCGATTTCATCAATAAAGATAATACCCAATTGCTCAGCACGTAAAACCGCTTCTTGGGATACTTCATCCATATCAATCAGTTTTTGGGCCTCGTCGTCAGTTAATACTTTACGGGCTTCTCTAACAGTTAGTTTGCGCTTTTTTTTCTTCTTTGGCATCATGTTTCCTAGCATATCCTGCATGTTCATTCCCATTTGTTCCATACCAGAGCCTTGGAACATATCTAGAAATCCACCTGTTTGCTCTTCAACTTCAACTGTAACATAATGACCTTCTAATTCACCTAATGCAAGCTGATGTTCCATTCTTCGGCGAAGATTGTGGAGCTTTTCCTCATCGGTAGCATCGGTTTGTTCTGTAGAGGTTTGATTTTGACCACCGAAAAGCATCTCAAATGGATTTTTATAAGGCGTTTCCTTCTTTTTTGACGGAACTAAAAGCTGAACGATACGTTTATTAGCATTTTCTTCAGCTTTACCTCTTACCTTTTTCATACGATCCTCTTTGACTAGACGGATTGATGTTTCTACTAAATCACGAACCATCGATTCTACATCTCGACCAACATAACCAACCTCAGTAAATTTTGTTGCCTCAACTTTAATAAAAGGGGCACCTACAAGTTTAGCTAATCTCCTAGCTATTTCTGTTTTACCTACTCCAGTTGGACCAATCATCAAAATGTTCTTTGGTGTAACTTCGTCACGAAGTTTTTCATCTAGTTGCCCCCGTCGATATCGATTACGAAGGGCAATTGCAACAGAGCGTTTCGCTTTATCTTGACCTACAATGTATTGATCTAGTTTCTCAACAATTTGCCGAGGTGTTAAATGATTTTCCATACCATCGCTCCTCATTGTCTAATTTAACTACAGCTTTGTGATAACTACTTTCACATCACTGTACAAGAGACTATTAAAGTTCTTCTAGTACAATATTATTATTTGTATAGACACAAATTTCTGCAGCTGTTTGAAGGGCTGCCATCGCGATTTCCTTTGCTTCTAAATGCGAAGCATGCTTCTTTAAGGCACGACCTGCAGAAAGTGCATAATTCCCACCAGAACCTATGGCCAACACTCCGTCATCAGGTTCAATTACTTCACCTGTCCCAGAAACAAGATAAATGTTCTCTGAATTTGCCACAATTAACATCGCTTCAAGTCGTCTGAGCACTTTATCACTTCGCCATTCTTTCGCTAACTCAACAGCAGCTCGTTGTAAATTCCCGTTATACTCCTCTAGTTTTGATTCGAATTTCTCAAACAGAGTGAACGCATCAGCTACAGAACCTGCAAAACCAGCCAATACTTTTCCATTGTATAATTTACGTACCTTCCTTGCGGTATGTTTCATCACAACTGCATTTCCAAATGTCACTTGCCCATCCCCTGACATGGCACATTTACCATCATGGTGAATAGCAAAAATCGTAGTAGCATGAAATGACTGCACCAACGTAAATCCTCCTTTATTAAGAAAATCTAAGTATCCGAATTGCGCCTAAGTATGGAAAGTACCACCTAAGAAGTACGTCGCAAATGTACATACATTCTGCTAACTACAAAAGGCATCATTCCGTTTAATTACGCTCTAGGGTGAAAGCTAGTATACACATTTTTCAAATGTTCTTTTGTGACATGTGTATACATTTGTGTTGAAGATAAATGAGAGTGCCCCAACAACTCTTGAACACTTCGCATATCCGCTCCTTCATTAAGCATATGCGTTGCAAAAGTATGTCGGAGAACATGGGGGCTAATATGGACCGAAATTGCCGCCTTATTTACTAGGTCCTCTAAAATCTTTCTAACACCACTTCGTGATAACTTTTCGCCACGATAGTTTAGAAAAAGTGTACTGCCCTTTTCACTTTTCAACAATTTCTTTCTACCATCATTTATATACGTATGTATTGCTTCGACAGCATAGCTTCCCAACGGAATATAGCGCTCTTTACGCCCTTTTCCAAGGACCTTAACTGTTCCAATTTGGAAATCTATATCTTGAATTTGTATATTACAACATTCACTAACACGAATTCCTGTGCCATACAACAGCTCCAACAAAGCTTGATTACGTTGACCTAAAGGGGTCGTTAACTCAGAAACAGTAAATAGCCCACTAAGCTCATCCTCGTACAAAAAAGTCGGGAGTCTTGATTCTTGCTTAGGAATAGTAGCAAGAGCAAACGGATTTTCCTTCACACCTTCTTCTACCAGCAAAAATTTAAAAAAGCTTCTTAAACTGGAGATTTTCCGTGCAACCGTTTTTCTTTTTAAGTTCAATGCATAAAGCTCTGTTAAATAAAGTCTTACAAATACATAAGAAACAGCAGCGTAACTAAATATGCTATGCTGCTTCATGAAAGATGAGAAATGTTCAATATCCTTTTTGTAATTGTATACAGTGTGGTTTGAAAAATTTTTCTCCACCTGCAAAAAACGAATAAACGTTTCTATTTCTTTTACCAAATTTGACATTTGTGGTTCTCACCTCACTAGAGCCTCTAAATATTACCACAAAATCAAATTAGGTGCAAGTGAATTTACATTTTTTTCAAAAAATTCTGAATTGTATCAAGTGCTCTTGTAGCTAGTTGTTCATAGCGTTCTTTTTTATTTCTTACACGCGGCTCCATAGGAGGTAATAAACCAAAGTTAGCGTTCATCGGTTGAAAGTTCTTTTCATTTGCAGTTGTTATATAGTTAGCCATACTTCCGAGAACGGTTTCCTCTGGAAATACAACCAATTCTTTTCCTTGTACATATCTTGCAGCATTTAAACCTGCTAAAAGGCCAGCAGCTGCTGACTCAACATAACCTTCGACACCAGTAATTTGACCAGCAAAAAACAGATTAGGTCTCTCTTTATATTGGTAAGTAGGTAAAAGTAATTTAGGAGAATTGATGAACGTATTGCGGTGCATTACACCATAACGGACGATTTCTACGTTTTCTAGACCTGGGATAAGCTGCAGCACATCTTTTTGAGGGCCCCACTTTAAATGTGTTTGAAAGCCTACAATGTTATAAAGAGTTCCTGTTTGGTTATCCTGTCTTAGCTGAACAACAGCAAATGGGCGCTTTCCTGTTTTCGGATCTTCTAACCCAACTGGCTTCATAGGACCAAATAGTAGTGTTTTTTTGCCTCTTTTAGCTAAAACTTCAATTGGCATACAACCTTCAAAGAATATTTCTTTTTCAAATTCTTTTAAAGGAACTGTTTCAGCGCTAACCAATGCTTCATAAAATCGATCAAATTCCTCTTCACTCATTGGACAATTTAGATAAGCCGCTTCACCCTTATCATACCTTGACTTAAGGTATACTTTTTCACGGTTAATACTGTCGACCTCTAAAATCGGAGCGGCAGCATCATAAAAATATAAATACTCTTGCCCAGTTAACTCTTTTAACTGTTGAGAAAGTTTCTCCGAAGTTAGTGGACCTGATGCGATAACCGTAGGGCCTTCAGGAATTTCAGTCACCTCTTCAGTAATGACTTCTACTAATGGGTGATTTTTTACTCTCTCTGTAACTAAACCTGCAAATACATGACGATCTACAGCTAAAGCTCCTCCAGCTGGGACTGCACAATCATCTGCTGACCTGATGATCACAGATTGCAACTGCCTCATTTCTTCTTTCAAAACACCAACTGCGTTAGATAAAGCATTAGATCTCAATGAGTTACTACAGACAAGTTCTGCAAATTTATCTGTATGATGTGCAGGAGTTTGCTTCACAGGTCTCATCTCATATAATTTTACTGGTATACCTTGACTTGCTATTTGCCATGCAGCTTCACTACCTGCTAAGCCCGCACCAATTACATTTACTTTTGTTTCAATCAAAATTAATTCCTCCAATTAAGAAAAGCGCAGAGCGCCCGCTAAGCGGCGACAAGCAAATGTTCTGACAGGAAAAAAGTGTGCTTTTTCACTTTTTTATCTAAGAAAAAATGAAATCCTTTTTCCTCGGCAGGTTATTTGACCTCGAGCCAAATACTACTTTGAGCTACTTCTTTGCAATTTTGCGACGAGTAACCGCAGGAGCAGCTGGCGCTCGGAGCTAGACATTACCTTAAATCTTTTAATTTCTTTTAGGAAAAAGCAAGAATTCGATATTTAGCAACTTACGAGCTAGTTTACTTCTTCCTCGTAATCACATTTTGTACATTGTACATTAATACCCTTTTTCGTCTTCTTTTCCACTAACATTTCGTTACACTTCGGACACGGTCTAGCTATCGGTTTATCCCAAGAAATAAATTCGCAACTAGGGTACTGATCACATCCAAAAAACGTTCGGCGTTTCTTACTTTTTCGCTCAACAATATTGCCAGTATCACACGTAGGACATTTTACACCGATATCCTTTACAATTGCTTTCGTGTTCCGACAATCAGGAAAATTCGAACATGCCATAAACTTTCCGTACCTGCCCATCTTGTAAACCATTTCATGTCCACAATGCTCACAATCTTCGCCAGCAGGTTCGTCTTTTATCTCAACTTCTTTCATTTCTTCTTCGGCAATTTTCAGGTTATTTTCAAAGCCTTTATAGAACTGATCAATGATCTTGACCCAATTCGTTTCCCCTTCTTCAATTGCATCAAGGTCACTTTCCATTTTTGCGGTAAATTCAACATCAATAATTTCAGGGAAAAATTCATTAATTAATTGCAACACAATTTCCCCTAATTCAGTCGGAATGAAACGTTTATCTTCTAGAGCAACATAACCTCGCCGTTGAATCGTATCCAAAGTTGGCGCATATGTTGATGGCCTACCCAATCCTAGTTCTTCCATCGTCTTTACTAATCTAGCTTCTGTATACCGAGGAGGTGGCTGTGTAAAATGCTGATTAGGTTCAATAGTTTCTTTTGAAACAGTCATACCTTCTTCTAAATGTGGTAAAAGACGGTCCTCTTCCTTTTTACCATCATCATTTCCTTCAATATAAACCTTCATAAAGCCTGGGAACTTTATCTTTGAACCTGTAGCTCTAAAAATAACACCATTATTATTAATATCAACACTCATCGTATCAAGAATAGCTGGCGCCATTTGACTAGCTAGTAAGCGTTCCCATATGAGCTTGTATAGACGAAGCTGATCTCTACTTAAATAGTTCTTAAGTGTTTTGGGGTCATTGAATATTGCTGTAGGTCTGATCGCTTCATGGGCATCTTGAGACTTTTTATCTTTTTTCACTTGTCGTTTATCGGTAGGAAGATACTCAACTCCATAATGAGTTTTAATATATTCGCTAGCCTCACTTTCAGCCACTTCAGAAACCCTAGTAGAGTCTGTTCTCATATATGTAATTAAACCGACAGTACCTTCTTTCCCAATATCAACACCTTCATAAAGTTGTTGAGCGATCATCATTGTTTTCTTTGCTCGGAAATTCAGCTTTCTAGCAGCCTCTTGTTGAAGCGAAGATGTAGTAAACGGCAATACTGGATTTCGTTTTCTTTCCTTCTTTTTAACACTCTCAACAACAAATATGTCATTTAGCTTCCTTAGTACTTCATTTACTTCTGCTTCTGACTTTAGTTCGTTTTTTTTGTTGTCTACACCATAAAATTTCGCTTCGAAATGATCACTATTAGTTTTAAATGTACCTACAATTGACCAATACTCTTCTGGAATGAATGATTGTACTTCCTTTTCACGATCAATAATCATTTTTACCGCAACAGATTGAACCCTTCCAGCACTCAAGCCTTTTTTCACTTTCTTCCATAATAACGGGCTTATATTATAACCAACTAGACGGTCAAGCACCCGTCTTGCTTGTTGTGCATCTACAAGATCCATATTTATTGGTCGTGGCGTTTTAAAAGCATCTTTAATAGCCTGCTTTGTTATTTCGTTGAATACTACTCGACAGTCCGATTGTTCATCAATCTTTAAACTGTGTGCTAAGTGCCAAGCAATTGCTTCTCCTTCTCGGTCAGGGTCGGCCGCTAAGTAAATTTTCTTTACTTTTTTAGCTGCGGTTTTTAAATCTTTTAATATCGGTCCTTTACCGCGGATTGTAATGTATTTCGGGTGATAATTATCTTCTACGTCTACACCCATTTGACTTTTAGGCAAATCAATGACATGTCCCATAGAAGCTTTAACAATATATTTTTTCCCTAGATACTTACCAATTGTTTTTGCTTTAGCGGGAGATTCAACGATCACTAAGTAATCTGCCATTTTCTGTTTCCTCCCCCTTTAGAGGTATTTTAAAATCTTCCCTATTATTAACCACTATTTTGCTATTTGTCAAACAATTTCCTGAAACAAGTTTTATTTTTTTTGCTTTTTCTTCAGTAAAGTCATATATTGGACTAGCTTTATCAAATTGTTAAAATATTTTAATCATTACAATTTTTTACGCTTTAGCTATATTATACTCTGTTATATTTCATTTAAAACATCATTACTACATTTTGTCAACTTAGCACCTTGTTGAATTAACCAATGAGTTCCTTCACTTCGATCATCTAAAATCGAACCAGGAACAGCAAAAATCTCCCGCCCTTGTTGTAAGGCGAGGTCAGCTGTTATTAACGAGCCACTTCTTGCTCTTGCTTCAACGATCAATGTACCTTTTGAAAGTCCACTTATAATTCGGTTTCTCATTGGAAAATTCCATTTATGTGGTTTACTATTGGGAGGAAATTCAGAGATTAGTAAATGATTTTTTGAAATAATAGAGGCTAATTTCTGGTGACAATAGGGGTAAATATAGTTAAATCCTGAACCTAGGACTGCAATTGTTTTACCGTCATTCTCTAATGCAAGCGTATGTGCTCTGCCATCTATCCCAACGGCCAAACCACTAACAACAACCCAATTTGCTTGTATTAAAGGTAAGACAATCTTCTCTAGGCTAAAAAGCCCATTTCGCGATGGATCCCTAGTTCCAATGACACTAATTTTTCTTTCTTGAGTAAGAAGTGGTAAATTCCCTTTACAATAAAGAACCCAAGGAGGATCGTATATCTCTTTTAATAATTGCGGGTAAATCGAGTCGAAAATTGTAATTACTTGTATGTCAATTTCTCGATAAAAATTTACAATATTATTCATTTTTTGGAGGTCTTGTCTGAAATAAACTGCTTGCTCAGGTATCATTCCAAATTTTTGGCGCAATTCTTCTTTACTTAACAATAATACACTCTTTAGTGAAGGATCATATTCAAAAAATTTCTTTAACAAGATCCAATTCACACCTCTACAGCCATGTATTTGAATTAGCCTATTTCTTGTACTCATAAGGTGTTCACCGCCTTTTTGATATAAAAAACGGCCCCAGAAGGAGCCGCTTTACATTACTTATGAGTGATACATTTTTCTAACATGTTGTTCTCAACCAAAGCTGCTACTAATGTTTCACCCATAACCGCAGGAGTTTGTGCAACTTTCACTCCACAACTTTCAAGAGTTTTAATCTTTTCAGCTGCAGTACCTTTGCCTCCTGAAATAATTGCACCAGCGTGCCCCATTCTTTTACCAGGTGGTGCTGTTTGCCCACCAATAAAGCCGACAACAGGCTTCTTCATATTAGCTTTAATCCACTCTGCCGCCTCTTCTTCTGCTGTTCCACCAATTTCACCAATCATAATAACGGCATAAGTATCTTCATCTTCATTAAATAAATTTAAAATATCGATAAAGTTTGAACCATTAACAGGATCGCCACCAATTCCTACTGCAGTCGATTGGCCAATTCCTCTTGTTGATAACTGATGAACAGCTTCGTATGTTAGAGTTCCAGAACGAGAAACTACACCAACATGGCCTTTTTTGTGTATGTAACCGGGCATGATCCCAATTTTACATTCATCAGGGGTAATCACTCCTGGGCAGTTAGGTCCGATTAGACGTGTTGTTTTCCCTTCCATATAACGCTTAACCTTCACCATGTCTAAAACTGGAATTCCTTCCGTTATACAAATAACTAAATCTAAATTAGAGTCAACAGCTTCCATAATTGCATCAGCCGCAAATGCTGGCGGTACATAAACAACAGATGCATTAGCTCCAGTTGCTGTTACCGCATCTGCTACTGTGTTAAATACAGGAATTCCTTCGATTTCAGTTCCACCTTTACCAGGTGTAACTCCACCAACAATATTCGTTCCATACTCAACAGCTTGCTTTGTGTGGAAAAGGCCTGTTGCTCCTGTTATACCTTGAACAATTACTTTTGTATCTTTATTTATTAGGATACTCATATTATTCTCCCGCCCTTCTATTTAACTAGAGATACGATTTTTTCTGCTCCATCAGCCATTGAATCAGCAGAAGTAATATTTAATCCAGACTCATCTAGAATTTTCTTTCCTAAATCAACATTTGTTCCTTCAAGCCGAACAACTAGAGGCAAGCTTAACCCTACTTGCTTTGTTGCTTCAACTACACCCTCAGCAATAACATCACATTTCATAATACCTCCGAAAATATTAACAAAAATCCCTTTAACATTTTTGTCGGACAGAATGATTTTGAATGCTTCAGTTACTTTCTCAGCAGTAGCACCGCCACCTACATCAAGGAAGTTAGCAGGGTCACCACTATAATGCTTAATAATATCCATCGTTGCCATCGCTAGACCGGCGCCATTAACCATACAACCGATATTTCCATCTAATGAAATATAACTTAAATCAAACTTAGAAGCTTCAATTTCCTTCGCATCTTCTTCATCTAAGTCACGATATTCGATGATATCTTTATGACGATACAGAGCATTCGAATCAAAATTAAACTTTGCGTCTAAAGCCATAACACGACCATCACCTGTAGTCACTAACGGATTAATTTCAGCAATTGAACAATCCTTATCAACGAAGACATTATAAAGTCCCATCATAAATTTTACAGCCTGACCGACTAATTCTTTTGGGATGTTTATATTAAATGCTAATCTACGTGCTTGAAACCCTTGTAGTCCAACGACTGGGTCTACTACTTCCTTAAAGATCTTCTCAGGTGTTTTTTCGGCTACTTCCTCTATTTCAGTTCCACCTTCTTCTGAAGCCATCATAACAACTCGAGAAGTAGCACGATCTAATACTAAACCGATATAATACTCCTTTTTAATGTCACAACCCTCTTCAATTAGTAAACGCTTAACTTCTTTACCTTCTGGACCTGTTTGGTGAGTAACTAACGTTTTACCTAATATTTCGCTAGCATATGTACGAACCTCATCAAGATTTTTCGCTACCTTAACGCCACCTGCTTTTCCTCTACCCCCTGCATGGATTTGCGCTTTTACAACTGTTACACTTGAACCTAACTGTTTAGCCGCTTCAACTGCTTCATCAACTGTAAATGCAACACTCCCGTTCGGTACGCTAACACCATACTTACGCAGGATTTCTTTACCTTGATACTCGTGGATATTCATCGTCCATCCTCCTATCAAATGCAATTCATAATAATGTTTGCCTTATCGACTAACCGCTCAGTTTAAGCAAGTTTAAAAAAGCAAACTAATAATCTAACAGAAATTAGATTATTCATAACTTATCCTATTCGCCAACACTATTTTAAATCCTCTATTTTTCAACAAAAAGTTACGAAAATATTAAGAAAATAGTATTGCAATTTCATTATACATCAGAATTATTCTACTTGCACTATTTTTGCTGTGAGCGTTTTTAAGAAAATTTGATACCTAAAATAATGCTCAAACGGTTTTTTCACAGTAAAAAAAGCAGAGAGTGATCTCTGCTTTTTTTACTCGTTTAATTAAATTCCAACATTAATTCTCTTTAGATGTTGTTTTCTTTATATTACCATAGCTGACATTCAGTGTTGGGTGCATGAACATATGATAAGGATGTTCTTTTTTTGCACTTGTTTCTTCACAGTTATCCGTATTAAAAAAGTCCAATTGTTCCAAGGGGGAATTTTCTTCTTGTGCCCAATGATCACCTGACATCACTGCTGGGTCTATCTCGACACTCCAATTATCTAGAGGAGTTTTTGGGTTTGGGTCCAAACTTCTTTGTTTTTTCACTTCCTTCACCCTCTCTTTTTTCTTGTTTTTCACTACCAATTGATGCAATAATGTCTTTTTCCATCATCGGACGGTTAATACCAAACTCTTCTGCAGTTTCTTCTCTAGAGAAGTTGTGCAATAAATACTGTTGTAGGTTAAAAATATCCATAGAAAAAACACCTCTTTCGTTAATCAAATGTATCTTGGTTTAGCCTTCCCAAAATCAGTTAATTTTACGATCGGTGTTTGGATTTAGTTAACTATTTTTATCGATCCGGTAAATAAATGCGAAAATCTCTGCGACCACTTCATATAATTGTTCTGGGATCGCTTCATTTATTTCTAGTTGACTTAGCAATCCCACTAAACTTGGATCCTCTTGAATTGGAACATTATGCTTCATAGCTTCTTTTATAAGCTCCTCAGCAACAAAGCCCTTGCCTTTGGCAATAATTTTAGGGGCCTGATCACTCTCAGTATGATAGGAGAGTGCGACAGCCTGCTTTTTCTCTGGCACATCTTTCATATTCGAATGTCAACCCCTTGATAGTGTCTTTGTGTTTGATAATGTGTATTTAGAGAGTGAACGCCAGTTTGTTTCTGTATGCTTTTTGTAGGTTGACTAGCTTGTGTCCATTTAACCGATGTCAGTTGGTAATTAAGTTCCTTTAACGCTTGCCTTAAGTATGGTTGTAGGGCATCTATTAATTGTATTGGCTTTTCCTGTTCATTATAAATATGGAGAGAAACAATTCTCCTTTGAATTTGAACATCAATAATCGTTTCTTTTAGTCTATTAAGATTTAAATAAAACAGCACTCGACAATGATCAGGATTTAACTTCCCATCTTTATCTTTTTTTCCTTCCCATTGAATAGTTAGATCCGTGTTTTCCCCCATTAGTTTCAACGGCAACATGACTACCTGGTTTACAAAGGGACTTTCTTGATTAACTGAGAGTATTTGTTGACCTGTAACCAAATTTAAAATAGATTCGATTTTTTCTTGGATAATCAATGGTAATTGGAATTGTTGCGACTTTAGCAAACTCGCTTTTAATTGAAGTAAAAGCGTTTCATTGCTTTCATGTCGATGTAGAAATAATTGTTGAACGTCACGCTCATGTTGGTAGCCAATTCGATTAATAATTGAGGTAAGTTGTTTGGCTAACGATCCCTCTTGTTGTGGTAAAGGAAAACCTTCACTGTTCTTTTCGTCTTTCCCGGTAAAAAACGACATAAGTTGCTGTAAAGTCCTTTCACCCCTTTCACCTTTTTCTAAGACTACTTTTGATAAAAGTTCACTTATTTGTCCCTTTGAAAGTTCCGAAGAAACTTGTTCCTTTATTAACGTTGGCCATATTTGCTTTAATTGGTCAACAGGTGCTTTTGCGACTTGGGCATTAAAATGGGCAAGCAGCTGCTGTGGGCTTTGTTTATGAATCACACCTAAATTTCGCAATTCTGTTTCTGATACGCTAAACTGTGTAGTTCCACTTTTAGCAGATAAAAACTGCTTAATCATTTCTAGTAATTGGTGGCTATCAACCTTAACATCCCCCATCTGAAGCAAACCTTGAAGAATTTGCTGAACTTGCTGGAGATAGGGGGGTTTCCCTTCGTGTTGTTGAAGTAGCAATGATAAATCCTGAAGTTGATTTGCAAGGCCTTGCCCGCTAACGACGCTATGAATCGCAGCAAATGTCAAAGGTGTAATCGGTAGATTCCTCTCGATAAGTAGCTTTAAAATTTCTAACCCTTGCTCATTTGTCATTCCAACATTTTGTAATGTTTGAACTCCTGCCTGCACATGTCCTCTTGTAAAAGGAAGACCTTCTCTTGCTAAGTAATTAACAAGTAAATCACTATGTTTTAGATTACTTAGCCCTAGTTGTCGTAATATGTTTTCACTATCATTTCCACTGTACTTTCCAGTTTGGGGTAATGCATCGAACACCTTTAATACAGGGAGACCTTCTCCTCGTTGCACTTGAAACCAATAGCGATCTCCAACAGTTAAGGCTGCTTCAAGCTTCGCTGTTAATGCTAGGCCTCCTAAACGCAGTGATGCTAATTGACCAGGATATAATTTAATTATTTTTCCGTTAAAAATTTGCCCAGGAGTTAGCTTAACCGATTTTCGATGTATCGGATCCAATCCTTTTAGTAGGGACTGAACAACATTGGCTTGAAACAAAGCTTTCACCACCCATTTTTTCTCAAACAAATACGAGATTTTGTATTTTATAGTGTAGTATTCTAAAATAACTTAGCAGATACGTATCGGTCGCGAACCGGAGCAAATGATTTGCGGTGTTCTAGGCAAACACCATGACTATCAATTGCCGTTAAATGTTCTACAGTTCCATATCCCATATGATTTTCAAAGCCATATTCAGGAAATTGCTTACTGAGTGTTTCCATATACCGGTCTCTAGTCACCTTCGCAATGATTGAACTAGCCGCTATAGAAATACTTTTAGAGTCACCTTTAATAATCGATGTTTGCGGGGTCTTTCTTGGTAACTTCATGGCATCAATTAACAAATGTTCGGGAACAACGGTCAATTCATCAAGAGCTTTAAGCATTGCTAGCTTAGTAGCCTCATAAATATTAATACGATCAATCTCTTCTGCATGTACGATCCCGATACCGATTGAAACTGCTTTTGAAAAAATAGCTTCGTAAAACTCTTCACGATTTTTTTTTGATACTTTTTTTGAATCTGTTAAACCTAACAAATAAAAATCCTCAGGTAAGATAACCGCCGCCGCTATAACCGGTCCAGCTAACGGCCCTCTACCTACTTCATCAATCCCTGCTATATAATGATGACCTGCACTCCTGATCTCACGTTCATAATGTGACATTTCTTCAAATTGAGTAACCAATTGAGCATGCTTCTCTTTCGAAGATTTCCATTTCATATATGCCTTCTGGACGCCTTTTCGATCATCATTTTTTACTTCTAGCAAAAGTTGCTCTTCTACATTTTCACATTGAAGGATTTTTTCAATTTCTTTAATCGATAACTTCACTAATTTACACTACCTATCTACGTTTAATAATTGTTGTATGTAATATCGACATTTTCTAACCAAAAGTTAAGTACACTTTTAATCTTGATACTTACTTTAAGTTAATCACTGTTTACTTTCACAGGAAAAACCTTAACAGAAAACCTACATGGTGGCGAAAACCGCCGCCACCATCTTCTATGAAAAGTCGCTGGATACCCTTTCTCTACGCTGTAAAACTCTGACGAATTTTAGAAGCTTATTCAAGGAAATTCAGCGACATTTATTAAATATTCAAATACTGTTTTCATGCAAAAAGGCACGCCTATTAATGCGCACCTTCATCCTATTCTGGTCTTTCTAAAGAAATTTTACCAATTTTACAAGACCGAAACTCGCGAAGTATAAGTTCTGCCGCTTTATCATAATCAATATAACCACCACTCATTAACAAACCACGATTTCTGCCAATAGCATCAAATAACTCAATGACATCTTCATTTATCTCAGTTAGCTTAAACCTTTCCATTAACGGTTTAGGGTATTGTTCTTTCAAGTATTTAAGCAAGAACACCGCAACATCTTGAAAATCGAGGATTTCATCTTTAATCGCTCCAGTTGCCGCTAAACGAAAACCAACCACTTGGTCTTCGAACTTTGGCCAAAGAATACCTGGCGTATCTAATAACTCTAATTCACTACCTACCTTAATCCATTGTTGCTGCTTAGTAATTCCAGGGCGATCTCCCGTTTTGGCAATTTTCTTTTTTGCTAAGCGATTAATTAAAGTTGATTTACCAACATTAGGAATACCTAAAATTAAGGCACGAATTGCCCTTGGCTTCATCCCCTTTGCTTTCAGCTTCTCTAATAAATCAACAGCAAGCTCTTTTGCTACAGAGGGGATTTTCTCAGTACCTTTCCCTGTTTGGGAATCGATAGAAATGACTTTAAATCCTTTCCCTTGAAAATACCTACTCCATTGCTCAGTAACCATCGGGTCGGCTAAATCCGCTTTATTTAAAAGAATTAGACGTGGTTTATGACTAACTAATTCGTCAATCATTGGGTTTCTTGATGAAAGTGGTACTCTTGCATCAACCAATTCAAAAACGACATCGATTTGTTTTAATTTCTCAGTTACTTCACGACGGGCTTTAGCCATATGGCCAGGAAACCATTGTATCGTCGCCATCTCAACACCTACTTTGCTATTCTAATTTCTGTAAAAGGCCAAAAAACAACATTAGCGCTTCCTACAACACGATCATATGCAATAAAACCAATATGCCGACTATCTTTACTATGTTGTCTATTATCCCCTAAAACAAATACATGCCCTTCTGGTACGACATCATGTCCAGTATAGTCCTTCAGTGAAAAGTCACCAGTAAACGGTAAGCTGTAAGTACTCTTTTTAAATTCTTCTAAATATGGTTCCTCAACTGGTTCGCCATTAATATGTAAAATATCATTTTCATAATAAATCGTGTCCCCCGGTAAGCCAATTACCCGTTTAATATAATCCTTTTCAGCTGTAGCATGGAAAACAACGATATCAAAACGATCTGGTTTACCTATTGTATATCCTATTTTATTCACTATTAAACGATCGCTATCTTGTAGAGTTGGCATCATTGATTCACCGTCAACAACGATGGGAGCAAATAAAAAATATCGAATAACAAATGCTAGAAACAAAGCAATAAAGACAGCTTTTAGCCATTCCCAAGATTCACTTTTAATGCTAGACATATATCTATCCCCCATTACCTTCTTACTTTTAATTACTAATTTTATGTGAGCAAGATCTTACATCGAAATAGTAAGATTTACAAATTCACGAACTTATATCGTTATTATATCTTACTAAACAATATTTATTGTATAAGAAGTAATCACTTAGTTTCTTTATGTTTATGTTGAAATTTCAGGTGAAAAAAGGAGCTTGAAACTCAAGCTCCTTTTTTACTAATTGATTATCGGATTTCTTTAATACGAGCCGCTTTTCCACGAAGAGCGCGTAAGTAGTACAATTTAGCACGACGTACTTTACCACGACGCATAACTTCGATCTTGTCGATCTTCGGCGAGTGTAATGGGAATGTACGTTCAACACCTACACCATAAGATACCTTACGTGCAGTGAAAGTTTCACTAATACCTGATCCACGACGCTTAATTACGACACCTTCATAAACCTGAATACGCTCGCGAGTTCCCTCAACTACCTTAACGTGAACACGAATAGTGTCTCCAGGACGGAAAGCTGGAAGATCAGATCTTAATTGCTCTTTAGTTACTTCTTGAATAATGTTGTTCATCGTATCGTTCCCTCCTTCCCTAACAGATGCTCATTCCAATTTTTTGCAGCGGAACATCTTGATTATGGCATAAGCCACAAAGAATATAATATCATAAGCTTGTTGTAGTTACAAGGCTTGATTTAACATTTAACATTTAACATTTAATACTTTAACATTTATCTTTAAAATTTTCTAGCCATTCCTTTTCGAGCTGAGAAAGCTGACGCTTTTCCAACAAATCAGGTCTACGTTGGAATGTCCTTTTAATAGCTTCTCGATGCCGCCACTCGTTAATATTTTTATGATGGCCTGATAAAAGAACCTCAGGAACTTTAAAACCTCGAAAATCAACGGGTCTTGTATAATGGGGATATTCTAATAGGCCTGTACTAAAAGAGTCGGTGACTGCAGACGTTTCATTTCCAAGAACTCCTGTTAATAGTCTTGTAACACTATCAATAATAACCATTGCCCCTAGTTCTCCACCCGTCAAAACATAATCACCTATAGAAATCTCATCGGTGACTAAGTGCTCACGAATTCGTTCATCATACCCCTCATAATGACCACAGATAAAGATTAGTTGATCAAATTCGGCAAGTTCTTCTGCTTTTTTTTGAGTATAGCGCTCGCCTTGAGGGCATAACAAAATAATTCGCTTTTTAAGAGACGAATGAACTTTTGTTAAATCTCCTATAGCATCAAAGATTGGCTGCGGTGTTAACACCATACCACCGCCTCCCCCATATGGATAATCATCGACTCGATTATGTTTATCCTCGGAGTAAGTACGGAAGTCCACAATATTGAATGACACAAGTTGTTTCTCTTCTGCCTTTTTCAATATAGAAGACCCGAGTACTCCTGTAAACATTTCCGGGAATAACGTTAGCACGTCATAACGCATCTTTACTCAAGTCCCTCCATTAAGTGAATAACAACCTTTTTCTCGTCTATATCGACCCCTTTGATAACTTGCTCAATGTAAGGCAGTAAGAGATCTTTCCCACCATTTTTTCTTTGTACAACCCATACATCTTTTGCACCCGTAGCGAGAATTTCTTTAATCTTCCCTAACTCCTCACCTTCTTCAGTGACTACATTACAACCAATAATTTCATGGTAATAATACTCTTCATCTGCTAATTCTGAAAGTTGTTCTTCTGGCACCTGTAAAATACCACCCTTAAATACAATTACATCATTTATATTAGGATATTTTTCGAAGGTTAATAAATCAAAATTTTTGTGTTGACGATGACTAGCAACCGTTAACTCGATTTTATCCTTAAAATCTTTATGTTCAAGATAAAGCGTTGCCCCTACTCTAAATCGTTCATCCGCAAAGTCAGTAGTGGAAATTACTCGCACTTCGCCTCTAACTCCATGAGTATTGACAACTTTTCCAACATTAAACCATTTATTCATTATTCCTTATTCCCTCCTTCTCTTATTTCAAAGACAATTCCATCTTTAATTACAATTTCGGTACCTTCTAAAAATAAATTCCAGTCGTCTCCTACATTTATCTCATGTAAAGTATCGATCGTTTGTTCTTTAATCTCAGTTCCGATTTCTAACTCACTAAGCTGACCTATTTGAAAATCAATGATCTTAACTTTATCATTCCGCTCTTTTATTTCTTTATTAAAAGAAGACTTAAGGGCATTCTGATATTCATAGTTGTTTTTACTAGCTTTAAGCTTTTTATGTAATTGAAACTCTAATTGCTTAACCTCTTTTTCAACTTGTTTTCTTGTTTTTTTATAGTCCTCCATCATCGATTGTTTACGATTTTCGGTAAGCATTTGCTTTACAACAACTTTTTTTATGACTTTCATCATGCACCCCGTTCATATTGATGAAATAACACACTGTTCAATTTTACCATACAATTTCATCACTGAAAAATTATCGTAATTGTACTTAGTATTTGACTAGTTATTATAAAACTACTTGTTAAACAAATTGAAATTAAATTATCGCAAAGTATAAAAAAAGGCAGAGGTTAGACCCTTGCCCTTACTTAGCTTCAAGGCGAACACTATCTCCTCGGAGCTTCCTTATAGAATTTCTAAATTTATTCGCTTTTTATGATTTGCCCCAGCTGCGTATACAACCGAGCGAATCGCTTTCGCAATTCGTCCTTGCTTCCCAATAACTTTCCCCATATCTGATGCATGGACTGATAGTTGTAAAGTCAAGGACTGCTCATGTTCAACTTCTGTAACACGAACGTCATCGGGATGATCAACAAGAGCTTTTGCAATTGTTTCAACTAACTCTTTCATTATTATCATACCCCTTACGAAATAGTAAGTAGTTAAAAAAACTGGGCTCTAGCCATTTACATGAATAAAGCCGTAGTTTCTTGTTGGATTACTTTACGTTTTTAGCGTTGTGTAACTTTTCCATTAGACCAGCTTTTGAGAAAAGGTTACGAACTGTGTCAGAAGGCTTAGCGCCATCAAGCATCCATTTTAAAGCTTTTTCCTCGTTAACCTTAAAGTCAATAGGATTAACTAACGGATTGTATGTGCCGATTTCCTCGATAAAGCGACCATCACGTGGTGCGCGAGAGTTAGCAACTACTACTCTGTAAAATGGGGCTTTGTTTGAACCCATACGTTTTAAACGAATTTTTACTGCCATGTATATTTCACCTCCAAAATTAATTCACACAATAAGGTATATTATCATAAAACTCACTAGTTGGAAACTAGTAAAGTAAAAAAACTTTACAAAAGAAAAACTAAACAACCTATAGTCATGTCTATTACATAAAAGGAAACTTGAATTTGCCCTTTTTCTTTCCTTTTCCTGCCATATTAGACATTTGTTTCATCATTTTCTTCATTTCTTCAAATTGCTTTATTAGGCGGTTTACTTCCTGAATGGTTGTTCCGCTACCTTTAGCAATTCTTTTTTTACGACTAGCGTTTAAGATTGTTGGATCTTCTTTTTCTTTTTTCGTCATTGAACGAACAATCGCTTCAATATGACCAATTTGTTTTTCGTCAACTTGGACATTTTTTAAACCCTTCATCTTATTCGCACCAGGCATCATCCCTAATAACTCATCAAGGGGTCCCATGTTGCGAACTTGTGCTAGTTGGTCTAAAAAATCGTCAAACGTAATGTCCGCAGTACGCATTTTTTTCTCAAGTTCACGAGCTTTTTCTTCATCAAAATTAGATTGAGCTTTTTCAATAAGGGTAAGAACATCACCCATCCCAAGAATTCTTGATGCCATTCGATCAGGATGAAATGGCTCAAGAGCATCTAACTTTTCACCCATACCTGCAAATTTAATCGGCGTGTTGGTCACTGCTTTAACTGATAGGGCAGCTCCCCCACGAGTATCACCATCTAATTTTGTAAGAACAACTCCTGTTAAATCAAGCTGCTCATTAAAACTTTCGGCTACATTGACTGCATCTTGTCCTGTCATTGCATCAACAACAAGTAAAATTTCATCGGGATTTACCGCTTCTTTTATTTGTTGTAGCTCACCCATTAATGCTTCATCTACATGTAAACGACCTGCTGTATCAATCAGAACATAGTCAAGATGCTCTTCCTTTGCTTTTGCAACAGCTTGTTTAGCAATTTCAACAGGGCTTACTTTGTCCCCAAGTGAGAAAACAGGCATATTTAACTGTTCGCCTAACGTTTCAAGCTGCTTGATTGCTGCTGGACGATAAATATCGCCTGCAACAAGCAAAGGCTTGCGGTTATGGCTTTTTCTTAAATGATTTGCAAGCTTTCCAGTTGTGGTTGTTTTACCTGCACCTTGCAAGCCTACCATCATGACAACTGTTGGTGGTTTTTTAGCTACTGCTATTTTGCTTTGTTCTCCACCCATTAATTTCGTAAGTTCTTCATTAACTACTTTAATTACTTGCTGACCAGGCGTAAGACTATTTAGTACTTCCTGCCCGATTGCTCGTTCTTTTACACTAGCTATAAATTCCTTAACAACTTTAAAGTTAACATCTGCTTCTAGTAAAGCTAGACGAACCTCGCGCATCATAGTTGTTACATCTGCTTCAGATACCTTACCTTTTCCTTTAATTTTATTTAAAGTATTTTGCAAGCGTTCTGCTAAGCCTTCAAATGCCATCTCTGTCGCCTCCTAATCTAACCTCTCAAGAGAATCGACGATTAATAAAACAGATTCTGTCGTTGCATCTTTCTCTATCGCCGTTTTTAAGTTTTTAATAAGTTTCGACCGCTCTTCAAACCTAGAGAAAAGACTAAGCTTCTCTTCGTATTCTTCGAGCATATTTTCAGTTCTTTTAATATTATCATAAACGGCTTGACGACTAACTTCAAATTCTTCAGCAATTTCACCTAACGACCAATCATCAAGGTAATACAATTGCATGTACTGGCGCTGCTTCGTTGTTAGTAAGCTTTGATAAAAATCATAAAGATAATTCATTCGAAGCGTTTTTTCTAACACGAAAAGCCCCCCTTGTTAAGTAAAATCCCTTTACGAATATTTATAATACACGAACAAAAAATTAGTGTCAAGTTTTTTTCTTAACATCACAAAAAAAGCGGAAGCGCCCTGATTAGCGCCGACAAGCAAATGTTCTGACAATTAAAAAGTGGTGCTTTTCCCACTTTTTATATTGTCAGGTTATTTGACCTCGAGCCGCTGGGCGCTGGAGCTAGACTAATCAAAAGCGGAAGCGCCCTGGTTAGCGCCGACAAGCAAATGTTCTGGCAATTAAAAAGTGGCGCTTTTCCCACTTTTTATATTGACAGGTTATTTGACCTCGACAGCTCATATAATCTATGATTGCTCCGCTTCTGCCTTTTCCAACACTTCAGAAAATAAGCCATAGACAAATTGTTGGGCATCAAATTCTTGGAGGTCATCTACTTTTTCACCTAATCCAACAAACTTTACTGGAATGTCTAGTTCATGTCGAATGGCAAGCACAATTCCCCCTTTTGCTGTACCATCAAGCTTGGTTAGAACGATCCCTGTAACATCTGTCGTTTTTCCAAATGTTTTTGCTTGGGACATCGCATTCTGACCAGTTGTAGCATCTAGTACTAACAATACTTCATGTGGCGCTCCAGGAACTTCACGTTCAATGACCCGTTTAACCTTTTCTAGCTCATTCATTAAATTGACTTTATTTTGTAAACGTCCAGCTGTGTCACATAGTAAAACATCGACACCACGTGACTTCGCTGCCTGTACAGCATCAAACATAACTGCAGCCGGGTCAGAACCTGAATGCTGTTTAATAACATCAACGCCAACACGTTGTCCCCAAACTTCGAGCTGTTCAATTGCGCCAGCTCGGAACGTATCACCAGCCGCTAATAGAACAGATTTCCCCTCATGTTTAAACTTATTTGCTAGTTTACCAATCGTTGTTGTTTTACCAACACCATTGACTCCAACAAATAAGATAACTGTCATACCCGTTTCTTGTATATTGAGTTTTGCATCTTGCTCATTTTTTTGTAAAAGCTCAGCAAGCTTCTCTGAGATAACTGGTTGCAGTTCCGTAGAATCTTTAATATTACGAGTTCTTGCCACGTCTTTAAGTTCATCAATTAAATCCATAACTGTAGTTACACCGACATCGGCACTTATTAAAAGCTCTTCTAATTCTTCAAAAAATTCTTCGTCAACACTGCGGTAGTTTTTAACGAGATCATTCATTTTACCTACGAAAGAATCTCTCGTTTTAGTTAAACCTTCTTTGAATTTTTCAGTTACTGTTTCTGTTTGTTGAGTAATTCTTTCTTTAAGTTTCTTAAAAAAACTCATTCCCATGTCCTCCTAAAAAATTTCGTAGTTTAGACCTGCTATCTAAATTTATAAATTATAACGTTTTACGTAGCAATTAATTCATTAGTTTCCTCTAAACGAACTGATACTAGTTTTGATACGCCTGATTCTTGCATTGTGACTCCATAGAGGACATCAGCTTCCTCCATCGTTCCCTTGCGATGAGTAACGACAATGAATTGTGTTTCCTTACTAAAATCCTTCAAGAAATGTGCAAACCTACTTACATTCGCCTCATCAAGAGCTGCTTCTACTTCATCTAAGACACAGAACGGAACTGGTCTTACCTTTAAAATTGCAAAAAGTAAGGCGATTGCCGTTAGAGCCCGTTCGCCACCGGATAACAATGCAAGGTGTTGAAGATTTTTCCCTGGTGGCTGGGCAACTATTTCAACTCCTGTTGTTAAAATATTTTCTGGATCACTTAAAATAAGATCTGCTTTCCCACCACCAAATAATCTTTGAAATACACCCTGAAAATGAGACTTGATCTGAAGAAACGTTGAATGAAAGCGTGTAGACATTTCCTCATCCATTTCCCCAATTACACGGTATAGTGTTTCTTTAGCTTCTTGCAAGTCTACTTTCTGTTCCGTTAAAAAGTTAAACCGCTCAGAAACACGGCTATATTCCTCAATTGCCCCAATATTAACTGTTCCTAACTCATCAATGGATAATTTTATTAGCTTCACTTTTGACTTTGCTACTTTAGCATCGATCAGAAGCGGATAGTTCTTTTTCGCCATTTCAAAGCTCATTTCATAATCAGTAGAAAGCTTTTCAAGACGATTTTCTAATTCAACATCCAAACGGTTCATCTTTACCTCTTCAGTATGGTGGTAATCAGAAAGTTGCCTTTGTGAGCGTTTATGTTCTTTTAGCTCTTTTTCTAGATCATCATGCAATGTTTGCATTGACATTCTTTCTTTACGGCGTTCTTGAATTAAGCTTAAAGTTCGTTCTTTTTCAGATCGCTTTTTTTCGATTATTTCATCTAATGAATCTTCTCCGGTTGTATTATCACTCATTTCTCGCTCTAGCAACCAATATTCCTCATCGCTTTCCGTTAGCTCTTTTTCAAGACTATTCCTCTCAACTACTAACGTTTGAATACGTTGGGCTTGGTTTCGATACTGTTCTTCTTCTTTGGCAACTTGAACTTTTAATTCTGTAATGGATTCTGACAAAGAGGCCTTAGAAGTTTGTTGCAGCTTTTTCTTTTCGGTCAAACTTTGAACTTGATGATCAAGATGCTCTTTTAATTTAGTAGCTTCAATGATTTTACCGTTTAATTTGCTTAACTTTTCTTCGATTTCAGAGATTTCTGTATGAAACGAAGCTGTTTCTTTATCATACAATGATAATCTTTCATTTAAATTTTTTGATTCAATTTCAAACTCGCGAAGTTTACCTTTCAACTGCTGCTCTTCGTTTCTCAGTTTCTCCCCTTCTTTACGAAGCTCATTTAAAAGAATTTCCTTCTGACTGCGGTAGTCTTTTATGCCCTTCACTTTCGCTTCCATTTTCTGCGTTTGCTCTTCCATGGTTGCTAGCTTAGCGATTAACTCCTCTAATTCCCGCTGCCGACCGAGTAATGGAGTACCTTTTTGTTTAATACTTCCACCACTCATTGATCCACCAGGATTTACTACATCCCCTTCGAGCGTAACAACTCTATTTTTGTAGTTAAGAATTTTAGCCAATGCGTTAGCACCTTCAAGGTCCTTTGCAATCACAACATGACCTAGCAAATTTGAAATGACAGAGCGATATCTTTCTTCAAATTGAATTAAATCGATAGCAACACCTACAAAGGATGGGTGTTTTAGCAGTTTCTCTTTTTCAAAATGAGGTAAATCCCTGCCTTTGATGACTGATAAAGGTAAAAATGTTGCTCTTCCAAGCTTACGGTTTTTTAAGAATTGAATCGCCTGCCTACCGTCCTCCTCTTTCGTTACGACGATATGTTGCATAGCACCACCTAAAGCGGTTTCTACAGCAAGCTCATAATTACCAGGTACTGCAATGAGCTCGGCAACGGCTCCTTCTATTCCTTTAAGGAGCGTTTCTCTTGCCTTTAAGATTTCTTTAACACCTTGAAAAAAACCTGCAAAATCTGCTTGCATTTCCTCTAAAACTTCTTTACGAGACCTGATTTGTTGAACGTGGCCAAAGGCTTGATAAAGCTGTGTTTCCTTCTTTTGATAATCAACAACTAACTTCTCTAGTTGTTGGCTCTCATTTCGAAATAAATGAATATGTTCTTCTAAATTCTTTTGTTTGATAAAAAGATCTTCCCGTAGACTTTTTTCTTTACTAATAAGGGCTTCTCTCTGCTCTAGAAGTGTTATATTACTATTATCTAATTGTCCGCTTTTAAGTTTCCGTTGTCGTAATTGCTCCTCTAAGTAACGAGTTTCATTACGAATAGAAGCTTGTTCATTTAATACTTCGATGTAGTCGGACTTCATTTTCTCTAATTCAGTTTCAATATCTTCTTCCAAAGAAACTAAAACTCTAGTTTCTTCTTCTAATTGCTTTTTCGAAGTATTTAGTTTCTCCTTATAGGTTTGCTGCTTTTCAACTTCATTTTTGAGAGTATCCTCAAGATGTTGTCGTTTATCTTTTAACACTTCTAGTTTCTTTTTTAAACTATCTTTTGTTTGATGATAATTTTTCTTTCTTTCTTTTAAAACTTCTTTTTGGCCTTCTTTCTTTTCAAGTTGTTCACTCGTTGAAAGAAGGATATCTTGAAGATCGTTTATTGACTCATCAATTTCTTGCATTTTTGAGCGGAAATCTTCAATTTTTACTTCTTCGACTTTTATTTGCGAAGAAATTTGGAGCTGGTCTTCTGCTAGTTGTTGGACTTTTTTCTTTTGCTCATCCCAATTAACATGCAAATCTTCAATTTCGTATACTAATAAACCGACTTCAACTTTTTCTAACTCTTCCTTCTTTTCGAGATAATCAGTTGCAATAGAAGCTTGTATTTTTAAAGGTTCAACTTGACTTTCTAGCTCATGTAAAATATCTTCAACACGGTACATATTTTCCTGTGTTTCCAACAGTTTTCTTTCTGCTTTTTGCTTTCTAGTCTTATATTTTAAAACACCCGCAGCTTCTTCGAAAATAACCCGACGTTCTTCTGATTTGCTACTTAAAATCTCTTCAATTTTACCTTGACCAATAATCGAATAAGCTTCTCGCCCTAATCCTGAATCCATAAAGAGTTCATGAATATCTTTAAGCCTACAACTTTGCTTATTTATGTAATATTCACTTTCTCCAGAACGATACACTCTCCGGGTTACGCTTACCTCACTATAATCAATCGCTAAATGATGGTCTTCATTATTTAACGTTAACGTAAGTTCTGCGAAATTTAACGGCTTTCTTGTATCACTTCCTGCAAAAATGATATCTTCCATTTTTGCCCCTCGAAGTGACTTTGCAGATTGTTCACCTAATACCCAACGAATTCCATCGGATATATTACTTTTTCCACTACCGTTGGGACCAACAACAGCAGTTACACCTTGAACAAAATCGATTGATGTTCGCTCGGCAAAGGATTTAAAGCCCACTACATCTAATCTTTTGAGGAACATTATTTCTCCACCCCATTAATCGTATAATATCTATTTTTCATTGGAAATATGCTATAGTTAACTTATCTATTTTACCATACTTTTTTTTTCGTTGTTATGTTGTTTTCCAGTACAAAACGTATTTTTTATGAAATTCATCAAGTCAGTGGTATTATAATAATATTAGAAGCTAAGTGAGAGGGATGAGCTTAATGAATTTAAAAGAAAATAATCGAGAAAATATTGAAATGATGATTACAAATATTAAAGAAAAGCTCCAAGTCGTAAATGGTGGTGCTATGAGGCCAGAAAGTTTTGATACTGATAATTATGAAGATCTTGTTGATATTTACGAAATGATTATGAATAAAAAATCTTTTAGTGTGAGCGAAATCGATGCAATCGTCTCAGAACTTGGTAAGTTACGAAAGAAATAAATAAAAAGCGGCTGTCCCATAAGTGTCAGAGCACCTCGAAATACTATAAATAGAAGTGTATGTATACAAAATCTGTTTATAGTAGGCGAGGTGACTGATACTTTGCTTTTGGGACAGCCACTTGCTTATTTCTCCATTAGTTGTTGTAGTGCCTTTTGAGCAGCCTGTTGCTCTGCTTCTTTTTTTGATCTTCCAATACCAAGTCCAAGCTTATTCTCATTCAAAATGACTTCAGAGACAAACTCACGAGCATGAGCAGGACCTCTCTCTTGAACAATCTGATATTGAATATTTCCTAGACCATCTCTTTGAATAAATTCTTGTAGCTGGCTTTTAAAATCCATCATATGAGAAAAAGCACCTTCATCAATTTTTGGATAAACGGTATGACTTAAGAAATAATAAACAGTTTCTAATCCTTGATCTAAATATAAGGCCCCAACAAACGATTCAAAAATGTCCGCTAATAATGCCGGACGTTCTCTTCCACCAGTCATTTCCTCACCTTTCCCAAGGAGAACAATATCACCAAAAGCTAAGTCGATGGCAAATTTGGCAAGTGATGGTTCACAGACGATCGCAGCTCTTAACTTCGTCATCTCGCCTTCACTCATTGTTTCATACTTTTTATATAAGTATTGGGAAACCGCTAATTCTAATACCGCATCTCCTAAAAATTCTAACCGTTCATTATCATCAAACGGGCGAATGCGATGCTCATTCACATAGGATGAATGTGTAAATGCTTGAATAATAAGTTTTTCATTATTAAAATGAAGTTCTAATTTTTCCAGAAGTTTTTCAAACTTCAGTCTTTGCACAGGTGTTAACTGGATACGTTTTTCAGTTCGTTTCGACGTACGTCTGCGAATTTTTCTTGAAGATTGTTGCATATTAACCTCCAAAACCTTTCAATGCGTAGATTATACAAACTTGAGAGCCTAGCCCCAAGTGAGCGTTTACACTTTTCCTAGAAAAAAATAAAAGACTCTTGTGTAATGAGTTCTTTCGATCATTTAAAATAATAGGAAGATGATTTAAAGTTAAATTAGCAAGCAACCAACTTTAAACCATCTTCTAATAACCTACTGCTGGCTGTTTATGTAGTCAACAACATCTTTAACAGTAGAGATTTTTTCTGCATCTTCATCAGAAATTTCTAAATCAAACTCATCTTCAAGCTCCATCACTAATTCTACTACATCTAGTGAGTCAGCTCCTAAATCTTCTTTAAAAGTCGCTTCGAGTTTCACTTCAGCTTCTTCAACTCCAAGACGATCTACGATGATTTTAGTAATACGTGATAATACGTCTGCCATGGGGTCACCTCCTCTCAAGTAATAAAGTTTTTAACCATAACTGTACAATGATTAGAAGACCTATGTACACATTATAGGATAAAATAATTTAATTAACAATTTTTTCTTTAACATGGATTCATACTGTTAAGTAGTTTTATAACAAGAATTCCATTATTTAGTCCTTAGTTACATAACCATTCCGCCATCAACATGGAGAGTTTGTCCAGTCATATAATTGGCATCGTCACTAACTAAAAAGCGAACAACCATAGCGATATCCTCTGGCTTGCCTAATTTAGTAAGAGGAATTTGTTTCAATAATTCTTGTTTAATTTCAGCTGACAATTCATCAGTCATATCTGTTTCAATAAAACCAGGCGCAACAGCATTAACAGTAATATTGCGATTTGCAAGCTCTCTTGCTAATGTTTTCGTCAAACCAATTACACCTGCTTTTGCAGCAACATAATTTGCTTGACCTGCATTACCTAAAACACCTACTACTGAAGATATATTAACAATTCTTCCAAAACGTTGTTTCATCATTTGTCTTGTCACAGCTTTCGCGCAATTAAATACGCCTTTTAAATTTGTGTTAATGACGGCATCCCAATCTTCTTCTTTCATTCTCATAATTAATCCATCACGAGTAATTCCAGCATTATTGATAAGAATGTCTAAAGAGCCAAAAGACTCGATCGTTGCCTTAACCATTGCAGCAACCTCGTCTGAGTTTGCTACGTCTGCTTTAATTGCAAATGCATCTACTCCAAAGGCTTTTATTTCAGAAACTACTTCTTCAGCCTTCTGGGCATTTCCTGCAAAGTTTACAGCTACATTAGCTCCCTGTCTAGCTAATTCTAGAGCAATGGCTTTCCCAATGCCCCTTGATGCTCCTGTTACAAGTGCGGTCTTCCCTTTTAGCATTAACTTACGCCTCCCTTTATGCTCTCAATGGTTTTTGCCATTGTTACAGAGTCATTAACTGCATAAACATTTACTTTTCTCTCGATTTTTTTTACAAGTCCTGATAATACGTTACCAGAGCCGATTTCGATAAACGTATCTACACCTTGTTGTAACAAGTAATTTATTGTATCTTCCCATAGCACGGGTGAAAAAACTTGCTGAATTAGCATTTCCTTAATCACTTCACCATTAGTTACTGCCGTCGCTGAAACATTTACAATAACCGGAATTTGGGCATTGTTAATATCAACTTTGTTTAAAACCTCAGCAAGCTTAGTTGCTGCAGGTTTCATTAATGATGAATGGAATGGCCCACTCACTTGTAGAGGGATAATTCGTCGTGCCCCTTTTTCCTTCGCCATTAAAGAAGCTTTATCAACTCCTTCTTTAGAGCCGGAAATAACAATTTGGCCAGGACAGTTTAAATTAGCTAATTCGACCGGATTACCTGTTAATGAGACCTCTTCAGTAATTTCTTTAAGTACGTCACGATCGATACCAAGGATTGCAGCCATTGCCCCAAGACCTGCTGGCACTGCTTCTTCCATAAATGCACCACGCATACGCACTGCGAAGACAGCATCTTCAAAACTAATTGCTTTGGCAGCTACTAAAGCACTATATTCACCTAAACTATGTCCAGCAACAAAGTCTGCTTCAATTTTAGCTTCTTTAAAAGCTTCTAAAATCGCTACACTTGTTGTAAGCAACGCTGGTTGCGTATTAGTTGTCAAGATTAACTCTTCTTCTGGACCTTCAAAGACAATCTTTGAAAGGTTCATTTCAAGACGCTTATCAGCTCTTTTGAAAATTTCAGCTACTACTTCATTGGTATCTGCCAACTCTTTCCCCATACCTACCGTTTGAGAGCCCTGTCCTGGAAATAAAAATGCTATTTTACCCATTCTTTATTCCCTCCTTTATTAAAGATCTCTTTTTGCCACTTCTGTCTTTATAGTCTCAACAACCTGTTCTTCTAACATTAGCCTAGCTTGCCTAATTGCATTCAAAATCGCGGTTTCATTTGAAGAACCATGGGCCTTAATAATCGGAGCTTGTAAACCAAAAAGTCCTGCTCCTCCATATTCCGTGTAATCCATTTTCTCCTTAATTTTTTTGAAGCTAGGTTTTAAAGCTCCAGCTGCTAATTTATTAAAAAATGTACTAGTTAACTCTTTTTTTAATAAAGAAAATAAAGAAAGTGCGGTTCCTTCCACTGTTTTCAGTACAACGTTACCAGAGAAACCGTCACAGACAACAACATCGGCAACACCTTCTAATAAATCCCTTGCTTCAACATTACCAATAAAGTTTATTGGTGCATCTTTTAGCAGCGCGAATGCTTGTTTCGTTAGTTCTGTTCCTTTGTCGTCCTCAGTCCCAACATTTAAAAGACCAATGCGCGGACTTTTGAGATGACGAACTTTTTGCATGTAGATACTTCCCATTAAACCATAATGTAGGAGGTGTTCTGGTTTTGCATCCATATTAGCACCTGCATCGATCAATAAAAATCCATTTCCTGTAAAAGTAGGAAGCATTGGTGCTAAGGCTGGACGTTCAATTCCTTTAATACGGCCAACAATTAATACACCACCAGTCATTAAAGCTCCTGTATTACCTGCCGATATGCAAGCATCAGCACGTCCTTCTTTAACTTCTTTGATTGCTAAAACCATAGAGGAATTCTTTTTGCGACGTATCGCTGTAACAGGTGAATCGGTTGCCTCAATCTTTTCATCAGTATGTATGATTGTAATCCTATGATCATCAGTAAGAAATTCTTTAATGGCACTCTCATTTCCTACAAGAATAATGTCTATGTCTTTATATTCCTTAATAGCGGCCATTGCACCTTTTACGATTTCTTTAGGAGCATGATCGCCACCCATTGCATCAATTGCTATCCTCATGTTCGCCCTTCTCTCCTTCCGAAACTTTATCTGATCGGTACATGTGGAATTCACCAGAGAAAACTAGTTCTTGCTCAACATAACTATTCACTTCAACTTTTGTCCGTTCCTTTTCGTGCTTCACTACTTTCGCTTTGGCCACAACTCGCTCACCTTGAGTTACTCTCCTAGTGAAACGCACATTTGCCTTTGCCGTTAAAGCTAGTTCATCGTCAATAATTGCC
Organism: Anaerobacillus sp.; assembly: GCF_046314235.1. NCBI lineage: Bacteria > Bacillati > Bacillota > Bacilli > Caryophanales > Bacillaceae > Anaerobacillus > Anaerobacillus sp. The sequence goes on from NZ_JBKBWN010000005.1 coordinate 173,080, forward strand.
ACAGCTAATGAATTGGCCTGAGCAAACAGGTGATGTCCTCTAGCTATTTTCGTTCTTGAAAAAACATGCTCTGGCCCAATATCTAAGATCGATATCGCTCTTTGATCTAGCTGTAAATCAATAATTTCACCGATGACTTCCTCAATTGGTAATGCCTTAACAGTGTCAAATTGTTTTTCAGCTACATGTTTAATTCTTTCCCTTAATTCTGGTATCGAAAGCTCTAATCGATCTAAACGTATCGTTTGAACACTAACATGAAAATAATCAGCTAATGCCTCATCAGTTATAAAAGGATTTTCATTGATTTTCTGTTTAAGTAATTGCTGCCTTTCTTTTTTAGAGCGCCTCATATTTCTACACCTTCCAAGCTTCTATGACTAGGTACTAAAAGTAGTATATAAAAAATACTGCTAGATTACAATAGAAAAATCGGAGCTAATCCATTTTCTCACCTTCAAGTACCCCTTCTTCTTCCAAAAATCTGACAAGAGGTTGGTAATCTGGGCTTGTCCAAAAAGTTGGCGAAGCTACTAATTGCGCCGCATCATTTCTCGCCACTTCTAGAGCGCGGTAATCATGGATCATATCCGCTATTTTAAACTGTGGTAACCCGCTTTGTTTTGATCCAAAAAAATCTCCAGGCCCCCTTAACTCTAAGTCTCGCTGTGATAATTCGAAGCCATCATTTGTTTCAGTCATAATTTTCATTCTTTCTTTTCCAACATCAGACTTAGGATCAGCCAGAAGGACACAGAATGATTGCGCCTCCCCCCGACCAACTCGACCTCTCAATTGATGTAATTGTGAAAGTCCAAAACGCTCAGCATCATAAATGACCATAATAGAGGCGTTCGGTACGTTTACCCCTACTTCAACAACTGTCGTTGAAACGAGAATTTGTACCTCGTTTTTGCTAAACTGTTGCATAACCGATTCTTTTTCAGAAGGTGTTAATCTACCATGCATAAGACCAACTTGATAATCTTTAAAAAACTGTTGAAGTTGCGCGTGAACGTCAATAGCATTTTGAACATCTAACTTTTCGGATTCTTCGATAAGAGGGCAAATCACATAAGCTTGCCTTCCTTGCTTCAGCTCTTTCTCAACAAATCCAAGAACTCTCTGGAGCATATGGTGCATAGCCCAATACGTTTCAATTGGTTTACGACCTGCGGGCATTTCATCAATTGTCGATACATCCATATCACCAAAAATAGAAATAGCTAAAGTTCTAGGGATCGGTGTTGCCGTCATAAACAAAACATCCGGGTTTTGACCTTTGTTTCGTAACGTTCGTCTTTGCTCAACACCAAAGCGATGTTGTTCATCCGTAATCACTAAACCTAAGCGATTAAAAATGACTTCTTCTTGAATTAAAGCATGTGTTCCGACAATTACTTGTAGCTCACCTGTTTCTAAACGACCAAGCAATTCTTTCCGTTTTTTTCCTTTAATTGATCCTGTTAATAACTCAACTGTAACACCAAGCGGTTCTAAAAGTTCTTTCAGGGATTGAACATGTTGTTCCGCGAGAATTTCAGTAGGGACCATCAAAGCCCCTTGAAACGAAGCGGTTACAGCTGCATAAAGGCAAATAGCCGCAACAATTGTTTTCCCTGAACCTACATCCCCTTGTAGTAAGCGGTTCATCCGATAACAAGAGCGCATATCTGTTGAAATTTCCTTTACTACCCTTTGTTGTGCCGTTGTTAAAGGGAATGGCAACTTTTTAATAAACTCATCTACTTTATCCTGCTTAAAATCAATTTCAGTTCCACCGTTATTCTCACGATGAAACTTTCGCAACGACTGCATTTTTAACTGAAACAGTAGAAATTCTTCATAAACCATTCTCCTTCTAGCGTGTCTAGCATCTTCAAAACTTTTTGGGTAGTGAAGTTTCCGAATCGCATATTTCCTTTCAAGTAGCTTATACTTTTGTAAAAACGCATTCGGAAGTACCTCAGGAATTAGCTGCCCATATTGCTCCATAGCACTTGCAATCATTTTTTTGAGTGCTTTCACCGTGATTTTTCCGCCAACAGAATATACCGGTTCATAGCTAGCTTCGGTTTCAGAAGTACCGAATTTACATTCACTTACAGTTAGCATTAGTCGATGTTGGTCCCATTTACCTGTAAGAGTAACTTCCGCTCCAACTTGCAACCTTGTTTTTAAGTAGTGCTGATTAAAAAAAACGGCTGTTAGCAAAACATTCCCAGCCAAAACTCGTACAGTTGTCTTTGATTTATTTTTCCCAAAGAAACGAACAACAGATTCACTTTGCACAGAACCAACAACCGTCGCTCTCTCCTCATGTTTTAATTCATGAATTTCTTTCGGACGATAATCTTCATAACGGAATGGAAAATATTCAAGTAAATTTCTGATCGTGTAAATACCAAGTTCTTGCAAATCCTTTGCTTTTTCTTCTCCGATACCTTTTACAAATGTAGTAGGATTGTTTAACATGTTATTCTTCTTGACTAAATCCAAAGATTTTCGCTTGGAGCGCTCTACCTGTTGGAGTAGCCGCTAAACCTCCCCCTGCAGTTTCTTTTAAATCCATGGACATCGACTGTCCAATCTTGTACATTGCGTCGATAACTTCATCACATGGAATACGACTTTCGATTCCTGCTAACGCCATATCGGCAGCAACGATTGCGTTGGAAGCACCCATTGCATTTCGCTTCACGCATGGCACTTCAACAAGACCGGCAACAGGATCACAAACAAGACCCAAAACATTTTTTAAGGCAATTGCCATTGCATGTGCCGATTGATTTGGTGTTCCTCCCATTAGCTCAACGATGGCAGCAGCAGCCATTCCAGTAGCTGACCCTACTTCTGCTTGGCAACCACCAGCAGCGCCTGAAATAGACGCATTATTAGCAACAACAAGACCAAACGCACCACTAGTAAACAAGTAACGTACCATTTGTTCTCTCGTTGGATTAACTTTATATTTTAATGCAAATAATGTCCCCGGTACAACCCCCGCTGACCCTGCAGTAGGTGTTGCACAGATCGTTCCCATCGCTGCATTTACTTCATTTGTGGCAACAGCTTTGCTAACGGCATCAAGAAGAAATTCTCCTGCCAAAGATTTTCCAGTTTTCATATAGTTTTGCAAAAGTACTGCATCGCCACCTGTTAAACCTGATACTGACCTTACATCTTCTTTAATCCCTCGTTCAATTGCTTCTTCCATCACGACTAAATTGCGATCCATTTGTGCAAAAATTTCTTCAAAGCTCCTTTCTGTAATTTCCATTTCCTGTCTTATCATTATCTCAGAGATTGTGATGTTTTCTTTCTCCGCTAATTGAACAAGCTCTGCAACGTTACGAAACATTTACATTACCTCCGTATTTACTCTCTTTATTGTTTCTCTATCTTCCCTCTTGACCTAAACAAAATAAAACTCATTCATATATATTAATCATGGATTTTCGTTACTTTCGTAATATTCGGTAAGGAAGCAACTTCTTCTATGAGATGGCTCGCAACATTCTGATCAACCTCAATAACCATTAGTGCTTGCTTTCCTTTTTCTTTTCTAGAAACTTCCATATGTCCAATGTTAATTTCATGTTTAGCTAAAACATTAGAAACTGCTGCAATTACTCCAAAACGATCATCGTGAACAACTAAAAGGGCCGGATGATTTCCAGATAACTTCAATTGAAAGCTGTTAAGTTCAATAATTTCTATTTTCCCGCCACCAATCGATATACCAACTAGCTCTAAAAAATCTGTTTCATTTGTCCCTAGTCTTACCTTGGCTGTATTAGGGTGATCTGTCACTGCATCTTCAATTTCGAATTTAATTTCAATTCCTAAATCGTCTGCAATTTGTAGCGAATCCTTAATTCGTTGGTCAAACGTATCAAAATCTAATAATCCACCAACGATAGCTACATCTGTACCGTGTCCTTTGTAAGTTTTTGCAAAAGAACCATAGAAAGATATTTCTACCCATGTAGGTTGTTTTCCTAATAATGTTCTTGCTACTCTGCCGATCCTTGCTGCACCTGCTGTGTGTGAACTAGATGGTCCGATCATAATTGGACCAATAATATCAAAGACTGTTCTATACTTCATTGTAGACCCCCAACAACAATTTATTTCTAACATTTCAATAGGTAATTCTATTATAATCGATAATCAGTGTTTTGTTGTCAAAAAACACAATTCTATATTGAAATAATATTACTATAAACCATGCTGGCAGCTTCTCCAATTATGAGCCGTTGGATTCCCTTTCTGTTCGCTGTAAAACTTTATCGAATTTTAGAGGGTTCTAGAATCCAGCGACATCTCAAGAAAGTTTTTATAAGTCATAATAAATTGGTGTTAGTAGAAATTTTTTATGTACGATTGTTAGTCTATGAAAAAAGGTGTTATTCTTCCTGTAAATGGGCGATATACTCGCTACACCTATGGAAGAACAACACCATTTATTTTATCGATTACTTTGCTAATGTAACTGAAATAGCTATCGTACCAGGACCAACATGAGCACCAATTACAGGACCTATATCAGTTATAACATCTGAGCTAATGTTGAAATTACTTTTCATTTCACTCATAATGTTGACAGCATTTTCCTTTGCGCTCGCATGAGAAATCCCTACGTGAATTGACTGTGAACCAAAATCCTTCTCAAAATACTCATAAATTTTTGCTATAGCTTTTTTCTGTCCTCGAACTTTATCGAAAGGAAAAACTTCTCCTTCATTATTTAATGATAGGATTGGTTTAATTTTTAATAAAGATCCGAATAAAGCGGATGCTTTGCCGATACGACCATTTTTCTGTAAAAACTCTAATGTATCTACGATAAAGTAAACCGTCGTTGTACTTAGTAATTCATCTAACCTCGCTAAACATTGTGCTTTTGTTGCCCCCGCTTTTGCTAGTTTGGCAACTTCAACGACAATAATTCCGATTGCATAGGATGCTCTCTTAGAGTCAACAACTGTAACATCAATTTGATCTTTAACCATATCTCTAGCAATATTTGCTGACTGAATTGTACCACTAAGCTTTGCTGAGAGGTGAATGGAGATGATATGAGTTTCTTCTTCTCTGGCAACCTCTTGATATACCTCTTCAAATTGATAAGGAGTAGGTTGAGAAGTTGTCGGCATATTTTCGTTTGTCGCTAATTTTTCGTAGAATTCATTGGCCGTTATGTCGACGCCATCCTCAAATGTCTCTTCACCGAACAATACTTTTAATGGTACGACAGTAATATTTAATTCCTCGACAATCAATTTCGGTATATCAGCAGTACTGTCAGTGATAATCTTAACCTTCGCCATAAGCATCCCCCTTACTATTATTCAACAGCAAAAATGTAAGAATATAACGGTTGATTTCCTTCATAAACTTCAATTTCAACGTCAGTAAAGTGTGTTTCAACAAAAGCTACAAGTTTTTCTGTCTCAGCTTCAGTCGTATCTTCACCACGAATAATTGTTAAGATTTCTGAGTCCTCGTCAATCATTATTTCTAACAATTTTTCTGTAACAGATTGAAGATCAGGCCCTGATGAAACAATTTTCTTTTCAGCAATGCCCATGAAATCATTTTTTTTAATTTCTACACCATCTAAGCTAGTATCGCGAACCGCAAAAGTTACTTGTCCAGTTTTCACCGCTAAAATAGCTTCTTTCATGTCATCTTGATTCTCCTCAAGTGTAGAACTCGGATTAAAAGCTAATAAAGCGGTCAGCCCTTGTGGTACTGTCTTCGATGGTATAACAATAACTTCTTCTTCAACTACTGATGCTGCTTGCTCAGCTGCCATAATAATATTGCTATTATTTGGTAAGATAATGATCTTTTTTGCGCGAACATCTGAAATAGCCTTCACAAAGTCTTCTGTACTTGGGTTCATTGTTTGTCCACCTTCGATCACAACCCCGGCACCTAAACTTTTAAACATTTTTGCTATTCCGTCACCCATTGCAACGGTAATAACTCCAAACTCTGCAAGAGGTTTCTCTTCTGGCATTTTTTCATAAACGGCTTTTGTCTCCTCTAACAAATGAGTATGTTGCTCACGCATGTTCTCGATCTTAACATTGAGCAAGCTCCCATATTTTTGTGCATGAGTTATGACATCACCCGGTTGTTCTGCATGAATATGTATCTTTAATAAATCCTCATCAGAAACCACTAGTAGTGAATCTCCATGATTATCTAATAAATTACGGAATTCTTGCTCATCAAAAGGATTTAGTTCAAGTTTATCTTGTTCGAATTTAACCATGACTTCCGTACAATAGCCAAATTCAATATCCTCTGTTGACATATGACTTTGTGCATTATGATGTTCGACTTTAACAAGGTCAGCCATAGAAACAGTTTGTTCTAGATCAACAACCTTCTCACCCTTTAAAACAGCCAAAAACCCTTCATAAATGATAACAAGCCCTTTTCCTCCTGAGTCAACGACACCAACTTCTTTTAAAACTGGTAAAAGATCGGGTGTCCGCTCTAGTGATGCCTTCGCTTCACGGAGAGTTGCTTCCATAATTGCAATAATGTCGTCAGACCGTTTTGCTGCATCTTGCGCCTTTTTAGCAGCATCTTTCGCAACCGTTAGAATTGTTCCTTCAACTGGTTTCATAACTGCCTTATAAGCCATGTCAACACCTGCGCCAAAAGCTTCCGCGAATTGCTTGCCATTTAGAGTAGCCTTACCTTCAACAGACTTAGAAAAGCCTCTGAAAAGCTGAGATAAAATAACTCCTGAATTACCTCTCGCTCCCATTAATAAGCCTTTAGCAAAGGAACCAGCAACTTTTCCAACATGCTCTGGCATTTGTTTTTGTACTTCCTTTACTCCAGATGTAATGGATAAATTCATATTTGTTCCTGTATCTCCATCCGGAACAGGGAATACATTTAATGAGTCCACCAATTTAACATTTTGGGTTAAATTATTTGCTCCTTCTATAAACATTTGGGCTAATTTATCAGCCTCTAAACTCTTCAGTGTCACTAATGTTCCTCCTTAACAGATATCTATATAGAGGACGTTCAAAAAAATTGGAACGATATGTAAAGAGATTGCCTATACTGCATGACGACCCTTTTTGTCTCATATCCATCCTTTTTGAACAACTCTATAGGTTTGTTACCTTAACTCCTTGAACAAAAATATTAACCGAATCAACTGTTAACCCTAACATTTGCTCGAGCTGGTATTTCACTTTTGTTTGAACGTTATGCGCTACTTCAGAGATTTTAGTACCGTAGCTAACGATAATATACATATCAATATGAATTTCGTCCTCTTCTTCACGTATAACAACGCCTCTAGTAAAGTTTTCCTTTCCTAAAAGCTCATTAAGCCCATCCTTCAGTTGCTTTTGTGAGGCCATACCTACAATTCCATAACAGTCAATCGCAGCACCACCAGCAATAACCGCTACAACTTCTTTTGAAACATCAATTAAACCTAATTGTGTTTTCATCTTAATTGACATGATCGAAATCCCCCTTTTAGAGTGTACCTTCATGGCTAATAACATTTTACTATAATTACCTACATTTTAAAAGAAAACTGTTATTTCAAATTTGTATTTGTCACATCCTAATTGTTATTGTTCAGAATAGGTCTTATTTTAAAGCTTTCCTATTACAAATAAAACATTTACTTTTATGAGTATATCTTTTTCGGGGTAGCTGTCAAGTATCTTTCCTTGATATTTATTTTAAAATCTCTTGCAATCTGATTTTTCCTATGCTAATATTATCAAGTATTTATAAGATGAATTTGAGTGTCATCTCATGGTTTACAAGGAGGTGCAATCATGGCACGTAAATGTGTAATTACTGGAAAACAGGCTCGCACAGGAAACAAACGCTCACACGCATTGAACAAAACAAAGCGTAAGTGGGGCGTAAACGTACAAAAAGTACGTATTATGGTAGATGGAAAGCCAAAGCGTGTATACGTTTCTGCTAGAGCTTTAAAATCTGGCAAAGTTGAACGCGTATAATTAGAAAAATGGTTATTATTTAATAACTAGGCGAAAGCCCTTGTTTTTCTTATACTTAGAACTTAAATTGTAAACATCTAAAGATCTTTTTTCATGGTTACAATTTATATTTCCATATGCAAACAAAAAAGCACCCTCGTGGTGCTTTTTTGTTAACCTTTTTTAAATGAATTTAAAATTACCCTTACAAATCCACCTAAAAACTTGGGTAGCTTAATCGTATAAAACTTCATGAATTTCCCTCCTCGACATGGATTGTCGTCTTCGGCACATCAAAAGAATAAGTGATTAAAAGTCCTCAGCTATTAATAAGTATATTCAGCATTTCTGAAATAGTACCTATTTTTTTGTGAAACTGCTAGGATTTCTAATTCAGTTTGCTTCTAACAAACTATCACCAACCTTCAAAGTCGATAGTTTGTCTAATCGAAACTTTCTACCACTATTAATATGCCTAAGGAAAATGAATAAGTACCGCTATTTGATCTAAGTTCCTTGCTAACGCTTAAGCTTGACCCATTTGAAGAACAATCTTTATCGTCTATTTTAAGATCCTCTAATTGCTCTGATTGCTTCTGCCCGATCTTCTTCGTTATAGATCGCCGAACCTGCCACAAGTACATTTGCTCCTGCTTCAATACAAAGTTTAGCTGTCTCACTATTTACGCCACCATCAACCTCAATATCAATCGATAAGCCTTTTGATTTGGCCATCTCGCTTACAGCATAAATCTTTGGTAAGACTTGCTTAATAAACTTTTGTCCGCCAAATCCCGGGTTAACTGTCATTAATAATACCATGTCAAGATCATTGATAATATGCTGAAGCGTATCAACTGGGGTCGCAGGATTTAGAACAACACCAGCTTTCACTCCCTGTTCTTTGATCAATTGAACTGTCCGATGCAAATGTGGACATGCCTCTACATGAACCGTAATAATATCCGCCCCTACTTTCGCGAATTGTGGTATATATAAATCAGGGTTTTCAATCATTAAGTGTACATCTAATGGCAATTTCGTTATCGGACGAATTGCTTCTACAATTAATGGACCGATTGTTATGTTCGGTACAAAGTGTCCATCCATAACATCAACATGAATATAGTCTGCCCCTCCCCGTTCAACATCTTTAATTTCCTCTCCCAGTCTTGCAAAATCTGCAGATAGGATCGACGGTGCAATCTTAATCATGTTAGTACCTCCGTTTTTGTTGTTTTATCTCATCTAAAAAGCTTAAATAGTCATCATAACGATACTTTGCAATTTCCCCAGCTTCTACCGCATTTTTCACAGCACATTTTGGCTCAGAAGAATGGGTACACTCTCTAAACTTACATTCGTGCCGCCGATCTCTCATCTCTGGAAAACAGTTAGATAGATCTTCTGCTGTGATCCCAATAAAATCTAATGAGCTAAAACCAGGTGTATCAGCAACCAATCCTGTCCCAATTGGAATTAATTCAACATGTCTAGTCGTATGCTTTCCCCTACCTAAATGCGATGATATCTCGTTTGTCTCAATATTTAACTCAGGTTTTAATGAATTTAATAACGAAGACTTTCCAACTCCTGATTGCCCAGCAAAAACGCTAGTTTTACCGTCTAACCAAGGTCTAACCTCTTCGATTAATTCTTCCATATAAATAGATGTTTGCAGGACAGTATAACCGAGCTTTTGGTAATCTTTAATAAACTGATTAATTTCATCCCGTTGCTCCGCTTTTAATAAATCAATTTTACTTACGCATATGATTGGTTCAATATGGTTCGACTCGATTTGAACTAAAAATCGATTTAATAGAAGTGTACTAAATTTAGGTTCCATTGCTGAAAACACTAAAACAGCTCGTTCAACATTTACTATTGGCGGCCGTACTAATTCATTAAAGCGATCTTTCAATCCTAAAATATAGCCGTCAGTTTTATTTTCTGCTTCAAACTTCACAAGGTCACCAACAAGTGGCGTCAGCTTTCTTTTTCGAAAGTTACCTCTAGCACGACATTGATATACTTCGCCTTGACTCTCTACATAGTAAAAACCACTCAACGCTTTAATTATCTTTCCTTCAGGCATTGAATCCTCCTTAATACTAATCATTGCTGGATTCACAACATTGTTCGTATCCAACTATATTACTGATTTAACACCGCCTCTTCATACGTTACCGTTTTTGTATCGAAAAGGTCTTCTCCAATATATATTTTTAGCTCTGCAATTTCTTTAGGATTTATAGTAACAGGTACCTTAAAAGTTGTCGGCTCAGTAATAGGTTGCTCTATAACATAAGGCTTATGCTCCCTAGAAATTGAATCTTTATAAGTAATCGTTACAGGGAAAATCTGACCAGCCAGTTGAGCTTCTTGGGATACTGGGACCTCATATTCAATAAATGTATTGATGGGTTCTGGTTCTGGTTCTGGCTCAGGGCCACGAGAAAATACGACTTTCACTAAAGTTCCCTTTTCAACCGTAGTGCCCCAAATTGGATTCTGTTCGATCACATGACCTGCTTCAATGCGATCTGAATAACGCTCATCGAAGTCCATATTCAATCCATATTGTTCTAGGTAATCTTCCACTTCTTGACGTGATAGACCATTTAAATTCCCTAAACTGAATTTAATAGGGCTACTATACCTAAGAACGATAGCAGTGTCTTCTGGAACAACCATTTCACCTACTAAAGGAAATTGTTCAATTATTAAGTCTTCCTCTAGATCGGCCTCTTTAGCTACTAATTCAATATTTTCTTCTTTAAAACCAAGCCTTAGCAACTCTCGGCGCGCCCTTTCTTTTTCCATTTCAAAAAGATCAATCATTGCAATCTTTTCTTTTCCCTCACTAACAAATACCTTAATCACTGTATTTACTTTAACTGTTCGGCCACCTTCTGGGTTCGTACTAATAACATGGTCTTCAGGAATTTCTTGATGGTTCATCGTTTCTTTTTCAACGGTTAATCCTAAAAGAGTTAACGTTTCAAATGCCTCCTCATATTCCATTCCTACTAAATCTTCAGGAATTAGAACTTCATCAACATGAAGCAGTTTTGGAACAAGTGCAAATGCTGCAATAACAGCTCCTAAGAGAATTAAGATAGTAATCAAAATAATAGCAAACCACTTTTTCTTCTTTTTCGTTTTTTCTTTTTTCACTTGCTCGAAATTATTATCATTTGCTTTAACGATTTTCGTTTGCTCGATGTCCTGGTCTATAAACTGATTTTCTTTTATTATCGGAATGGCTTTTGTGACGTCATCATTATCGTCGGGAATTATGAATTTTTCTTCACTAATTCTTTCAGGATTTAAAGCCGTATGTAAGTCTGTCTCCATTTCCCTAACATTTGAATAGCGATGAAACGGGTCTTTGGCAGTTGCTTTTAGTATCATATTTTCAATACTTTGTGGCAATGTCGGATTATATTTTCTTGGTGAAGGTACAACTGTTTGTAAGTGTTTGATCGCAATAGAAACTGCTGTATCCCCTGAAAAAGGCACCCTCCCAGTAACCATTTCATACAAAACAATTCCTAATGAATAAATATCAGACTTCTCATTTACCAGCCCACCTCTAGCTTGTTCTGGTGATAAATAATGAACAGACCCCATAACCGAATTTGTATGAGTAATTGTTGCTGAAGTCATTGCTCTAGCAATTCCAAAATCTGTTACTTTCGCCACACCACTTTCACTTATTAATATATTATGAGGTTTAATGTCCCGATGAACAATATGATTGGCATGGGCATGGGCAATCGCTGAGGAAATTTGGCTCATAATATTAACAGTTTCGGCTATTGGTAATGACCCTCGTTGCTGAATTAATTGCTTAAGCGTTAAACCATCTACATATTCCATAACAATATAATACAAATCATTTTCTTCACCAACATCATAAATACTTACGACATTAGGATGAGATAAACTCGTTGCAGCTTGAGCTTCTCTTCTAAAACGACGAATAAATTCATCGTCATCTGAAAATTGGGGACGTAACACTTTTACTGCTACAATTCGGTTCAATATAGCATCATGTGCTCTGTACACATTTGCCATTCCACCGCCACCAATTGTTTCTAAAATCTGATATCGGCCGCTTATTCTTTTACCTATCATCGCCATCACCACTTGTTTCATCGTTACTATTGTAGACTAGCGCAACCGAAATATTGTCCTCGCCACCTCGTTCATTAGCTATTACAATTAACTCTGTTACCTTTTCCTCAAGAAGCGTATTCTTTTGAAGAACCTCGAACATTTCTTCTGCTTTTACCTTATTTGAAAGTCCATCCGAACAAAGTAGTATAAAACTACCTTCATCCCACTCAATTGTTTTAATATCAACTTTAATCGTTCTTTCTGTACCCAATGCCCGCAATAGTACATTACGACGTGGGTGATTTTCTGCTTCTAAAGGAGTAATTTGGCCTGAACGGACAAGCTCATTTACTAACGAATGATCTTCAGTTTTTTGTAGAAAGGCTTCCCCATTCATTAAATATGCTCTACTATCTCCAATATGAGCATACGAAACAAACTGCCTCGTACAAACAACAGCTACTAGAGTCGTTCCCATACCTTGACATTGCGGATTATTTAGGGAATGCTCAAATATCTGGGCATTTACATCAGTAATAGCTTCTTCCAACCAAGACTCGATGCTAGTTGGTGTCGTTATGCCCTCAGTATTCTGCCATTTTTCTGACAATAATTCTACCGTCAATTTACTCGCTACGTCACCTGCTTGGTGCCCCCCCATACCATCAGCAACAATAGTTAATAACGTGTTTTCTTTATTATAGACAAAGCCTCCGCTATCTTCGTTATGTGACCTAACTTGTCCTACATCTGATTTAAATGCCACTTCCATTTTTTATCCCCTCGTTTCTTCTTTACGTTCCTTAGCTCTTAATTGACCACAAGCTGCATCAATATCATGGCCCTGTTCGCGACGTATGGTAACATTAACTCCCTGAGACTTCAAGATTTTTTCAAACTTGAAAATCTGCTCTCTTGGTGTGCGGATAAAATTACGTTCAACAACATCGTTTACAGGAATTAAATTCACGTGACACTTTATTCCTTTAATTAATTCCGCTAACATCTGGGCGTGTTGGTCTTGATCGTTCACACCGCCAAATAAGCCATATTCGAAAGTAACTCTGCGCCCAGTCTTATCTATATAATAGCGAACAGCATCCATTAACTTATCTAAAGTATAGGCTTTGTTTATTGGCATTAAACTTGATCTAATTTCCGTAGTTGGAGCGTGTAATGAGATTGCAAAATTGATTTGAAGCTTTTCATTGGCAAAATCATAAATCTTCGGAATAATACCACTTGTGGAGACTGTAATATGCCTTGCGCCAATATTTAATCCTTTCTCACTATTAATTGTTCTTAAGAAACTAACTAGTGGATCATAATTATCAAACGGTTCACCAATCCCCATTACAACGACAGAACTCACTCGTTCATTAACTTCATCTAGAGCACGCTGCGACTGTAATACTTGAGCTACTATTTCACCTGCTTCTAAATTTCGTTTTAAGCCACCTAATGTTGAAGCGCAAAAAGTACAACCGATGCGACAACCCACTTGTGTTGTAACACAAACACTATTACCATATTCATGGCGCATCACGACAGTTTCAATCGAGTAGCCATCTTGTAACTCAAATAAAAATTTAATTGTACCATCTTTAGATTCTTGTTTAGTCAACGTTTTTAATGTCGTTAAGTTAAAATGATTCGCCAACTTGTCCCGTAAATCCTTTGATAAATTAGTCATTTCTTCAAAAGATATGACTCTTTTTTTATATAGCCAGTCAAATATTTGACCAGCACGAAATTTTGGCTCATTGTTGCCTTTTAACCATGCTTCCAACGTTTCGAATTCTAAACTGAAGATCGATGGTTTTTCTTGTTGGTTTTCAATCATATTCCTTTACACACCTTTTTAAGAGAGGTTCAAAAAAAACTCGTAGCACTAAATCTCTTTTGAAACATTCTCTATCATTAATTTTTGATCATACTAGCGATAAAAAAGCCGTCTGTGCCAAAATCAGATGGCAATAATTGAACCATCCCATCCGTGCAGAAACTTTGAGCTTTCTTTGGTAAACGTTCTTTAAGTGAAATATCGCTCTGAAAATCTCGATTACTCTCTAAGAAATTTTTCACAACGAGTTCATTCTCAAGCTTGTCTATCGTACAAGTACTATAGACAAGCCTACCGCCTGGCTTCAATAAGGGCGCAACCGCCTCTAATATTGCTTTTTGAATCTCTGTTATCTTCTCGACATCTTCTATTTGTTTCTGCCATTTAATATCTGGCTTCCTACGAATAACACCTAGCCCCGTACACGGCGCATCTACTAAAATACAGTCAAAACTTTCTTTTTGAAAAATGTCGCCTGCTTTTCGGCTATCTGTAGCTTTCGTTGAAATAATTGAAAGCTTTAATCGATTCGCTTGTTCATCAATCAGCTTCACCTTATGATCATGAAGGTCTAAGGCGTAGATTTCGCCTTGATTATTCATTACTTCTGCCAAATGAGTTGTCTTCCCGCCAGGAGCAGCACAGCTATCTAATACTTTCATTCCTGGTTGTGGATTTAAGGCCCTTGCAACTAGCATCGAACTCTCATCTTGAATCGACAAATAGCCATCCTTAAATAGCTTCGTAGTTGGTAACGTTCCTTGTACGATCTTCAGTGCATCCGGTGATAAGTCGCCTTCTTCAGCTTTTATCCCTTCACTTGCGAGCAATTTTGTCAATTCATTTTTATCCTTCATAACTACTTGGTTGACTCTAGCTGTGACTATTGGAGGGACGAGATTTATTTCACAAATAGCTTTTGTTCTTTCTAACCCAAACTGTTCTAGCCAACGTTCAATAAGCCAAGTAGGGTGACTAAACTGTAATGACAATTTTTCATGAGGATCTTCTATTGAATCAAGACTAGGAACGCCTTCTCTTATAATCGATCTTAACGTCCCATTTACCATTGCCGAAATTCCCTTATGCCCTTTTTTCTTGGCAATTTCAACGGCTTCATGAACGATTGCTCGCTCCGGTACTCTATCTAAATAAATCATTTGATATAGTGAGAGCCTTAACAGGACAAGAACCCACTGATCTAACTTTTTCAGGCCACCTTTAACAAATGAAATTAGATAGTAATCTAAAGTGTTTTTTCGTTGTAGGGTTCCATAGACAATTTCAGTGAGCAAACCTACATCTTTTTCATTCAATTTCTCTCGTTTTATCGTTTGATTTAATAGAAGGTTAGAGTACGCTTGGCTTTTTTCAATTTGAAGTAATATATCTAAGGCTACCTCTCGTACATTTTTTTTAAGCATTAAGATTCTCCTAACTTATTTCCTACTGATAATTCGGCCCCTGCACCTCGTAAAAACTGTTCAGCACTTAATCTTTTTTTCCCTGATGGCTGTAAATCAGTCACTTTAATGTAGGTTTCATCGCCAGTGCTAACAATAAAACCATCACTCTCGATCGAAACGATCGTGCCTGGGCGTGATTGACTGTCGTGATTTGTAGTAACTTTATTTGCCCACCAAATTTTTAAAGTTTGACCATTTAGAACTGTATAGGCAACTGGCCATGGGTGGAGACCACGAATTTGATCATAGATCACTTTGCCGCTAGCTTCCCAATTAATCTTCTCTTTTTCACGGATAATATTTGGCGCAAACGTCACTTTCTCTTCATCTTGTTTAATTGGTGTTAACTTTCCGGCAATTAAGTTAGGAATAGTATGTGCTAGTAATTCTGCACCAATCACACTTAACTTATTATGTAATGTTCCTACATGGTCGTCCTCTTCTATATCTACCTTTGCTTGGGTTAAGATATCTCCTGCATCTAATTTTTCTACCATATACATAATTGTAATCCCTGTTTCTATCTTACCATCAATAATCGCTTGGTGAATTGGCGCACCACCACGATACTCAGGTAAGAGCGACGCATGAACATTTATACAGCCATATTTAGGACTATCGAGAAGCTGCTTTGGTAAGATTTGACCAAACGCAGCGGTTACAACTAAATCTGGCTTTAATTCTAAAACTTGCTGCAAATCTTCTTCACGTTTTATTTTTTCAGGTTGGATAATCGTCAACCCATGTTTTAACGCTTCTACTTTTACAGGTGGTGGCGTTAACTCCTTTTTTCTCCCTTTTGGTCTATCAGGTTGTGTAACAACCCCAACAACTTCATAGCCTTCATCTATTAAACGCTTAAGAACAGGGACCGAAAAATCAGGAGTCCCCATAAACACTACTCTCATAATAAGCACCTCTTTATTAGTTTTACACAGTGTAAAATTGAGAGTTTGTTGAGACTGTTGCCCCACTCTAAACTCTACACTACATTAGAACAAATGGATTCATATCAATTGATACTTGGAAATTACCTTGGCTCATTTCTCTTTTATAATTTTCAACAACTTCTTTTAAAACATTGACTAGCATCGGTTCATTTTTGTATTTTATCATGCATTGATAGCGATATCTATCTTTTATCCTAGGGATTGAGCAAGCTACAGGGCCTAATACAATTGCCTTTTCAGATAAAGATCTTTTCACATATGCTGTAATTTTTTCGGTAATTTCAATTACTTTGGTAATTTCAGGATGGGAAACTTGAATTACCGTAATAAAATAATATGGGGGATAGCTTTGAAGCTTTCTAATACCCATCTCTTTCTCAAAAAACGAGATAAAGTCATGATTTCTAACAAGGTCAATACTATAATGCTCAGGGGTATACGTTTGAATGACTACCTCACCAGGAAGCTTGTGACGTCCTGCGCGGCCACTTACTTGAGTTAGCAACTGAAATGTTCTCTCACTTGATCTAAAATCAGGGAGATGAAGCATAGAGTCAGCTGCTAATACCCCCACTAGCGTAATGTTAGGGAAATCTAATCCCTTTGCAATCATCTGTGTCCCAAGAAGAATATCCGCCTTCCCCTCTCCAAACTGAGTGAGGAGCCTTTCATGAGCACCTTTTTTCCTTGTCGTGTCTACATCCATTCTTATAACTCTAGCACCCGGAAACACTTTTGCTATTTCTTCTTCGACTTTTTGTGTTCCAGATCCAAAAAATCGAATATGTTCACTCTCGCAGCTACTACACTTTTGGGGCATATTCTCTTGATGACCACAGTAATGACATTTTAATGACCTACTCGTTTGGTGGTATGTCAAAGAAATATCACAGTGTGGGCATTGCGCTACATATCCACAGTCTCGACACATTACAAACGTTGAATACCCACGCCTATTTAAAAATAGCACACTCTGCTCGCCACGATTAAGTCTGTCAGAAAGCTTATCATATAGGGCGGTAGAAAACATCGAACGATTGCCCGCTTTTAACTCTTCTCGCATATCAACAACATCAACTGTAGGTAATTTGACATCATTGACACGCTCAAGCATTTCTAATAATTGGTACACGTCTTTTTTTGCTCTAGCATATGTTTCCAATGACGGAGTGGCACTTCCTAATATCAAGGGGCAGTGATAGAATTTTGCACGTTGTATCGCCACATCTCTAGCATGATACCGAGGGTTTTCTTCTTGTTTATAGGTTGCTTCATGTTCTTCATCGATAATAATAATACCGATGTTTTTAAATGGCGCAAATATCGCTGACCTAGCTCCAACAACGACTTGTACCTGTCCGTTATGGATTTTTCTCCATTCATCATATTTCTCTCCAGTTGAAAGACCACTATGAAGAACTGCAACAAGTGACCCAAAACGTTCTTTAAATCGTTGCACCATTTGCGGTGTTAGTGATATTTCCGGGACAAGAACAATGGCTTCCTTGCCTTGCTCTAACACTTTAGCTATTGATTGTAAATAAACTTCTGTTTTACCACTCCCGGTTACGCCATGGATTAGAAAAGTTTTATGTTGTTCATTAGTAATCGAATGAAAAATAGACTTTATAACTGTCAGCTGATTTCTTGTCAACTCTAGAGGAGCTGTTTTTCTAAAGACTCGGTTAGCGTATGGATCACGAGAAACTTCAATATCTTGTTCGGTTAAGATCGCTTTTTCTACTAATGATTTTATCGTACTTCTAGAAGCACTTGCTTGTTCAATAAGCTCAGTAATTGAAATGGGATGAGGATACTTCATAAAAAACTCGATTACTTGTTTTTGTTTTTGGCTACGATTACCTAACTCTTTAAGATGTTGGCCTAAATCTTCATAGCAAGTTGGTTCAACAGCTTTAATTATCTTTTTAGTGATTTTATCATTAACTTTGTAAATAACTTCCAAGTAACCCGCTGTAACAGCTTTTTTTATTGAGGCGACAAGTGTTTTGGTATTTGAAGTCATAAACTCATCCCAAACTACAGTCTCTCGATGCCTAAACCACTCTCTTAACTCTGGTGGAAGTTCTAGCAAGGAATTCCCTTTAAGCTTTACTTCTTTTTTATACCTTGCCTTTAGTGCTGCTGGTAACATTGCTTGATAAGCAGTGATTTTAAAACAAAGTGCACTTGTCGTTAACCAATCACCTAAATCAATAAGCTCAGCTGTCAAAACAGGGGTGACATCTAGTACTTCCTCTATTTCCTTTAGCTTATCAAAGTCGGTTCCTCCCCCAACTGATATGACAAAACCTTGAACCTTCCTTGGACCAAAAGGAACAATGACCCTCATACCTCTTTCAATAATGCCTTGTAAATGTAAGGGCACCTTATAGTCAAACAAACGATCCGTTCCACCTGTTGGAACATCAACGACAACTTTTACAATCATTTTTCATTTTCCTTTAACAATTGTTCTATTTCGTTTAATAGGTTACTAGCTACTTCCTTTTTACTCATCAACGGTAAGGGAAGAGTTGTTCCATTCTTATTAAAGATAGTGACAACATTCGTATCTCCTTGAAAACCAGCACCTGACTGGACAATATTATTAGCAACGATCAGATCTAAATTTTTACGTTTTAATTTTTCTTTAGCATAAAACTCTAGCTGTTCACTTTCAGCTGCGAATCCAATAAGTAGCTGGTGCGATTTCTGTTCGCCTAACGTTTTTAATATGTCTATTGTTCTTTCCATCTCGATAGCCAAATCGCCAGGCTGTTTCTTAACTTTTTGACTAGAAATTTGTTTTGGTCGATAGTCAGCAACTGCAGCAGTTTTTACGACAACATCGACCTCTTCGTAAAACATCATTACTTTTTCAAACATCTCGGCAGCACTCGTAGCTTGTACAACCTGAACATTAGCAGGTGGTTGTAAATTTGTCGGACCAGACACTAAAATAACATTGGCCCCGCGATTTGAGGCTTCTTCGGCAATCGCATAGCCCATCTTTCCTGAAGAGCCATTCGTAAAGTATCGGACTGGATCGAGCTTTTCTTGTGTGGGGCCAGCTGTAACTAAAATGGTTTTTCCGTCTAATGATGTAGCAGACCGAAAGAACTTCTCAAGATAATCGATCATATCCTCTGGTTCCATAAGTCTGCCCTTTCCAACATATCCACAAGCCAAGTACCCTTCGCTTGGCTCTAAAAATTGATAACCATAAGAGTGTAACTTATTAATATTTGCCTTTACTGCAGAATGTTCATACATATGAACATTCATCGCTGGTGCAATTAATACAGGTGCAGTAGTAGCAAGTATCATCGTCGAAACGAGATCATCAGCAATGCCGTTCGCAATTTTACCAATAATATTTGCAGTGGCAGGTGCAATCACAACCACATCTGCCCAATCAGCTACATCTATATGGGTAATTTTCGTAGCGTCTTTTTCTTCAAACGTATCTACATAAACAGGCTCGCGAGATAGTGACTGAAAAGTTAGGGGAGTTACAAACTTTGTTGCCCCTTCAGTCATAACAACTTTTACGATAGCACCTGCTTGAGTTAACTTACTAGTAAGTGCGCAAGCTTTATAAACAGCAATGCCTCCAGAAACACACAATAAGACTTTTTTCCCCGTTAACATTTGATCTCCTCCATAAGGATTTTTAGTTATAAATATAAGTTGTAAATTTTTTTAGATGTCTATGTAATAAAAAAAAGGTGACTCGAACGGTTTTCAACTACTCCCTATTATATATTAACTAGTGAAAAACCTTTAATCAAAAGGTTACATTCTCTAAATAATAATTCATAGGGGGCAGTTACCGATTTGAGTCATCCCCATTTGCAGTTATTCTTCTCTACGTTTAAATGAAAGTTGTCCGGATGATATTTCTTCAAGCGCCTTACCAACTTGTTTGAAAGACTTAGGCTTTAAGACCATTAAATCTCTTTCGTTTGACTCTTTTAGATAGCGAGCTCTTCTTGATGAAACAGTCACTAATGTATACTTTGAGTCTAGTTTCGTTAATAAATTGTCGATTGATGGGTATAACATTTACTCAGCCTCCACTAATTGTTGATATTTTTCAATTAACCGATCTTTTCGGCAATGTTCAGCAATGACGATTGCTTTAATTCTTTCTACCGCAAGATGAACTTCATCGTTTTCAACGACATAATCATATTTGCTCATCATTTCTATCTCATCTTTTGCTACTGTCATACGATTGTTAATTAAATCTTCTGTTTCAGTTCCACGATTTACAATACGATTTCTGAGTTCGGCAAGACTTGGAGGCATAAGAAAGATAAAAACGCCTTCTGGGAACTTCTCTCGTACCTTTAATGCTCCTTGAACCTCTATTTCAAGTATAATATCATTGCCTTCACTTAATGTTTTTTCAACGTAATCAGTAGGGGTACCATAAAAATTCCCAACATATTCAGCCCACTCTAGTAGTTGGTCATGTTTAATCATTTCCTCAAACTGTTTTCTCGTTTTAAAGAAATAGTTAACCCCATCAATTTCCCCTTCTCTTGGAGTCCGGGTTGTTGCGGAAACAGAGTATAAAATATCTGTTTCTTGCTTTCGAAGCGCTCCACAAACTGTACCTTTACCTACACCAGAAGGGCCAGAAAGAACTATTAATAAACCTCTTTCTTTTTTCATCATTACCTCCAACTCAATCTCCACAAGAAAAGCGCAAGTGCCTAGTCCGAACAAGTATTATGCTCTGTTAGTAAAAAAGTGTGCCTTTTACTTTCTCGTTTGAAAGTAAACTTTTTCAATACGGACGGTCTCGGCGCTGTAGCTAGACATCTTTCCAAGTTTTAAATATTTTTCTTTTCACTAAAAAACAATTTATTTTCTAACTATCTATGGCAATAGCCTTAGTTATACTATCATTAAGTAACCAATCATTAATAGTAGTAAAAACTCCTGCTCACCTTATAAAAGCCGGAAATAAAATTGATCATTAATCTTCAGAATCATCTTTATTCGATAAACGTTGTGCTACCGTTTCAGGTTGAACAGCAGATAAAATGACATGATCACTATCGGCAATAATAACAGCTCTCGTTCTTCTTCCATATGTAGCATCAATTAGCATGTTGCGTTCCCTTGCTTCTTGAATAATTCGTTTAATCGGTGCTGATTCTGGACTGACAATTGAGATTATGCGATTTGCCGAAACAATATTGCCAAAGCCAATATTAATAAGTTTAATATTCATTGTTTTCCCCTGCCCATCTTTATATTATAACCAGATTATTGATCATTTTAACACCTTTTTTTATTTACTGAGCTATACTTATGCTTAGCTACATAGGTGTTATTCAATATTTTGAACTTGTTCTTTAATTTTTTCAAGTTCTGCCTTTAACTCAACTACTTGTTTGTTTATATGTATATCATTAGATTTTGAGCCGATCGTATTTACTTCCCGATTCATTTCTTGGACAAGAAAATCAAGCTTTCTACCAACGGGAATATTATTATCAGCTTCAATTACCGTTAAAAACTGCTCAATATGACTGTTTAACCTCGTTAATTCCTCGTCTATATTTGCTTTATCGGCAAATACTGCAATTTCTGTAAGCAGTCGTCCTTCATCAAGTTCTATTTTCCCTGCTAGGAATTCATCGACCCGCTTTAGTAAACGATGATGATACGCTTCCACAACGCTAGGGGCATGGGCTCTTATATCTTTAGATAAACAAGTCAGCCTAGCTAGTCTTTGTTTTAAATCTTGGTAAAGAGAACTCCCTTCTTTTAGACGCATCTCTAAAAGTTCTTTAGCTGCCTTTTCGGTTGTAGCAATAATTTCAAATGCAAGTGTTTCAGAGTGATTTTCCTTTTCTAAAATAGAAACTACATCCGGGTGTAGCATCAGCTTTTCTAATGAAAGTTGTTGAAAAATCCCCAACCTTCTTTCTGCTTCTTCATGCATTCCCTTAAATTCATCTATTAAATCCCAGTCGATTTGTAGCGTCCTTTGTACTAACCCTTCTCCTTCAACTGTTAAAAATACATCAACTTTACCGCGCTGTACATATTTACTTACTGTTTTTTTTAGTTTCTCTTCTAGAAATAAAAATTGCCGTGGCATCCGGATCGTAATCTCCGAAAAGCGATGATTAATTGATTTCATTTCAATACTAATTTTATAATTTTCCTTTTCAATAAACGCTTGACCATATCCAGTCATGCTAACTAACATAATATCACATCCACAATTCTATTCTAACCAATTTTACCATTATCAACAAGTTTAGGAAATAGAAACAATAAAACAGCGTATAAAAAAGACTAACTTGTTATGTTCAAAGTTAAATGAAAGAACATAACAAGTCAGTCTATAGTAAATTATTTTCTTTTGAAAAGATGAAAGCCAGCCAAGGCAATCGTAGGGATTGAAGCCATTGAGAGAACTAACAACCATTCACGAACATTTAAGCCAACTGTATGGAATACAGGCTGTAATGGCGGAAAGTACATAACAATTAGCATTAACGCTGTTGAAGAGATGACCGCCAATACTAAATAAATATTTTGAAATGGATTTCTATGGAAAACAGAGTGTTCACTACGGCAATCGAAAACGTGAATTAACTGGGCCATTACTAGAGTTGCAAAAGCAACTGATTGTGCTCTCATTAAATTATCAGGATCTTGTGTTAGCGTTAACCAGAAAGCGATTAATGTTACAACACCAATCATAAAACCTCGGCTTACGATCTTCCAGGCTAACCCTCGAGCAAATACATTTTCCATCGGATGGCGTGGCTTTCGCCTCATTACATCACTCTCAGCTTGATCTAGTCCAAGAGCCATTGCCGGTAATCCATCAGTCACGAGATTAATCCAAAGGATTTGAATGGCCACTAATGGTAACGGCATCCCTAGCATCATAGCAAATAGCATAACTAGTATTTCACCGACATTTGAGGCAAGCATGTAACGAATAAACTTCCGAATGTTGTCGTATATATTTCTTCCTTCTTTAATCGCTGCTTTTATTGTTGCAAAGTTATCGTCGCTTAAAACTAACGAAGATGCTTCCTTGGCTACATCTGTTCCAGTAATCCCCATGGCAACACCGATATTTGCCGCCTTTATCGCTGGTGCGTCGTTCACACCATCTCCAGTCATTGCCACAATATGACCTTTTGCTTGTAGTGCTTTTACAATTTTCAGTTTATGTTCTGGGGAAACGCGGGCATAAACGTAGATGTCATCAACAACTTCTTCTAATTCAGCGACACTCATTTTCGCTAAGGTCTTACCATCCATTATTTTTCCGTGGGTAGGTAAGATCATTAATTGTGTTGCGATTGCTTTGGCAGTAATAATATGATCTCCAGTAATCATGATTGTTTTAATGCCAGCATCACGACACTCTAATATTGAAGCTTTTACTTCAGGTCTTGGTGGGTCGATCATCCCTTGAAGACCAATAAATGTTAAATTATTTTCAACAGCCTCCGCTGAAGATAGGTTAGCGTTGGGCTCAATCTCTTTATAAGCAATCGCGATTGTACGAAGTGCTTGCGAAGCTAAACTATCGATTGATTGAGTAACAGCCTTTTCTTTTTGTGGAGTTAAGGACTGATATCTCTCCTCCCATAAAATTTGCTTACTTTTTCTTAATAAAATATCAGGTGCGCCTTTGGTAACAACAAAACGTTTACCGTCCTTTTTCCGCTCAACAATGACACTCATCATTTTTCTTGTTGATTCAAATGGAAACTCTTCAACGATTTTATAGTCATTTTCTAAAACTCGCCTTGTAATTCCCGCTTTTTCGGCACAAACGACTAAAGCTCCTTCAGTAGGATCACCGTCAATTGCATATCTCAATTTTGTCTTCCCGAGTAGTCCTTCTTTTACTTCACTTGTAATTATTTTCGCATTGTTACAAAGTGCACCAAATGTTAAAAGTTGTTGCACTGTTTTTTCGGTTTTCAAATCTACTTTTTTAGCATTTACAAAAAAATCACCTTTAGGTTCATAACCAGTGCCAGAAACACCCCATGTTTTACCACCTGACCAAAGGTTTGTTACTGTCATTTTATTTTGAGTTAATGTACCTGTTTTATCTGAACATATGACAGAAGCACAGCCTAACGTTTCTACAGCAGGCAACTTTCTCACAATCGCCTTTCTTTTAATCATACGTTGAACGCCAAGCGCTAACGCTACTGTAACAATCGCTGGTAAGCCTTCTGGAATTGCAGCAACCGCCAACGAAACCCCAGCTAAGAACATAATATATGCATCATGACCTTGGTATACACCAATGACAACTACTAAAGCTGTTAACAAAAGTGCTACTAAAATTAAGATTTTGCCTAGCTGTTCAAGCTTATGTTGTAACGGTGTAATCATTGTTTCTGCAGACTGCAGTAAATGGGCAATCTTCCCCATTTCGGTTTTCATTCCAGTAGCAACAATAACACCAATACCACTTCCTTGTGTCACCATTGTCCCCATAAATGCCATGTTCTCTTGATCACCGATTGATAGGTCCTCGCCTGATAACACTGCCTCTGTTTTTTGAACTGGAACTGATTCTCCGGTTAAAGCACTTTCTTCAATTCTTAATCCCTTTGCTTCAATAATTCTAATATCTGCACCAATCCGATCACCACTCGTAAATTTAACGATATCACCAGCAACAACCTCAACTGACGGAACCTTTTTCCATTCACCTTCTCGGAGGATCATCATTTGCGGTGCTGATAATTCCTTTAAAGCGGCCAACGACTTTTCCGCTTTACGTTCTTGAATAAATCCTAAAACACCATTTAAAAGCACGATTAAAATGATTGTGATCGCATCAATATATTCACCTAACAGACCAGATATTAACGTTGCGACTAATAAAACAATCACCATAAAGTCTTTAAATTGTGCTAAAAACAAGAAAAAAGCCGGAACAGTTTCGCCTTCATCGAGTTTGTTGTAACCAAACTGTTTCAACCTTTTTGCCGCTTCTTCCTCTGGTAAACCATCTGTAAAATGCGAACGGGTCATTTCTTCTACTTCTTTTATCTCTCGTTCATACCACTTCATTTCTACACCCCACATCTGTATCATTTAGAGTCAACCCTTGTCCTTTAAAACATCTTTATTCAGGCAAGTCCAAAAAAATGCTATACTGTTTGTGGAATAGTAAATGTTGGGATGAGCAGTAGTAATTATTTGTTCAAATTTTCAAATGAGAATTTCACCCTTGGTAACACTACAGATCAAGGTGAATAAAAATAATGGAGTGAAGAAATATGTCTTTTGATGGAACGATGTTAAATGCAGTAGTCACTGAACTTAAACAAACACTTTCTTTGGGAAGAATTACAAAAATATATCAACCTTATAAAACCGAACTAATTTTTACAGTTCGCGCAAATGGGGGGAACCACCAGCTACTTTTATCTGCCAATCCTAGTTTTGCAAGATTACATATTACGAATGAAAAAATAGATAACCCTTCTGAACCACCCATGTTTTGTATGTTGCTAAGAAAGCATCTTGAGGGAGGAATCATTGAAGATATTGAACAGATTGATCTAGAACGTATTGTTATTATCCGAATTAAAGGAAGAAACGAGCTAGGTGATATAAGTTATAAAAAACTAATGATTGAAATTATGGGACGTCATAGTAATATCATCCTACTTGATGAAAAAGACGACAAAATTTTAGACAGTATTAAACATCTTTCACCTGGGGTAAATAGTTACCGCACGATCTTGCCTGGCCAGCCATATAAGCTTCCACCGGAGCAACAAAAACTAAACCCGTTAACAATTGACGAGATCAGCTTTCTAAAAAAAATCGACTTTAATTCTGGCAAGATTGACGGTCAAATTGTAAATCAGTTTTCAGGGATTTCACCTCAAATCGCAAAAGAAATCGCTTTTCGCGCAAAGCTTGCAAATAAAGACACACTTACAAAAGCGTTTTTTGAAGTGGTTGAGCAAATTAAGGCAAAGCAATATGCACCGCAAATAACGGTTACCGCTAATAAAGAATATTTTTCAATTATTAAACTAAGCCATTTAAAAGGAGAAGTTCATGCTTTTTCTTCTGTTAGCGAGATGCTTACTCGCTTCTATTTCGGTAAAGCAGAGCGAGATCGCGTTCACCAACAAGCAAGTGATTTAGAGAAGTTTTTAAAAAATGAATATCAAAAAAATAAATCCAAAATGAAAAAACTTGAGCAAACACTTACAGATGCAGAAGCTTCTTCTAAGTTTCGTAAGCTCGGGGAACTAATCACAGCTAATTTATACCAAATAAATAAGGGACAAAAAGAAATAGAGGTCATCGATTTTTATGATGAGCAAGCAAACTCTATTGTCATTTCACTTGATCCTTTAAAAAGTCCTTCTGAAAATGCTCAAAATTATTTTAAGAAATACAACAAAGCAAAAAATTCGTTAGAAATTGTTAAAGATCAAATTGAAAAAACGAAACAAGAAATTTTCTATTTAGAAGAAATTTTAGGACAATTGGAATCTGCTGCTCCAAAAGACATTGCGGAAATTAGAGAAGAGTTAATGGAAGGCGGGTATATTCGAAGTCGTAATAAAAAGCAGGCGAAAAAGAAAAAAGAAACAAAACCAATTCTCGAACAATATAAATCTTCTACAGGTCTAGAAATCTTAGTTGGAAAAAATAATAAGCAAAATGAGTATTTAACTAATCGCTTAGCAAGACAATACGAGACATGGCTTCATACAAAAGACATCCCTGGCTCACATGTCGTCATCAAGAGTACAGAAGTTGATGAAACCACATTAATAGAGGCAGCAACGATTGCCGCTTACTTCAGTAAAGCTAGACAATCCAGCTCTGTCCCTGTTGATTACACGATTATTAAACACGTCAAAAAACCTAGTGGATCAAAACCAGGCTACGTCATTTACGACAACCAAACAACCCTTTATGTAACTCCAGATGAAGAGATTGTGAGGAATCTTAAAGTATAATGTAGAATGTAAAATTTTATCTTAGTGCTTCGCAGCAAGCAAAAAAGGGCATGGAAGTATAATTCTCCATACCCTTTTTATTTTTTAGAAGCTTCAAAGCTGAACCCTCAACATCATTTTACATTTACCCTGCATCTAAAACCTTGAATTGTGCTTTGACGAGTTTGTAATACTCACCTTTTTGTGCCATTAGCTCCTCATGGTTTCCGGTTTCTAATATATTTCCATGTTCTAAGACGATGATGTTGTCAGCTTCTCGAATTGTGGAGAGGCGATGAGCAATCATAATCGATGTTCGATCTTTTAGTAATGTACGCAAAGCCTCTTGGATCATTTGCTCTGTTTCTGTATCGATACTAGCTGTTGCCTCATCTAGAATTAAAATTTGAGGATCAGCAAGTAAGGCTCTCGCAAACGATAATAGCTGTCGTTCCCCAACCGATAATATATTTCCTCGCTCTTCTACTTCCGTATCGTACCCATCATTTAATTGTTCAATAAACTTATTTGCTCCTACGGTTTCACAAGCCTTCATTACTTCCTCATCAGTTGCCTCTGGCTTTCCAAAACGAACATTATCCATAATAGTCCCTGAAAAAATAAATGTTTCTTGTAACACTGTACTAACACGAGCCCTTAAGCTATCAAGTTTAATATCTCTTAAATCGTGACCATCTACTTTCACTTTACCGCTAGTAGGATCGTAAAATCTGGCAATCAAGTTTACAATCGTTGTTTTCCCTGACCCTGTGTGCCCTACTAGTGCCACAGTTTGCCCAGCACCAATTTCTAAGTTAATTTTATTTAAGGCAGTTCTTTTATCGTCATAAGAAAATTCTACGTCTTCAAATTGCACATGACCTTTCATCTCATCTAAGAAAAATGCTTTTTTACTTTCTTTGACTGCAGGTTTCTCATCTAGAAATTCAAATATCCGTTCTGAAGAGGCCATCCCTACTAATAATTGATTATACACTTGCCCAAGACGAGAGATTGGCTCCCAAAACATGCCTAGGTAAAATGCAAAGGAGACAAACGTTCCTATATCCATAACATTTCCTTGAATTAACGTGACACCATACCAGATTAAAATCGCCGTACCAATAGCATTGGACATTTCCACAAACGGTCGAAACATCGCATTTTTTTGCGTAGCATCACGCCACGCTTGGTAATTATCCTCGTTCATTCTCTCAAAAAAGCTAATATTTTCTTTTTCTTGAGTATATGATTGCGTCACACGAATGCCTTGAATGCTCTCATTAAGATGAGAATTGATTTGTGATTGCTTTAATCGAACTAATTGCCACGAACGTCTGATTTTTCTCCGTAAGCCAGTTGATATGAAGAACATAAGCGGTAAAATAATCATAACTGCTAATGTTAATTGCGGGCTTAAGAAAAACAAAATTACGATAATTCCTACTAACATCATTAAATCCATAAGAAGATTAATAACCCCATTAGTAAATAAATCTTGTAATGAATTCACATCGTTCGTAATACGAACTAGGATCGAACCGGCCGACCTTTTATCGAAAAATTTATGGGATAAGCGTTGAATATGTTTAAATAAAGCTTGTCGTAAATCAAAGATGACATATTGCCCTAATCTATTCATCCACCGTATTCTCCAAGTGTTTGCCAACCATGAGACTATATATAGGATCGCTATTAAAAGAACAATATTCTTTAATGCCTCACCGTCACGATCATAAATAACATTATTTAACGCTACTACCCCAATCAAAATTGGCGTAATAAGTCGAATAGCTGTTGATACAACCATCGCTAGAATAGCTAGTGGAAGTAATTTTTTTGAATATGGTTTCATGTAACCAAATAATCTAAGCATTTGCTTCCAATTAAATGGCTTTTCAATGACCGAATCTACGGCATAATGAAACCGATTTTTCTTTTCTTGTTTGGTCTTCACTATATACTCACCTTCTTACTTTCAGCTTCGGTAATCGTCTGGTGGTCTTTGAATTGAATATTGTAAATACGTCGATAAATCCCTAACTCATTTGCTAATAATTCCTCATGTTTACCTCGTTCACGAACTTCTCCATCTTCTAAGACAAGAATTTCATCTGCGTGCATGAGTGAAGATATACGATGAGCGATAATAAACGTCGTTCGACCCTTCATAACTTCTTGGAAAGCAGCCTGAATTTTTGCCTCTGTTTCCATATCTACCGCACTTGTTGCGTCATCAAAAATTAAAATACTAGGATTGATTAATATTGATCTCGCAATCGCAATTCGTTGCTTTTGCCCACCTGAAAGACCCATCCCCCGTTCACCGAGAATTGTGTCATAGCCATCAGGAAGCTCCATAATAAATTCATGAGCATCCGCCCGTCTAGCTGCATCCTCAATTTGTTCGATCGTTGCATCTGGAGAACCATAGGAAATATTATCTCTAATTGAACATGAGAATAAAAATGATTCTTGAAGTACTGATCCGATGTTTTTACGTAAAGCTTGAATTGAGTACTCATTAATATTTTTCCCGTCAATCAATATTTCTCCCTGGTCAGCCTCATAAAAACGCGAGATTAATTGCGTAATCGTTGTTTTTCCTGCCCCTGTTGCTCCAATTAAGCCAATCACTTTGCCAACCGGCGCATCAAAGCTAACATTTTTTAAGACCATACCTTCTTCCCCATTATAACTATGGTAAACTTCTTTGAATTGAACATGGCCCTTTAGACGTTCAACGTCTATCGCTCCATCACTATCTTTAATGTCTTCAATTTCATCAAGAATTTCTACAAGCCGTTCACCTGAAGCCTTTGATTGCGAAAATGTATTAATGATAAAACCTAAGTTCATTAACGGTCCAATGATGTACCAAACTAAGCTAAAAAAGGCAACTAACTCCCCAGGTTCTAATGTATTATTAATAACCATGAAACCACCAAAGCCTAAAAGCATAACGACACAGAAGTGGCCAATTAACTCCATTAAAGGAAAATATTTCGCCCAAATATTTGATGTTTGAATATAGTTATCTTTATAATCACCGTTATTGTCTACGAATTTATTAATTTCATAGTCTTCCCGTGAAAGTGACTTAACTGTGTTCATCCCACTAATGTTTTCTTGAACTTTTGTCGTAAGTCTCGCAAAAGATTTTCTAATTCCTTTAAATGCAGGATGAACTTCTTTATCAAAACGGTATACGACTACAATTAAAAATGGCATTGCTGCCAATGTAAGTAAAGCTAACGGAACACTAAAATATAGCATGATTCCTAGACTTAATCCCACGAGTAATATGAGATTTAAAGCTTGCGCAAATCCAAAAGATAAAAAGAAACGGAAACCTTCCACATCAGCAGTTAAACGTGACATGAGATCCCCCGTTTTTGCGTTATCATAATAACGAAATGGTAAGTATTGTAGCTTTTTATATAAAGCATTTCTCAGTTCATAAACGGTTTTTATCCCAAATAAATCACCGAAAAACTGATGATAATATGTGGCAATTCCTTTAATGACCATAATACCAACAAAACCTAACGCAACGTAAGGAACTAGCTGAAACTCGCCACTAAGAATTACATCGTCAATCGTAAACTTCAAAATAATTGGATAAACAACAGTAATTGCCGTAACAAAAAACAAGAATAAAATTGAACCTAAAAAATACTTTTGATAAGGCCAATAAAACTGTTTAAGCCGTAAAAATGTTTTCATAATAAACCCCCAAGAATAATTTAGAATTCCCATCT
The DNA here is from genome assembly GCF_046314235.1 of Anaerobacillus sp. Lineage (NCBI taxonomy): Bacteria > Bacillati > Bacillota > Bacilli > Caryophanales > Bacillaceae > Anaerobacillus > Anaerobacillus sp. The sequence goes on from NZ_JBKBWN010000005.1 coordinate 204,216, forward strand.
TAACCTTATGAATTTCATAATCATTTTCAGTACCAGCATGTAGATTAATTTTAATTACTTATTTTGAAATAGGTAACTCATTAAAGTAGTAAGAAAATTTTCTAAAATGAAAAAAATAATAGGTAATCTTTAATATATCGGTTTCCGAAATAAATTTCTACCTTTAAATCCCCTGAATTTTTGCCTTTTTCAGTGAATTAGTTCAAATTGACTCTGTATATCTCTCTAATAGTAACGAATTCTCCCTTTTTTAGATTTACACTATTTTCGAATTGTTAATCCCTCTTAAAAAATACAAAAAACTAGCTCCAGAACTTAGGAACTAGTTACTTTATATAGTTAATATTTAGCGATTGTAATAATCGCTAAGTCGTTTAAGACTTTGATATTAGTGACTGTCTCTGCCCCACTCTTTTTAAAGTAATTGATTAGCTGGTCAGTTGAGAACGTATGCCTACTCGTTGAAATCGTTGACCATTGTAACAGTGTTTTTTGTTCAAAGTCTGTCAATCCGTTTTCATTACAGTAGCCTAGGGCTTCCTCCCGATTCATTTTAAGGGATGGATTCAGCATGGCAATCATCCCATCCCTTTTTATCACTCTGATCATTTCTTCCATAGCTATCGTTGGCTCAGGAAGTAAGAAGAGAACACATGTAGAAACCGCAATATCAAACTCATTGTCTTCAAATGGCAATTTATAAGCATCTCCTACAATAAAGGTAGCCTTTTTGTCCAATTCATGTGAGCTGAACGTTTGTTTACATGCCTTGATCATTTCTGAAGATAAGTCAATCCCAGTTACATGCCGCGCTTCCTTAGCACCTCTTAGTAAAAAGCGACCCGTTCCACAACCAACATCTAAAACTCTCTTTTCTTTCCAGCTTCCTGTCGCCTCTTTTAACTGTTTATGGATAGAACTTAGCCAATTTGTTTTAGCCATTCCATCGAAAAACCGGACAAGCTGATCAAAGTCTTTACCTTCCATCTTTTTCATCTTTATAACCTCCTATAGGGAGCCCTAATAGTTTGCCGTGTTCCTGTTCCCTACAAAGACATGTTAAACTATGAAATCCAGTCTAATGAAGCTGGGTTATCACGCCATTTTTTTAATTTAGCTAAATCTACTTGATTGATTAGCTGTTTTTCTTTTGCTACTTCAATCAGCGTTAAGTAATCAGTAATTGTATAATAGCTTAATCCTGCATCACTAAGTTGTTTTGTTCCTTTTTCTAAGCCATATGTAAAAATGGCAACAACTCCAAGAACATTAGCGCCAACTGCTTTTAATGCTTCAGCTGTTGTAATAACACTTCCACCTGTTGAGATTAAATCTTCGACAATGACAACGTTTTGTCCTGCTTCAATTAAACCTTCAATTTGATTTCCTTTGCCATGTTCTTTTGCTTTGCCGCGGACATAAACCATCGGTAAATTTAAGTTATCACTTACCCATGCCGCATGGGGAATTCCAGCTGTAGCCGTTCCTGCAATTACGTCAACTTCTGGATAGTATGATAGGATTAATTCTTCTAGCCCGATGGCAATTTTTCGGCGAACTAAAGGATATGAAAGTGTCAAGCGGTTATCGCAGTATATCGGTGATTTAATTCCAGATGTCCATGTAAATGGATCATTAGGCTTCAAGTGAACTGCACCAATTTCTAATAAATGATTGGCTAATTGTTGTTTCATACTCCTTCACTCCATTCAGTTTTTATCGTTTGTAATGCTTGTTTGGGATTTGAACTCGCTGTAATACTTCTACCAACAACGATAAAATCACTACCAAGGTTACGTGCTTGTTTTGGTGTTGTAATTCGCTGTTGATCATCTTGTGCATCACCTAGTAATCTGATCCCTGGTGTCACCGTGAGAAAAGACGCTCCACAAGCTTCCTTTACCAATGGTACTTCTAAAGGAGAAGATACAACACCATCAAGACCACTTTCCTTGGCGAACTTTGCATAATGAACAACAATCTCTTCGATGTTACCGGTAATTTTTAGCTGATCATGCATGACTTGTTCGCTAGTACTCGTTAATTGGGTAACAGCAATACATTTAGGTCTAACCTTACCAACGGCTGTTCCTTTGTCTAACCCCTCTAAAGCACGCTCTAGCATCAGCTTTCCACCTGCAGCATGTACATTAATAATGTCGACATCAAGACGAGCTAGTGACTGCATTGCCCGTCCGACAGTATTAGGGATATCGTGTAGTTTTAAGTCTAGAAAAATATGATGCCCTTTATCTTTCAATTTACTTAATAGTGCATTTCCACAGCTATAGTAAAGCTCCATTCCTACTTTTACAAATAACTTTTCATCTTCAAATGTATTTAATAAATTCCAGACAGCATCTTCATCTGAATAGTCTAAGGCTATAATAATCGGATTTATATTCATTTCCAGCTCCCCCCTATAAGCTCAGATATGTGGTCAACTCCTAGTTCATCAAGGACACGTGGAAGATCTTCAATAATTGTTGGACAAACAAATGGGTCAACAAAATTTGCTGTTCCTACGGCTACACAACTGGCGCCGGCTAAGAAGAATTCAATCACATCCTCAGCTGTACTAACCCCACCCATACCAATAATTGGAATTGAAACTACTTGACTTACTTGATGGATCATTCTGATAGCAACTGGCTTTATTGCTGGACCTGACAATCCTCCGAAACCATTTGCTAAAACTGGTCTTCGCTTTTTTATGTCGATTCGCATCCCAAGTAGCGTATTGATCATCGATAAGCCGTCTGCTCCAGCTTCTTCAACTGCAACAGCCATTTCAACAATATCCGTTACATTAGGTGAGAGCTTTACATAAACAGGAACACTTGAAACTTCTTTCACTAATCTTGTTAGATCACTAGCAATTTTAGGATTTGTCCCAAACGTAATTCCACCTTCTTTGACATTGGGACAAGATATGTTTAATTCAATCGCATGAACATTTCTTGCCTTTGAAATTTTTTCGGCAACCTCTATATAGTCCTCTGTTTTTGTGCCAGCAATATTTGCGATAATTGGCACTTCATACTGCTCAAGCCAGACAAGTTCGTTTGCAAGAATGCTTTCTAATCCAGGGTTTTGTAACCCGATGGCATTAAGCATTCCACTTGAAGTCTCAGCAACTCGCGGTGTTGGATTTCCAAATCTCGTCTCAACAGTTGCTGCTTTTATCGCAATGGCACCTAGTTTTTCTAAATCGTAAAACTTTGCATATTCTTTCCCGAAGCCAAAGCAGCCTGATGCTGGCATGATCGGATTTCTCATTGAGAGTCCTGGTAACTCCATGTTTAATCTACTCATAGTTCCACCTCTCCAATCGCAAATACCGGTCCATCTGTGCATATTTTCTTATATGCTGTTTTCGTTGGATCATCTTTCACATGACAAACACAAGCAAAACAAGCACCAATTCCACAACCCATTCGCTCTTCTAAGGAAAGAAAACCTTTTTTATCTGGAAATGCTGTTTCAATTGCTTTTAACATCGGTGTCGGTCCACATGAATAAATCGTCTCAAATAGGAGTTGTTTGTTATGAATAACATCAATAACTGTTCCCTTTTCTCCATGGGAGCCATCGATAGTCGCAACATACGTCTTCCCAAGTTCCATAAATTTTTCTTCGTAAAAGACATCGCTACTTCCAGCAAAACCAAGAACATGAACGACCTTTACACCCCGTTTAACTAGTTGAAGCGATAGTTCATATAGTGGGGGAACACCGATCCCGCCCCCAATTAATAAGGCAACTGCTCCCTTACTCGTTTCCTCTAAAGAAAATCCATTTCCTAAGGGACCTAAAACAGATACCACTTCACCTTTTTGCTTTAATGCTAGCAAGTTTGTACCTCGACCACCTGCTCGATAGATAACTGTAAGTTCTCCCTTGTCCTGATCAATTTTCGCAATACTAATCGGACGGCGAAGAAGGGGATCCGTCCCTTCACTCACTTTTACATGTAAGAATTGACCTTGACTTGCTAGATTTACGAGCTCCTGTCCTTTAAGGACGAGCTCGTAAACGTTGCTAGCAATCTGTTTTTGATCGATAATCTCCATATTTTCTAAGATCATTTAGCTGTCACCACCATTTTTTCCTCTTTGAAGGATGGCATTGGTTCTGAAGCAAATGTGATCAACTCTAGAACCCGTAACAAGGCTTCTGCAGTATCCATACTTGTTAAGCATACAACTCCATTTTCAACTGACTCACGTCGAATTCTAAAGCCATCTCTTGCAGGCTGTTTACCTTTTGAGAATGTGTTTATGACAAATTGAGCATGGCCTTGACGAATGACATCTAACATATTAGGTTTTTCGTCACCGATTTTATTTACGACGGTTACAGGAATATTTTCCTCTTGAATTTGTTTTGCAGTTCCTTCTGTCGCTAAGATATGGTAGCCAATGCGGTGGAAGCGACGAATTAATTCCAGAGCTTCTTCTTTATCCTTGTCAGCGATTGTAAATAATACTGAACCATGAGTAGGAATTTTCATTCCTGACGCTACTAAACCTTTATAGAGGGCTTTGGCTAATGAATAATCGCGACCCATTACTTCACCCGTTGATTTCATCTCTGGTCCTAACGTAATATCTACATCACGTAATTTCGCAAAAGAAAATACTGGTACTTTAACTGAAACTTCTTTGCTTTCCTTCACATATCCCGTTTCGTAACCAAGCGTATTTAATTTAATACCAAGGATTGCTTTTGTTGCTAGGTTAGCCATTGGTACTCCCGTTATCTTACTTAAAAACGGAACTGTTCGACTTGAACGTGGATTTACTTCAAGAACATACACTTCATCCTCATGAAGTACAAACTGAATATTTAACAAGCCAACTATATTTAAACCTCTTGCTAACTTAATCGTGCGCTCGATAATTTTTTCTTTTGTCGCTTCCGTTAAGCTTTGCGGAGGATAGACAGCAATCGAGTCACCAGAGTGAACTCCAGCTCTTTCAATATGCTCCATAATTCCTGGAATGACTACTGTTTCTCCGTCACATATCGCATCTACTTCAATTTCTTTACCAATTAAATAGCGATCAATTAAGACAGGATGCTTCGGATTAACTCTTGCTGCATTTTCCATATACCTTAGTAACTCTTCTTCGAAATAGACAATCTCCATCGCTCTTCCACCTAACACATATGATGGTCGAACTAACACTGGGTAACCAATTTTACTAGCAATTTCTACCGCTTCGGCAACACTTGTTGCAGTTCTTCCAAGTGGCTGTGGGACTTGAAGTTGTTGTAGTTTCTGTTCAAATTTATCTCGATTTTCCGCTTGATCCATTGCTTCTAGTGATGTACCTAAAATCTTAACTCCTCTTGCTTCTAACTCGTCAGCTAAGTTTATCGCTGTTTGACCACCAAATTGAACAATAACACCAAGAGGCTGTTCGTGATTTACGATATGCATGACATCTTCCACTGCTAATGGCTCAAAATATAATTTATCCGAAATACTGAAATCAGTTGAGACTGTTTCAGGGTTATTGTTAATAATGATCGCTTCATATCCTGCTTCTTTAATGGCAAGTACAGTGTGAACGGTTGCGTAATCAAACTCAATCCCTTGACCAATTCGAATTGGACCAGACCCTAAGACAATGATACTTTCTTTTTCTGTAATAATCGACTCACACTCGTCTTCATACGTTCCATAAAAATAAGGTGTAGCTGATTCAAACTCTGCTGCGCATGTATCAACCATTTTATAAACAGGGACAATCCCTTTTTCATAACGGTAATCAAACACGTCTCGTTCAGTTTTATCCCAAAAACTTGCAATTGCATCATCAGAGAACCCAAGTTGTTTTGCTTCTTTAAGAATTTCTTCATTAAAAGGGGAATTTCTTAGAGTTTCTTCAAATTGAATAATCCCTTGAATTTTATTTAAGAAGAAGCGATCAATTTTTGTTAATGCCCATAATTGCTCAATTGTGTACCCACGACGAAACGCCTCAGCTAAAATAAATAAGCGCTCATCATCCGCCTTTTGCAAGCGGTGGTCCATTTCTTCTTGTGTAAGATTTTGAAGTTTCTCCATTTGTAGGTGTACGACATTTGCTTCTAATGATCGAACAGCCTTTAATAGTGATTCCTCTAAACTTCTACCGATGGCCATTACTTCACCAGTAGCCTTCATTTGTGTTCCTAACGTACGGTTTGCTGCTTCAAATTTATCGAACGGCCACCGTGGAATTTTCGATACGACATAATCTAATGCAGGCTCAAAACTTGCATACGTTGTTTTTGTTATTGGGTTCATGATTTCATCTAAAGCATATCCAACAGCAATTTTAGCTGCAATCTTGGCAATCGGATAGCCAGTAGCTTTAGAAGCTAAGGCTGAAGAGCGACTTACTCGAGGATTTACCTCGATAATATAGTATTGATAACTATCTGGATCTAACGCGAACTGAACGTTACAACCACCTTCAATGCCTAAAGCACGGATAATCTTCAACGAAGAATTACGTAGCATTTGGTATTCTCTGTCTGACAACGTTTGGCTCGGTGCAACAACAATCGAGTCACCAGTATGAATGCCTACAGGATCAATATTTTCCATGTTACAAACAACAATCGCCTGATCTTTACCATCACGCATGACTTCATACTCTACTTCTTTGAAGCCGGCAATACTTTTCTCTACTAAGCACTGTGTCACTGGGCTGTATTTTAATCCACTCGTAACGATTTCAATTAAATCTTCCTCGTTATAAACTAGACCTCCACCAGTTCCTCCTAGCGTATAGGCTGGACGAACGATAATTGGATACCCAATTTCCTCTACAAACTGGTAAGCTTCTTCTAGATTATGAATAATTGCACTAGAAGGAACTGGTTCATTCAAATCATTCATTAAGGTTCTAAATAAATCACGATCTTCTGCTTGTTCAATTGAATGTAGTTTTGTTCCCAATAGTTCAATATTGAATTCCTTTAAGATACCTGATCTCTCTAGCTCCACTGCCATATTTAAGCCTGTTTGTCCACCTAATGTAGGTAACAATCCATCTGGTTTTTCTTGTCTTATAATTCTGCTGACGAACTCATACGTAATTGGTTCTATATATACTTTATCAGCCATAGATGTGTCAGTCATTATTGTAGCTGGGTTTGAATTTATTAAGATGACCTCATAACCTTCTTCTTTTAAAGCTTGACATGCTTGTGTACCTGCATAATCAAACTCGGCAGCCTGCCCTATTACAATTGGCCCTGAACCAATAACTAAAATTTTCTTGATATCCTCGCGCTTCGCCATGTTGTTACCCCCTAGCTACAGATTTTAATTCAATTTTATTTTTCATTAAGTCCATAAAGCGTTCAAATAAATCATTTGCATCTTCCGGTCCTGGTGATGCTTCAGGATGGTATTGAACACTAAAAGCTGGAAAGTCTAAATGTTCCATACCTTCAACTGTTCCGTCATTAACGGCTACGTGAGTAATGGCTAATCTTGTATTTTTAACAGTTTCAGGTTCTACTGTGAAGCCGTGATTTTGAGCAGTAATCGCAATTTTTCCAGTACTCAATTCTTTTACTGGATGATTAGAACCCCGATGACCAAATTTAAGCTTTGTTGTTTTCGCTCCGCAAGCTAAAGCTAAAAGTTGGTGCCCTAAACAAATTCCGAAAATCGGCACTTTCCCTAAAAGTTCGTTAATTGTAACGATTGCTTCTGGAACATCGACAGGATCTCCAGGCCCATTACTTAACATAATTCCGTCTGGATTTAAACGAAGAATTTCTTCACTTGTTGCATTGTAAGGGACAACAACAACATCGCAATCTCGATTATTTAATTCTCTTAAAATTCCCTTTTTCATTCCATAATCAACTAAAACAACTCGAAAGCCTCTTCCAGGACTTGCATATGAAGCATTCGTAGAAACTTTTGAAACTTGATCTTTAGGTAAAGTTAATTGTTGTAACTCGTTAACAACTGTTTCAACATCAGCGTCCATTCCACAAAGTCTGCCACGAAGAGTTCCAACATTACGGATCATTCTTGTAAGTTTTCTCGTATCAATTCCTTCTAGTCCTGGAATATCTAACGCCTTTAACAAGTCATCAATTGACTCCTCATTGCGCCAATTACTAGGAAATTTTGCTGCCTCTTTAACAATTAAGCCATTAATAGAAGGTTTAATTGATTCAAAGTCATCACGGTTAATACCGTAGTTACCGATCAAAGGATATGTTAATGTTACAATTTGTGCACAGTAAGAAGGGTCAGATAAGATTTCTTGGTACCCTGTCATACCTGTATTAAAAACTACTTCTCCAGACATTTCTCGTTCGCTTCCAAATGCTTTTCCTACGAACACAGTTCCATTTTCTAGGATTAATTGGCGTTTCATTTTATACTTCCTCCCTTTTCCAAGCGACGTTACCGTCTACGATCGTTAGTACTGGCCAACCCTTACATTCCCAATTTGTAAAAGGTGTATTTTTACCTTTTGATAAAAAATTATTTGGGTCTATTTTTTCACTATGTTCTAAATCGACAACCGTTAAATCAGCTTTTTCTCCAACTTGTACCTTGCCATATGGTAAATTAAAAGCCTCGCATGGTTTTATTGTTAAGTTAGCAACTAAATCTTTTAAAGTCATTATTCCCGTTTCTACAAAGTGCGTGTAGAGTAAGGGAAATGCTGTTTCCAAGCCAACAATACCAAATGGTGCTAAAGCCATTGACTCACTTTTTTCTTGGGCAGAATGTGGCGCATGGTCTGTAGCGATAAAATCAATCGTGCCATCTAATAACCCATCAATTAACGCCTGTTTATCGTCTAGTCCTCTTAAAGGCGGGTTCATTTTGTAATTTGTGTCTAAGCCTGGAATGTCCTCCTCAGAAAGCAAAAGGTGATGCGGTGTTACTTCAGCAGTCACTCGAATACCTGCACGCTTAGCATCTCTAACGACTCGCACTGATTCTTTTGTACTAATATGACATACATGATAATGAGCACCTGCCGCTTCTGCTAACAGTACATCTCTAGCAATATGTACAGCTTCACAAACAGAAGGAATTCCGTTCAATCCCATTTTCTTGGAAAATTGTCCTTCATGTACTGAGCCTTTATTAATTAATGTTTCTTCCTCACAATGAGCAACAATTGCTTTATTAAGCTTTGCCGCTTCTTTCATGGCATTAAGCATCATGCTTGCATCTTGAACGCAAACACCATCATCTGTAAATGCAAAAGCACCTGCTTCTGTTAGCTCCGCAAAATTAGTCATCTCTTTTCCTAACTCACGAACGGTTATTGAAGCGTATGGTAACACTCTTACAACAGCCGTTTCTTCAATCCGTTTGTTTAACCACTCCATTTGCTCTTTACAGTCCGGAACTGGGCGAGTATTTGGCATAGGAGCAATGGTTGTAAAACCACCACGAGCCGCAGCAAGTGTACCTGTTGCAATTGTTTCCTTGTATTCGCCGCCAGGTTCTCGTAAATGTACGTGAAGGTCTACAAAACCTGGAAAGATTGCTTTACCTTCTAAATCAATGACTTCATGATCCACTTCTGAAATATTGTTGTTCATTTCTTTAATCAAATCTTTTTCAATCAAAATATCTATCTCTATTAATGAACCATCTTCACCTAGAATTTTTCCGTTTTTTAATAACTTAGCCAATGTAAACAACCTCCCCTTTATGTTGTAAAGCCCTTTTCAATACCGCCTGTCTAACTGCTACACCGTTTGTCATTTGCTTAAAAATTCGAGAACGATCACATTCAACTAATGAACTTGCTATTTCTACATCACGATTAATTGGGGCAGGGTGCATAATAATACTATTTTTTTTCATCATCGCTTCTCGGGCAATCGTTAAGCCATAAAGCTCGTGATACTCTTCCTTAGATGAAATCATTTTAAACGCGTGACGTTCATGTTGAATTCGAAGCATCATCATAACGTCAGCAATCTTTGCTGCCTCGTCCATTGCAACGTAGTTACCATTAACCATTGTCTTATCGATCCATTGTTCTGGTCCTGAAAAATAAACATTTGCCCCTAATCTTTTAAGCACATCAGCATTTGACCTAGCAACACGACTATGGCGGATATCCCCAACGATCACCACATTTAAACCTTGAAAAAGAACAAATTCTTGTTGCATCGTTAAAAGGTCTAGTAAACATTGAGTTGGATGATGGCCACAACCATCTCCACCGTTAATAATCGGAATAGAAATTCCTTCGACAAGTTCATCAAAATAGTGATCTCTAGGATGACGAATGACGACTGCATTTGCTCCAATGGCTTCTAATGTTTTTACAGTATCGTACAAAGTCTCTCCCTTTTGAACACTAGATGATTGGCTCTCAAAATTTAAAACATGAAGACCAAGTTTCTTTTCAGCCACTTCAAAAGAGAATTTAGTCCTTGTACTAGGTTCAAAGAAGAGATTTGCTACAAATTTATCTGTAGCTGGAGTCCAAGCTTTTCCCTCTGAAAATTGTTGTGCTTCATGTAAGATTTCTAAAATTTCTTCGTTATGAAGTTCCGTGATCGTTAACAAGTGTTTCATTCCCAGTTCCCCTTTCGATGCTCTTGTATTTTAAGAAATATCAATGTTAGGTTGCTTACTTATGGTAGAACTAAAACAGTTTTTTTAAAAAAAACACCCTTATGAAATATTCATAAGGGTGCGGTAAAGAGGGGGTAATTGTTTTACCCAGACTCTTTGGTCGTTAACACCCTTTTAAGTCTCTCGTACTTAGTTAAAGGGACAACACTATATTACGCTGCTGAAGATTCTTTTTCTGAAGCTTCTTCAACAAACAATGAGTTTAAATCGACTTTTTCTCTACCAGGTAAAACTAAGTTTAATAAAATCCCAATAATTGTTGCTAACGCCATTCCAGGTACTAAAATATCATCTGAAACTTTTATAAATGCACCACCGATACCAATGACAAGAATAACGGATGAGATTAGTAAGTTACGTTTATTTCCTAAATCAATCTTATTATCAATTAACATTCTTAGACCACTTGAAGCGATAATACCAAACAGTAGGATTGAAACACCACCCATTACTGCTGTTGGAATTGTTGAAATGAAAGCTGAAACCTTTCCGACAAAACCAAATGTAATTGCCATAACTGCTGCGCCACCAATTACAAAGACACTGTAAACTCGTGTTAAGGCAATAACTCCGATATTCTCGCCGTACGTCGTGTTTGGTGGTCCACCAAGAAAAGAAGCGATCATCGTTGCCACACCATCGCCTAAAAGTGAGCGATGTAAGCCAGGATTTTTAATGAAATTTTTCCCAACTACTCTACTAAGGACCAACTGATCACCAATATGTTCAGCGATGGTAACAACTGCAACAGGAACTAATATAAAGATTATTTGCCATGAAAATGACGGCGTGTATGTGACAAAAGGAACAATAAAATCTGGCGCTTGGAACCATGCCGCTTCTTTTACTGGAGTCAGATCAATAACACCTCGGAAGTAAGCGAACGTGTATCCACCAACAATTCCGATTAAAATAGGGATAAGACCAAAAAATCCTTTAAAGAACATCGATGCTAAAATTGTAATTCCTAATGTAACTAAAGCGATTGTAAATAGGGTTGGACTATAAATTTTTGGGTCACTGCCTGGGATATACATTGCCATATCTACTGCTACTCCTGCTAACCCTAATCCGATAACCATAATTACTGGTCCAACAACGATTGGCGGTAAGATATTCATTAACCAGTTAATACCACTTGTTTTAATAAACAAAGCAACAACTCCGTAAACCAGACCCGCTACAAAACAGCCAACCATCGCCCCTTCTGGTCCATCTAGTGTCGATGCAGCTATGATTGGTGCAATAAAGGCAAATGAAGAACCTAAGTATGCAGGTACTCGTCCTCTAGTAATTAACAAGTATGCTAGCGTTCCTAAACCACTGGATACCAGTGCTACTGCAGGGCTTAATTCTACAAGAAAAGGTACTAAAACTGTGGCACCAAACATTGCAAATAAATGCTGTAAGCTTAAAATTAACCATTTATCTGCTTTTGGTATATCGCGGATGCCTACTTCTTTTTGTGTGTTGTTCATCATAATTTCCTCCTCTAATGTCTTTTCTTTATGCAAAAAACCTCTTTGTATAACAAAGAGGTACGTTCGTCTACTTAAATCCAGTCCAATAGACAGACTTTAAGTAAGAGGAGTATACCCCTTGTCAGCCTCGCAGGACTGTATTAAAGGGAGGTTTTTTGTTCAATTGTTACTTCATCTACTTTATCAACTTCCGTTAACTTCGCAACGATCATTTCCGTTTTTGAAGTTGGTACGTTTTTCCCGATATAGTCTGGTCTAATTGGTAGCTCACGATGGCCACGGTCAATCAATACCGCTAACTGAATTTGTGCTGGTCTACCGATATCCATAATTGCATCTAATGCAGCCCGTACGGTTCTCCCTGTATATAAAACATCATCAATTAAAATGACTTTTTTATCGTTAAGATCTACTGGTACTGATGTCCCTTTCAATAAAGGCTCCATGTTTTCTGTTTTATGTGATAGATCATCACGATACAAGGTAATATCCACTTCACCAACGGCAATCTTTGAGCCCTCAATTTCCTCAATTCGCTCAGCTAGACGGTTGGCTATGTAAATCCCTCTTGTTTTTATCCCAACTAATACACAATCTTCAATTCCTTTATTACGTTCGATAATCTCATGGGCTATTCTAGTCAATGCTCTTCTAACAGCTTGTTCATCTAAAATGACAGTCGCCTTAGACATGGTTGCAACCCTCCTCCGTATAATTTCGCACTAACGTTTTCAAGTTAAAGCTTTCCCTGCATAGAAAAAACCTCTCACCGTTATGATGAGAGGTTTTTGAGTATACGTTAATAACCAGACATAGGCATAGTTATCCTATCTGTAGCGTTTCTCAATGCCTTCTCAGCCTCACGGGACTGTAGTTAAAGGGAAGATTATCTTGTTGTCTATTGTATTATGACAAAGTTCGTCATATCTGTCAATGAGAAGTTTTACGAATTTCATTTAGTAAATGAGTAAAGTCTTCAGGTACGTCTCTTTCAAATGTTAACCTTTCTCCAGTTGCCGGGTGTGTAAACCCTAGGACCGCAGCATGAAGTGCTTGGCCTTCAATTGGCAGTTTCAAAGTACGTGGCGGTCCGTATTTTGGATCTCCAGCTAAAGGATGTCCAATATACTTTAAATGAACACGAATTTGGTGGGTTCGACCTGTTTCCAGACGACATTCAATTAGTGTAAAATCTTTCAATCGTTCTATCACTGTAAAATGAGTTACTGCATCACGACTATTGACATCGGTAACGGTCATACTCTGACGGTCTTGTTTATCTCTACCAATTGGTGCCTCGATTGTTCCGTGATCATGAGCAATTACACCATGAGCAATTCCTTTGTATATACGTGTTGTTGTTTTATCCTTTAGCTGATTAACTAATGATTCATGTGCTTTATCATTTTTTGCGACCATTAATAAACCTGAAGTGTCCTTATCAATACGATGAACAATTCCCGGACGTAACACCCCATTTATTCCAGACAAATCTTTACAATGAGCCATTAAGCCATTAACGAGCGTTCCCGTTAGATGCCCTGGCGCTGGGTGAACAACCATCCCACGAGGCTTATTGACGACAAGGACATGCTCATCCTCATAAACGATATCGAGATTCATTTCTTCAGGTTCAACATCGAGTAATTGCGGCTCTGGAATTTCTAAATTAATTTTATCACCGATTTGGCATTTGTAATTTGATTTTACAACACTGCCGTTTACCGTGAGGTTTCCTTCTTTCATCCATTGTTGTACTTGGGTCCTAGACCAATCATTTTCTTCGGATGCTAGCCATTTGTCAAGTCGCTCATTTTGTGCTGTTTCATCTAAAATCCATTCAAATAATTCCATTATTTTTTCTCCCTTGTCTTTCCTTCTTCTAAAAAGATTTGTAACATTAGGATGCCAACTCCGATAACTAAAGCCATATCGGCTACATTAAAAATTGCAAAATCGTAAGTGAAGATATAAACATCGATAAAGTCAACAACTTCTCCACGAAAAAGTCGATCAATAAAATTACCAATTGCTCCACCTAAAACAAGTCCTAATGAAATTCCTAACAACTTACTTTCATGGGCGTGCTTATTTATATAATAGACAACAAAAGCAACAACTAAAACTGTGACTATAAAGAAAAGCCACATTTGCCCCTGCAAAATCCCAAAAGCTGCCCCTTTATTTCGGTGTGAAGTAATGTAAAGAAGGTTTTCTATTATAGGTATTTGTTCATGTAAGGTTGTTTTCGTTACAATCATCCATTTTGTTAATTGGTCAAAAATAAGCACGATTATTGCTAATATGTAATATTTCACTTTTGCTCCTCCGCTCCTTGTATGTGCACACCTCTTAGCATTTTAGCATAGCTGTGACATTTGAACAATCTTCAAAGCGCGGTTTAAAGTGTAAAATAGTGTTTCAAAAAATTCATAAACCAAAAAGTCCTTCATTCTGTTAGTCAGAGAAGGGAATATCCCCCTCTCTTTTAATCTTCCCCAGCCTCTATACGGTCAAGTTGATCCATGTAATGATCATAGTGAACATTTCTTTGTATTTCTATATTTTCATCTCCTTTATACCCTTCAATATCAGTTGAAACAAAAGCCTCAATCTCTTCTACATAGCCAATTAATTCTTCACTACTGTTTAAGCTTGAATCCTCAAACACCATAGAATTATCATTAAATTTTGCGACGGATTGCCAGGAATCTTCAGCATCAAATTCTGTTTCCCTGTCATTATCATCAAAATTATACTTATCAAAGTTCCCAAGTACATCTTCTTCAACAGGTCGTTCCCTCGCAATAACGTTTTCCTTACTGTATTCAATCGTCGTTCTCGCGGTTGGTAATGCTTGTAATCGTTCTAGTGGAATTTCTTGACCAGATACTTCACAGACCCCATAAGTGCCATTTTCAATTTTCTCTAAAGCAACAACAACGTCTTCGTACTCTTGGTTGATATGTTCAAATAAGGCAATATCTTTTCCTCTTTCATACGTATCAGTAGCAGTATCTGCTGGATGATTATCATATTGGGATAACTCCCCAGTTGAAAATGACATTGATTTATTTAAGTCATAACGATCCAGTTCCTTTATTCTTTCTTCTAATCGATCTTTTTCAGCTAATAATTGCCTTTTTATATGATCAAATTTTCCCATCCCATTAACCTCCTTTTGGATAAGATGGTTTCAGAGATAGTTTGTCCTTATAAAATCACATTAGCCGAAACAAGATTTACTAATTCAATCATAAAAGCACGTTCTACTATCTCGGGCAATTAGTTTCAGTTAATGTTCAAAAACTCACTAAAAAAGCAAAACATGATCATGTCATGTTTTGCTTTTTTGAATTAATAATGTTTTTTTACAATGTCAGCACAGCTTGTGCAAAGGGTTGGATGGGTTTCGTCTTGACCAACTGTTTCTGAGACTACCCAGCAACGTTCACATGTTTCACCTGCTGCTTTTTCAACAACAATAGCGATCGAGTCAAAATGCTGCGCTTCTTTTGGTGCACTTTGCTTGTCACCGGCAACGATTGCTTTAGATACGATAAAAAGTTTTTCGAGGTCATCAATTGAAGACAGCACTTCATTTACAGCATCATTAGGATATAAAGCAATTGAAGCCGTTAGTGATTTTCCAATAATCTTTTCGTTTCTGGCATTTTCTAGCGCTTTTAGTACATGATCACGTAATTCTAATACTTGATCCCACTTTTTCTCAACTGTCTCATCATAAACCAAAACGTCTTCCTCAGGCATGTCAGTTAATTGAACACTTTCAGTTGTAACACCTGGAATAAATGGCCATACCTCATCTGCTGTATGAGGTAGAATTGGTGCTACTAGCTTCGTAAGAGATACTAAAACTTCGTACATAACCGTTTGAATCGCACGTCTGCCTCTTTCCTCTTTATGCTGGATGTACAGAGTATCTTTGGCAATATCCATATAAAAAGAACTTAATTCAATTGAGCAGAAGTTATGAATTTTATTATAAACACCAGCAAACTGATATAGGTCGTAATTTGTTTTTACTTCTTTTACAAGCTTATTTAATTTGATTAAGATATAACGATCTAATTGCGGTAATTCAGTCAAAGCAACTTGATCAGTTTCAGGATTAAAGTCATGAAGATTGCCTAACAAGAAACGGAATGTATTGCGAATTTTACGATATACTTCTGCTACTTGTTTTAAAATATCGTCGGAAACGCGCACATCAGCTTGGTAATCGACAGAGGCAACCCATAGACGGAGAATATCTGCTCCAAGTTGCTTCATTACATTATTCGGAACAATTACATTTCCAATTGACTTACTCATTTTTCGACCTTCACCGTCTAAGACAAAGCCATGACTTAGGACCCCTTTATAAGGGGCTTGCCCAGAAACTGCAACTGATGTCGATAATGACGAGTTAAACCACCCACGATATTGATCTGAGCCCTCTAAATAAAGATCAGCTGGACGCTGTAAATCATCTCGTTCAACTAAGACAGCTTGATGGGAAGAACCTGAATCAAACCAAACATCCATAATATCTGTTTCTTTTGTAAAAATGCCGTTTGGACTTTGTGGCGACGTAAACCCTTCAGGAAGTAATTCACGTGCTTCCCATTCAAACCAAATATTTGAACCATGTTGTCTAAAAAGGTTAGAAACATGCTCAATCGTTTCATCCGTTATGATTGGTTCATGATCTTCACCATAAAAAACCGGAATTGGGACGCCCCATGCGCGTTGTCTTGAAATACACCAGTCGCCACGATCACGAACCATATTAAATAATCTTGTCTCACCCCATGCTGGAACCCATTCAACTTCTTTAATAGAACTTAAAAGTTCTTCACGGAAGTCTTTAATTGATGCAAACCATTGAGCAGTAGCTCTGAAGATAACCGGCTTTTTTGTTCTCCAGTCGTGTGGATAAGAATGAGTCATAAACGAAAGCTTTAATAAAGCTCCTGCTTCTGTTAGTTTTTCTGTAATAGGTTTATTAGCTTCATCGTAGAATAACCCTTCAAATCCTGGGGCTTCATTTGTAAAGCAACCCTTATCATCAACTGGACATAAAACATCAAGGTTGTACTTTTGTCCGACGATAAAGTCATCTTCACCGTGACCAGGAGCGGTATGAACACAGCCTGTTCCAGCGTCTAAAGTAACATGGTCACCCAAGATCACAACCGATTCACGATCATAAAACGGATGAAGTGCTTTAACGTGCTCAAGATCAGCACCCTTCACCGTTTTAACAACTTGGTAACCTTCCCATTCAAATACTTTAACGAGGTTTTCTAGAAGACCAGAGGCAACAACAAATCTCTCTTGATCTACTGCTACGACTGAATAATCCAATTCAGAATGTAAACAAATTGCTAAGTTAGCTGGAATTGTCCATGGTGTTGTTGTCCAAATGATGATTTTTTCACCACCATCTAATACGTTTTTCCCATCTTTTACTTGAAAGGCAACATAAATAGAAGGGGAGCGTTTGTCTTGATATTCGATTTCCGCTTCAGCAAGCGCTGATTCTGATGAAGGAGACCAATAAACAGGTTTTTTCCCTTTGTAAATATAGCCCTTTTTCGCCATATCACCAAATACTTTAATTTGTTGGGCTTCATATTCTTTATTAAGGGTGATGTAAGGATTCTCCCAATCACCACGAACGCCGAGACGTTTAAATTGCTCCCGTTGACGATCTACTTGATCTAGTGCATATTCAGCACACAACTTACGAAACTCGGCTACTGACAATTCTTTACGATTAACTTTCCCGTTTTTCGTTAAAGCCGTTTCAATAGGTAACCCGTGAGTATCCCATCCTGGTACATATGGTGCTTGAAATCCTGCCATCGACTTATAACGAACAATAAAATCCTTTAAAATTTTATTTAACGCATGACCGATATGAATATCGCCATTAGCGTACGGGGGCCCATCATGCAATACATATAAAGGTAAACCATTTGTTCGTTCTTGAACCTTTTGATAGATGTTCATTTCATTCCATTTGTCTTGAATTTGCGGCTCGCGATTGGGTAAATTTCCACGCATTGGAAATTCAGTTTTAGGCATTAATAACGTATCTTTGTATTCCATTCTTTTTTCCTCCAAGTAAATAATTTTAATAAAAAAGTACAAAAAAAACCTTCTCTGCCCTATGTAGGGACGAGAAGGTTTACCCGCGGTACCACCCTTATAAACAGACGAATGCTGTTCACTTGAAATTCGTAACGTGAATGATTCGTCACAGCCTACTATTGTTCGGTGTGAAGCTCATGGGTGATTTTCCTTTTACAGCGCTATGCTAGGCTTTCACCGTCCCTAGCTCGCTAAGATAGACTCGTAAAAATACTGTCCCAATCTCTGCCTTTTTTATCGATTAGATTATTAAACGTATTATATGAAAAAATAATACCAACGTCAAGAGTGCCTTATCCTTCTCTTACAAATTCATTATTGTTAGCTTTACTGAAATCTTCCCAATCGTCACTACCAAGCATTTCAAGCTGAGCTTCAATTAGCATTTTAAATCTAATTTTATAAACCGAAGCCTGTTTCTTTAATTCCTCAATTTCTAGGGCGATTTTTCTTGATTTTGACAAGGCATCATTAATAATACGATCAGCGTTTTTTTCTGCTTCTTTAATGATTAACTGCGCTTCTTTTTGAGCATTTCTTTTCACTTCTTCAGCAGTTTCTTGAGCGATTAAGATGGACTTATTAAGTGTCATCTCTATATTAGCAAAATGAGCTAATTTCTCATCAAGACCTTCAACTTTATCGGTAAGTTCCTTTTTTTCACGTAGGACGATTTCATAATCCTTAATTACTTGATCTAAAAACTCATTTACCTCATCTTCATCATAACCACGAAAACCTCTGTTAAATTCCTTGTTATGGATATCTAATGGTGTTAAGGGCATTTTGCCACCTCCAAAATTATTCAACAAAATAATAATATAATAGTTAATTCGACATGATTAGAAAAATTCCTGCAATATTCAACGGCTATTTTCGCATTCCGATTTCTATTCGCCATTTATCTTTTTTTGTTTTGCCACAGATAGCTATAAGTTTACTTCTGCCTAAACCGCGAACTGATAAAAAATCGCCACTTTGAAGTTGAAAAGCAGGTTGTTCAATAATTCGCCAATTAACTTTGACTCGTTTTGATTCTATATATGGCACTATTTTTGATCTCGATAATTGATAAATTTCAGAAACAATCACATCAAGCCGAAGTGAGCTTGCTGTGATTGACTTCTCAAGCCATTCTTCCTCTTCGATTAATAAAGTACTAAGAGGAATTGCTTCTAAATGTACCGTCGCTCGTCCAATGTTTTGAAGGTTTGCTTCAACATAACCACTTACCTCACCGGCAACAACAATTTGAATATCTTGATCGTTTACGTATATATCACCAAATTTTTCTCGTTTTATACCTAACGACATTAGTGAACCTAACAAATCGCGATGTGATAACTGGATAAACTTATGAGGATAATGGACTTTATACGCTGTAAGTTGATAATCCTCAATCGTCGGTTCCATGTAAGAGGGATATAAAAATGCTCGTTTTCGTTCTGTAGCTTCTGTCCCACCAAAGAAAGAAAAACGAACCTCAGGATCTTGCCCAATAATCGCTGTTACGACTTGTTGTTCCCGAGGATCTAAAAAATCCGTTAACTTATGTACAAAGCGACTTTTAACATTTTCTTTCCATTCTACAACTTGGTCAACTAAAGGCCGTTCTTCTTTACGAAAATGATCATACATGCTCATTGTTTTACACTACCTTAAAACATAGAGAAAATTGCATTAACACCATTAGTAGCTAAGCGAAGTGCTATGATTGCAACAATAGGAGAAATATCAATCATCCCTAGAGGAGGTATTATTTTTCGAAACGGAGCCAAGTAAGGTTCGACAATGGAAGCAATAAATTGTCCAATTGAAGATTCTCTTGCGTTTGGAAACCAAGACATTAAGATGTACGCAATAACTACCCACGAATATAAATATAATAATTGATTAATAATGTTTGCAATTGTACCCATAATTTAATTCACCTACTTTTAGTATTTATTCAGAGAGGAAATCTGAAATTGATCCTGTAACATCAACGTTATCAGGCGTACAAAGGAATATGTTTGCCCCTAGCTTTTGAATGTCTCCACCTATAGCATACACTGTTCCACTCAAAAAATCGACAATTCGTTTTGCTTGGTCATGACTAATTCGTTGGAGATTAATGACCACTGATTTACGGTTCTTTAAGTGATCTGCGATATCCTGTACTTCATCATATGTTCGTGGTTCAAGTAACATAACTTTTGCAGCCTTGTGTACACTTTGAATACTTACGACATTTTTTTTATCATTTTTTTTATCATGACTTCGAGTTATATACTCTTCATCAATTTCCTGATATTGACTTTGAGCTGTTTGTGAATCAGTTTGATCATCTTCTAACTCAAAAAAACTCTTGAATTTTGCTTTTAAGCTCATAATTCTCTCCCCTTTTACTAATTTAAAATCAACAAAAACAATAAATATGGTGTTCAGAATAGACTTTTAGCTACACCGAAGTTATTATAAATCATACTTTATTCATATTTCCGACTAAAGACGTTCCTAATCTAACAAATGTTGCGCCTTCTTCAATTGCAATGTGATAGTCATTAGACATTCCCATCGAAAGCTCATTACATGGTGCGTACGGAAGCTTTAAGTTTTGTACTTCAATTTGTAATTCCTTTAGCTTTTTAAAGTTAGGTCTTGTTTCCTCTGGATCATCTTCGTTAGGGGCCATGGTCATTAAACCTACAACCTCAATGAACGGGAATTGTTTCAAATCATTAACAAACTGTATTAAATCAGAAGGAGAGATCCCTTGCTTAGAGGTTTCCCCAGAAACATTTACTTGAATAAAACACTTTACCGATTTCGTTGCCCGTTTTTGAATTTCCTTTGCTAAACTAAGCCTATCTAATGAGTGAATATACTCAAAGCGATCAACTATATCTTTCACTTTCCTAGATTGTAGCGTACCAATAAAATGCCAAGTCCCTTTTCCATTTAGTACCTGCCATTTCCTAACCCCTTCATCTGCTCGATTTTCACCAATATGATTAATCCCTAATTCTAGTACTTCTTGAGCTCGCTCGTCACTGACATATTTAGTAACAGCGATAATCTTTACACTGGTACTCTCTCTTCCTACCCGCTGACAGACAATATCTATCTCCTGCTGTATACGGGCTAAATTCTCTTTTACTGTCAACGCTATTCCTCCTTAAACTCTGCCAATAAAACTCATCATTCTTCCCGTACGCTGTTTACGGCGATAAGAGAAAAATAAATCCGTTTTTTCAAAAGTACAGTAATTTGACACTACTATTTTTTCTTCCTTAATTCCAACGTCCATAAGCAGCTGTTTATTTAACTCTTTTAAATTTAACGAAAATTTATTTGGCTTGGTTTCTTTATACGGTAAGTATGGATGACTTGTTATTACCTTTTTCACCTTATTTATTACAAATTCATCAACTTCATAGTTTTGTGCAGATATTGATGGGCCAATAGCAACGTGTATCGCTTCAACAGGGATTTGTTCCTCCCCTGTCCAACATTGAACCATTTTAGGACCAATTCTACCTACTGACCCCTTCCACCCAGCATGCGCCAAACCAACCATGTTATATGTCGGGGCATAAAAATATAAAGGCACACAATCAGCATAAAGGCTAGCTAACAGCACATTTTTGTCGTTAGTATAAAGACCATCTGTTGCTAAAACCGAATTTGAGAAAATAAGAGTACCTGCACTACAGTCTTTTTGTGTTACTTTTTTTATATTATTGCCATGGACTTGTTCTGAAAACACCCATTTATTTAAGGCTATCCCTAAGTCACTTGCTAGCTTTTTTCGATTAGCAATAACAATGTCATCATTGTCTTGAACGTGAAGACCAAGATTTAATGAGTTATACGGGGCTATACTATAACCATTTTCTCTTGTTGAAAAACCGGCGATAACCCTACCACTAAGTTGTTGAAATGGCTGTACTGTTAAATATGAACTGTTACTCCTAACAAAAGGCTCATTATTCAATTACAACACCCCTATTCAAGAAGCTTTTATTTATTCTAACATATTTTTCAATTTACAAGAACGTTTTAAAACGAAGAATATTAAAAATCTGTCGATAAAAGTATCAAAATATAGTCATTTTTAGTTTTCATAAAAAAATTAGCTCCCGCAATTAGTGCGAAAGCTAAGCTTTTTGTTTGATTACATCGTCTCTCAGGCATATGAAACTAATCCTCTAGCCGAACTAAAATAACATCCGAACCAATTTTTACGATGTTCTCCCAAGGAATAACGATTTCTGTTTCTTTTCCACCTAAAAACGTTAACATCCTCCCTGTACCACCGATGATAATCGATTTAACCGTTCCTTCCTCTAAATTAATATCCAAATCACCAATATGACCTAACACTTTCCCATCAGAAATATTGACAATATCCTTTGATTGAATTTCAGAAATTTTCAGCATAACAGTTACCCCCCCATCTAAAATAATCTTTGTATCATTTATATGTACTAGGGGGGAATTATATTTATAAAAGCAATAAAAAAGAAGGGGTTGTAACTTGTTTTAGCCTCTTTCGAATGCAAACGCTAAAAAAGAGGTAACCCAAACGGGTCACCTCAAGCTTTTGCATGCTTATTCATTTGTTGAATGGCAGCCTTCTCAAGACGAGATACTTGAGCTTGAGAGATGCCAATTTCATCTGCTACTTCCATTTGCGTCTTCCCTTGGAAGAAACGCATATTTAAAATCATTTTTTCTCGTTCACTTAAACGAACCATTGCCTCTTTTAAAGCAATCTCTTCTACCCATTGAATGTCTCTTTGCTTATCATCACTTATTTGATCCATTACATAAATAGGGTCGCCACCATCATTGTAAATTGGTTCAAATAATGACACAGGATCCTGAATGGCATCGAGTGCAAAAACGATATCCTCTTTGGGGACGTTAAGTACTTTTGCAATTTCTTGAATTGTTGGTTCTCGGTCCCGACTTTTTTCACTCATTAACGAATCTCTTACTTGTAAGGCTTTGTAAGCAATATCTCTTAAAGATCTAGAGACTCTAATTGGATTGTTATCACGCAAATAGCGTCTAATTTCTCCAATAATCATTGGTACTGCATAAGTAGAAAACTTGACATTTTGACTTAAATCGAAGTTATCAATAGATTTCATCAAACCTATACATCCAACTTGAAATAAATCATCGACGTATTCTCCTCTGTTATTAAAACGTTGGATCACACTTAAAACTAACCTTAAATTTCCGTTAATGAGTTTTTCTCTGGCGACGATTTCACCACTTTGTAGTTCTTCAAACAATTGACGCATCTCTTTGTTTGTTAGTACTGGCAATTTAGCGGTATCAACACCACATATTTCAACTTTATTACGTGTCAATTCTTTCCCTCCTTACAGGAGTTGTTGTACAAGAGTAAGTATCTCCTCAGGTGGGAAAAATATGCACTACTTCAGAAACGTGGAAATTGACTTTTTGTCCTAACCATTGATAGATCAAGGCTTATTAACAAAAAAAAAAAATTACAAACCAATTTATAATACTTTATATTATTTACACCATTTTATTAAATTCTTTCCTTAATCTTTTAATAATCCGCTTTTCTAATCTAGAGATATACGACTGAGATATTCCTAATAAATCAGCTACATCCTTTTGGGTTTTTTCGTCTCCACCTGCTAGTCCAAAACGCAACTCCATAATTTGTTTTTCTCTCGCATTAAGCGTATGAAGGGCGTTAACGAGTAATTTACGATCAACCTTTTCTTCAATCCCTTTTGTTATAATATCTTCTTCTGTCCCTAACACATCCGAAAGAAGTAGTTCATTTCCGTCCCAATCAATATTTAATGGTTCATCAAATGATACCTCTGAACGAATTTTATTATTTCTACGCAAATACATTAAAATTTCATTCTCTATACATCTAGAAGCATATGTTGCTAATTTAATTTTTTTCTCAGGATTAAAAGTATTTACTGCTTTAATAAGACCGATTGTTCCGATGCTTATTAAATCTTCAATGTTAATTCCTGTGTTTTCGAATTTTCTTGCGATGTAAACGACTAAACGTAAGTTTCGTTCAATTAACATCGAACGAACAGCTTTATCACCACTAGGTAACTTGCTCAAAAGGTGCTCTTCTTCATCTTTTGAGAGAGGTGGTGGCAATGCTTCACTACCCCCAATATAATAAATCTCGTCGGCTTTTAAACCTAATTTCATTAATAATTTGTACCACATTAATGTCAATTTCAGTTTTAGTTTTACCATGTATGTACCCCCTAAAGTTACAGTTATTACACAATTAATTGACTAGGCTAAACGTTTCTTCCCTTGAATAAGCATCTGTGGATGAAGAATACAATTAAAATCTCCTTCAGATGATAAATTCGTAAAATTTAATCCAACAATAACATTACTGCTATCCAGCTCATCACCGTTTTCCAATGTAACAACTACTTTATCGGGTCTAATGCCAATAATAAATTGATTAACTTGACCAATTCCTCGATAAGGAATAATACAAAGTTTTTCTTCCCAACCACACTCCATTTCGAGTGATTGATCTCCAATCATTTCAGGGTGTTTTGCTTGCTGTACAATAGATTTAGGGAATTTATTTTGAAGATTGTTCATATCTATTATCATAACTGGCTTTTTCGTTAGTGGGTCTTGAAGCTGATTTCCACTGTCAACCAAACCTTTTAACTTTAGATGCCTATCTAAGATAAAAAGATCTACATCTACGATTTCTTCGTACTTTACTTTCCTAACTTCAATTAGCTCAAATCTTTTTTTCGATAAGAACCAGATGACTGGAAAACCAATAAGTACTAATAGCCAACTAATAGGCGTCCCTAAGCCTGTCGATTTCGTTGTTACTACCCCATTCAAAATGACCATTTCGTTATTAAAAAAGAAATGTAATGCAATCAGTCCACCTCCACATATGAAGCTAACGAAATAGAATGTCAATAGATTTTGAATAAAGTATGAAAACCTTCTAAATCCGAAAGTAGTAACAACGATACAAGTCGAGAAAGCTAATTTAAACATCGGATGGTAATATATTGAGCTAAACGGTGTAACAACTAAAAAAAGTACACTTGAAGCAAGTAGTGCTCCTAGAAGGAGCCGCCATTTTACTAAGTTTCGTTTTAATACTATTGCTGTTAATAACAACAATAATAAATCGATACAAAAATTTAGAAACCATATGATGTCCAAGTATATGGCCATAACGGCTCCTTTCTATTTCTTAAAAGTTAGTTCTATTTTGTTATGAACAACCTCTTAAAGAATTTGAAACTAGTATATCTCACATTGTATTTATAAGTCTGTCAGTTTATGCCGATAGAATCGAAGAAATTTTAGATTATTTCCACTTATATTGTCGTCTTTTATTAGTGACTTGAAACATTTAGGGCATCTCATTCTACCAGAATATAAATATCGTCCGCGTTCTGCTACCGCCCACCTTCTTTAATGAAAAAGCCCCTCGATTTCCTTTCTCTTCGCTGTAAAATTCTAATAATTTTTGAGGCTCGTTCAAGAAAATCAAGCGACGTTAATACTTAAAAACTTTTTTCACGCAAAAAAGAGACTAACCGAAAGTCTCCTCTCAAAGAAAGGTTTAACTTAAAGTATAGTCTCTTTATATTAACGATTACGACGATTTCTTAAGAACGTTGGAATATCAAGTGTATCAATCGATTCTTGTTGTTGTTGCCCTTGTGGCGATTGTCTTTCGACAGTATATGAACTTTCCTCTTGTTGCTGTTGGTGCCCAACAATTGGTTTTTTCCCTCCAACTGTTTTAACAGGACTTTGTGGTCTAGAAACTCTCATATTTTCCTGATCGTTAAACCCAGTTGCTATCACAGTAACAATAATTTCATCTTTTAAGTTCTCATTAATAACTGAACCAAAAATCATGTTCACTTCTTGGTCAGATGCTGAAGATACGATTTCTGCTGCCTCATGAACTTCATATAGACTTAAGTTTGTACCACCTGTAATGTTCATCAGTACACCTTGAGCTCCATCAATGGACGTCTCTAATAATGGGCTAGAAATAGCCTTTTTAGCAGCTTCAGTTGCACGATTTTCACCAGTAGCAACTCCAATTCCCATTAATGCGGAGCCTTTATCACTCATAATTGTTTTTACATCAGCAAAGTCGAGGTTAATTAAACCAGGAACAGCGATTAAGTCAGAAATTCCTTGGACTCCTTGTCTTAGAACATTATCTGCTTCACGAAATGCTTCTAGCATTGGTGTGTTTTTATCAACAATTTCTAGTAGTCGATCGTTAGGAATAACAATTAATGTGTCAACCTTTTCTTTTAAGGCACCGATTCCACCAGCTGCTTGACTCGACCGCTTTCTACCCTCAAAGGTAAAAGGACGTGTAACAACTCCAACTGTTAAAGCTCCAATATCTTTTGCAATTTCTGCTATTACAGGTGCAGCTCCTGTACCTGTTCCACCACCCATACCAGCAGTGATAAATATCATGTCAGCTCCTGCCAAGATACCTTCTAAATGTTCACGGCTTTCTTCAGCAGCCTTTTTACCAACTTCAGGATTAGCACCTGCACCTAATCCTCTTGTTAGTTTTCCGCCTAATTGTAATTTATGCTCAGCTTTTGATAAGTGAAGTGCTTGAGCATCCGTATTTACTGCAATAAACTCCACACCTTGCAGACCGTTTTCTATCATTCTGTTAACAGCGTTACTTCCGCCACCACCAACCCCGATGACTTTAATTTTCGCTAACTGATCCATATCCATTTCAAACTCTAACATGTAAGGTCCTCCAATCGATCGTGTCTCGATATATTTCCGATAATTATTGGTTATTCGAAGAAAACTTTAAACCAATTTGATACTTTACTTTTAACAGCTTTCCCTTGAGAAGAATCCTTCTTTTTTGAAGATGGCTCTTTTCTGTCTTGCTTTTCCTCATGTTGTATCGTTCCTAGTGTAGCAGCCACTTCCTTGCCTTGAATTTTACTATTACGGTGAGCAAATTGTATCAACCCAACGCCAGTAGTGTATTGTGGTTCACGTACTCCAATATAATCAGGAATAGCAACTCTAACACTATTTTGTAGGATTTCTCTTGCTAACTCAAGTAATCCAGGAATTTTGACTGTACCACCTGTCAATACATAGCCCCCTGGTAAATCTTCATACCCAAGTCTATAAATCTCGTTTTCTACTAACTGTAACATCTCAGCTAATCTAGGTTCAATAATAAAAGAGAGATCATATTGAGAAAATTCTTCTTTTAAGTCACTACCAATTTTGGCTACCTTAAATGTTTCATCTTTTGAAGATAATTCAATATGAGCATGACCATACTTTATTTTCACCCGTTCTGCTTCTTCAGTAGAAATTCGCATCCCAATCGCAATGTCATTTGTAATATGGTCACCACCAATTGGAATAACAGAAGTAGTTTGTAGGGAACCCTGCTCAAATATAGAGACAGTCATTGAGCCACCACCGATATCGATAAGTGCAACTCCTAAACTCTTTTCGTCTTTAGATATGGCAACAGATCCTGCAGCCAAGGGCTGTAAACAAATATCAGCTATTTTTAACCCCGCTCTTTCTACACAGCGTAATAAGTTATGTAATACTGTTTTTGAGCCTGTAATAATTGTTCCTTCCATTTCTAAACGAACACCTATCATACCTCTTGGATCAGTTATTTCGTCTAGTCCATCTACGATAAATTGCTTTGGGATAACATCAATGATTTCTCGTTCAGGTGGTAGTGAGAAAACTTGTGCAGCATCAATAACTCTGCCAATATCTTCTTCACCAATTTCACGATCCGGACTTGAAACTGCAACAACACCGTGACACGGCTGGAGTTGAATATGATTGCCAGAAACTCCGACAATTACATTTTCAATCGACATGCCAATCATTCGTTCAGCTTGTTCAACTGCCCTCTTGATTGAACGAACCGTTTCATCAATATCCACGATAGAACCTTTTTTGATTCCCTCTGCTTTAGAATTCCCCACACCAATGATATTTAAAGATCCATTTGCTATATCTCCAATGATTACTCGAACATTGGATGTACCGATGTCTAAACTAACATAAGTCTCCTTGTTGTTCATTCTTTGGCACCTCCTTCAATAAATAAGCTTGTCTATAATACTTCAATATTACCCTAATTTTTCATACTTAGCTTTAGTAAATGTTAGAAAAAATTAGGGGTTTTGTTACAATATCGAGAAAATGAATATGATAAGAGAAGGTTAGAAAAAAGTTGTCGAAAATTAACTATGTAGCTTTTTATAACTAATATGTTAATATTCAACAAATACTTTTCATTTCCTTTTTTTTAGTATAAAATTCTTCAGTTTTTAAACTTTTACACTTCATTTTCCTTTTTCTCTTGTCTTGCTGCCCATTTTGAGAGGAGAATTCGTCTAATTACTGCAATATTATTAAACAAACGAACCCCAAAGGCAAAAATTGCTGCTAAATATAAGTCTACACCAAGATGAACCCCTAGAAAAGCTAAACTTGCAGCTAAAAGTATATTTGAGAAAAAACCCGTAACAAAAACATTTTCTTCAAATGTATTTTGCAGGTGAGCCCTAATTCCCCCAAATAGCGTATCAAGAGCAGCTAAGACAGCAATTGATAAATAACTAGTATATGCATCTGGTATTCTAAACTCGGTCCAAAAACCAAGGAGCAGACCTATAAGTAGCCCAATAATTGGTAACCACATTTATGATTCCTCCTTTATTGGCTGTAAATATCGGACTCTAAGCGACTGGTCATAACCGGGTAACGTTGTAAAGTTAATCGGTGTTGATGTCAGGCTTAAATTTTCAATGGCAAAATATTCTACAGATTGAGATACAATCATCTCATGATGTAACTTTTCAGCATCATTTGCAAGCACCTTTATTTTCAATGGTAAATTTGGAATTCTTCTAGCGTTTACATGAGTTACTCCGTTTACATCTCGAATTGCCGAAGTAGAAATAATTCGCTGACTGCCAACTGCTATATCTCTTGCTTGGTAAATGTTTAGTTCATTAATTAGAAATCTTAATAAGTGCGGTGGAACCGTTTGAGGAACGTAGCCAAAATCACTATACATTGGCTTAATTTCTAAAATAATACCTTCCCCACTTTCAGGGGTTAATCCAGCCCGGTTTTTCAAATCATTTAAGGCCTGTATCATAACATCCTCAATATCTTCCTTTTCTTGAAGTTGATTTAATAATAACAACTGCTTTTCAATTTCTTGATTTAATTCTTGTTGTCTTTCTTTTTCGATACGTAAATCTTGTCGCAACTGCAAAATGTCGCGTGTATCTCTAACTACTGGTTCCTTGGTCGTTTTAAACTGAATCGCGACCATGAAACCAATAATTGTCGTAACAATGGCAAATATGATCATCCGATCCTTCACTCGTCTCACCCTCTATCTGATAAGTAAGGATCCATAATAATTAAATCCTTTTTTTCAATTTTCACTTCAATTTGGTCAGAAAGTAGCTGATCTCTTACTCCTCCTGGTAAATGCAGCGAGTCATTTAGCTTAGTAGCATCACCGATGGCAGTAATTACAAATGGGGCAAACGATGTGTTACCGTCTATACGAATAACAGGTCCAACGCACTGTATATAAGACCGATTTGAAATTCTTTGCCCATTTATCGCAATCGCTTCCGCTTGGGTTACTAGCAATTCATGAATAACCTTTTGAATATGAAATTCATGAACAATATAGAAGTTTGGATTTTCCCCATCTGGTACATATTGAGCGTCTGTTAATGTTACTTCAATCCCTGGACCTTTTACTGCTACAGCTCCTGTAACCATTCGAAGCTTGTCCAAATCTTCTACTAAGTTAAAGTATGTTCGCTCTTGAATAGCTATTTCTTCTTCTATTGCAGTAATCTCTGCTTGAATTGCGCGTAATTCTTCAGACAAGTTCCGATTCACTGACTGTTCAAACAAAACTTGATTTCTTAATTCATCTTCTTTCTTCCATTGCCTCTCAGTAATTCCCTGACTATTAGGCGTTTCATTAGCAAATTGATAAGATAATGCAATAATAAAGCCTGTAATGATCAAAATTACAGAGAGAATAACATGGTTACCCTTCACTTTCAATTTCTTCTTCCTCCTCATTATCAAATTGTTCGAAATAAGGATTCATTTTCATATGGATAATCCCTTTAATATTTGGGTCTAGTTCCTTAACTATTGCTTGATATGGTCTGATTTTTTCAGAAAAATGGCGGATTGTCGAGCTCACTTCAAATCCATCATTCATGTAAAGAGTAATTCTTAATGGATCTTCCAACACTGGAGTAAAGTATATTTCAGAAATCCTATTAATAAGGCTTTCCGGAAGGTTACTTAACTCTGCGGCCATTTCAGCTAGTTCCTGATCTGTACTCCAACCAATTAATAAAGGGGCATCTATTGGAAATCGTTGCATAGATGAATCTTCATCTAAGATATTCCCTGACTCCAAGATCGGATAGTATTTTCCCTCAACTTCTAAATAAGCTACTCTAGATAATTCTTTTATTTTTACTTGTAGAGTGTTCGGAAATACTCGTTCTACAGTCACTTCACTAATTTCTTGTAACGAGGTTAACTTTCCCACTATTAATTGTTTATTGACACCCCAAAAGCTTGTCCTTTCATTTAGCCCACTAACATTAATAATTTTCTCATCAGATACATAACGATTACCTTCAATCTGAATATTCTTAACATCACTTAATGGTGATTGAAAATAGACAACAGTAAGCAATAATAGAAAAAAAAATGACAAATAAAAAACTAGACGTCTATTTGATCGTTGTTTCCTCTGAATTCTAAGCTTTGGAATTCGATCTTCAAGGGGTATCACCTTTTTGTGATCCATAACAACCTTCCTCCATTGTATGCTATGTCAAAGGATTAAAAATGAGACTGAAGTCCTTATTAAATACCTTGACAATCTAAAAATCTTAAGTATTTTTTTCAAGTAACTCAATTGCAATACCTTAATATCTTAGCTTCTCTTAGTTTTGTAAACAAGTATAATTAGCAAAAATCTTAAAAGAAATTTTGAAAACGGCATACGAAAATATGCCGTTTAGTAAAACACCTTTTATACTATTACTGTACCATATATGACAAAATTTTTACATTTAAATTCTATTTTTTACTAACTCAACTTCCGTTTCCATTTCAACCTGAAATTTCCGGTAAACTTCCGCCTTAATATGATCAATTAATTGCAATACATCACTAGCCTTTGCCCCACCAACATTGACAATGAAATTGGCATGCATTGTTGAAACTTGGGCACCTCCAATTGTAAACCCTTTTAAACCTGCCTCTTCAATTAACTTTCCAGCATGGTGTGGAAGGGGATTACGGAATACGCTACCGCAACATGGGTAGTCCCAAGGTTGTGTCTTTTTCCGGTACTCTTTATTCTTTTGAATTTCAGCAACAATCTCTTCTCTATCACCTTTCTTCATTTGAAAGACCGCTTCTAAACATATTCCCTTGTCCCTTTGTAGTCTAGAGGTTCGATACGAAAACTCCATTTCTTCGTTAGAATACCATTGGGTCGTACCATCAGGATAAAGAACTCTTGCTTTCATAAGTATCTTTGATATGTCTGATTTATGAGCTCCTGCATTCATGAATACAGCCCCCCCAACGGAACCAGGAATTCCCCCAGCAAACTCTAATCCTGACAACCCTTGCTTGCTTAAAATGGTAGCCAATTTAATTAATGAAAAGCCCGCTCCGACACGTACTTCTTCATCATTTACCTCTAAATGATCTAAACAATCACTGATTTTGATAACTACGCCTTCTAGACCTTCATCTGAAATCAACAAATTAGATCCCCTGCCAATGATGAAAACTGGGACTTTGCCTTCACTTGTAATCTTAAGAGTAGTAATAAAACTATCAATATCTTTTGGAATAACTAACACTCTTGCAGGACCGCCAATTTTCCAGGTTGTATGATTAGCCAATGGTTCTTGCTCTTTCAATTGGCCGATATTTGCTCGTTGAAGCTCTTTTATAAGTCGATCCATATGAACCTCCAAATTTCATTATTTAATAAGCTCTTTCATAAGCTCAAACATATTTTTGCCTGCTTCTGGCATCCCTTGTTTCAAGGCTGCTTGATGCATTTGTTGCCACTTTTCTTCGTTTAGTAAAATATCATCAATTTCTTTTAATAATATCTCCCCAGACATTTCTTTTTCCAACTTAAGTATGGCCGCACCATTATCACTCAATGTCCTTGCGTTTTTTTCTTGGTGATTATTCGTTACATATGGACTAGGGATTAAAATACTTGGTAAGCCTATTGCTGTTACTTCTGCTAAAGTCGTTGCTCCTGCCCGAGCCACGATCAGATCAACATTTTTAAGTACTTCTGGCATGTTATGGATAAATGGTTCAACTTTTATGTTGCCGGGATTCCCATGCTCCTGAACCTTTTCGTTTACACGATCATAGTGGACTTCACCAGTTACATATAAGAATTGATAATCTCTCGTGCTTGCTACTTTTAGAACTTCTAAAAATGCATCATTAATTGGCCTTGCACCTCTGCTCCCACCAACAATCAGCACCGTTTTTTTATGTTTATTAAGACCAATGTTAGTTAGACGATCAACTTCTTCAACTAAAACCGCTTCGGTTGCTCTTGGATTACCAGTATAAACCACTTTATCTTTTGGAAAGAATGAATGTGATTCTTTAAACGAAGTAGCGACTTTATCAACGTATTTACTTAAAAATTTATTAGTTAGTCCCGGAACACTATTTTGTTCGTGAACAATCGTTGCAATCTTTAACTTTGTAGCGGCATAAACGACAGGTCCACAAACATACCCGCCTGTACCAATAACAATATCTGGTTTGAACTCTTTAATCAATCTTTTAGAGCGAGTAACACCTTTTAGAAACCGAATAACCGTTTTTATATTTTCTATTGATAATTTCCGTTTGAAACCTGTAATTTCAATCGTTTTGAAAGGGATGCCCTCTCGTTTAACTAAAGTATTTTCTAAACCTTTTTCAGTTCCTATATATAAAAACTCTGCATTAGGTTCTCGTTTTTTAACTTCCTTAATTAGTGCCAATGCAGGATATATATGACCACCTGTTCCTCCACCACTAACAATCACTTTCATTAAACACACCTCCATTTGAAAAGGATATCTTTTCATCTCTCCATTATATCTTAAATCGGCTATAAATATCACTATTAAATCGAAAAAAGCCTCTAACAAAGAGGCCACAAATGTAGTAATTGAAGAAACTTACGACAATATATTTATCAATATCTCGAATACCTACTTACGTTTAATAACACTCCTACAGCGACGAGCATTAATGTAAGTGAAGATCCACCATAGCTAAGGAAAGGTAAGGTTATACCCGTTACTGGCATAAGCCCAATAACTACACCTATATTAATCATTACTTGGATGGCGATCATACCAATGATCCCAATTGCGAGTAAACTTCCAAATAAATCCGGTGCTCCTAAGGCCACTCGAATCCCTCTCCATAGCAAAATACTAAAAAGTAAGATAACAAACGTCCCACCGATAAAGCCAAGTTCTTCTGAAAGAATTGCAAAGATAAAGTCAGTTTGTGGTTCAGGAAGATAAAAAAACTTTTGGCGACTTTCTCCCAATCCTAATCCCATTAGCCCACCAGGACCAATCGCATACAGCGATTGAATAATTTGAAATCCGGCTCCTAAAGGATCACTCCAAGGATCTAAAAACGAAGTAATTCTTTTGATCCGATATGGCGCTGAAATAATTAACGCGGCAAGACCTCCTAAACCAATTAGGGCCAATCCCATAAAATGACTTAATTTTGCCCCTGATACGTAAATCATTACAACACAAGTACCCACCATAACAGCCCCCGTACCTAAATCAGGTTGGAGCATGATTAACCCAAATGCGACAAGCACTAACGAAAGCGAGGGTAGTAGCCCTTCTTTAAACTTTGTAATATTTTTTTGATTTTCAGATAAGTACTTTGCTAAAAAAGCAATCATTGCAAACTTCATAAATTCTGACGGCTGGATCGAGAATGCCCCAACCCCTAACCAACTTCGAGCTCCACCTCTAACTAACCCGACACCTGGAATTAAGACTACAATAAGCAATAAAAAACAAATAATTATAATAAGTTTCGAGTGTTTACGCCATACCCAGTAGTCAACATTCATAATTGTAAACATCGCAATGATACCAAGACCAGCAAAAAATAACTGCCTCTTCGCAAAAAAGAATGCATCATCAAACTTATATGTTGCCCAAACAGCACTAGCACTGTAAACCATAATCATTCCTACAGTCAGTAAAGCTAGGGTTGTCATTATTAATATAAAGTCTGGTGTAGCTTTCGTTTTAGGCAATGTGGAACACCTCATTCATTATTGAATTTGGGCAAGCCCTTATTACCTATGTGTATGCCTACTCTAAGAAAACATGTCCTTTTATTTTTATTTTTCTAAATCATATACGGCTTTGATAAAGGTTTCTCCTCTTTCCTCAAACGTTTTAAACTGATCCCAACTAGCACAAGCAGGGGAAAGTAAAATTACATCGCCGCACTCCGAATGTTCATACGCAGTACTCACAGCTTCTGTAACAGTGTTGACGATTTTAATGAATGATACCTCAGCTACTTTCGCAGCTTTTTCTAACTTCGAAGCTGTTTCACCATATAACACGACACCTTTTACTTTTTTGAGAGTAGGAATTAGCTCGTCAAATTCATTACCACGATCTAATCCTCCTGCTAATAAAATAATGGGTTCGTCAAAGGCAGAAACTGCTACTTTAGTTGCTAGCATGTTTGTAGCTTTTGAGTCATTATAAAATTTCCTATTATTAATCGTAGTTACAAATTGCGTTCGATGTTTTACGCCCGCAAATGTCGTTAATACTTCGACAATTCGCTTTGTTGTTGCGCCTGCTAACTTTGCTGCACAAATGGCTGCAAGGATGTTTTCTAAATTATGAGCACCTGGTAGAACAATCTCCTCGATTGCAATTATTTTTTCGTTTTGGAAATAAATAAAGCGATCTTCAATGTATGCCCCATTTTCAACATAATTTTTAACTGAAAATAATAATTTCTGACCGACGATATTTTGAGCTAACATCATAACTTCGGAATCGTCAGCATTAACAACACAAAAATCCTCTTCAGTTAGGTTTGCGAATATTTTCGCTTTTGCTATCCCATAATCCTGGCGTGTGCCATGGTAATCTAAATGAGCATCAAATAAATTTAAGAAGACAGCGATTTTTGGGTGAAATTGTTGAGTACCCATAAGTTGAAAACTAGAAACCTCCGTGACAAGAACATTTTCTACAGATGCTTTTTCGGCCACTTCACAAGCTACCGTGCCGATATTTCCTGCAATTAGAGGCACTCTGTTACTCCCCTCTAACATTTCATATATAAGCGTAGTCGTTGTTGTTTTACCATTTGATCCCGTAATCGCAATCATATCAGCTTCAGAAATAATTGAAGCCACTTCTATTTCTGTAACAACTGAAATTCCTTTCTCGACTGCTTTTTGAATTAATGGATTAGAATAAGGTATTCCAGGGTTTTTAACAACAAGATCAAAATCTCTTTCAAAGATAGATAATGGATGACCACCACAAATAACTTCAACACCTAGCTGTTGAAGTTCAAGCGCTTGCAGGTTTTCAGCTAACGGTTTTTGGTCATTTACAACCACTTTTGCTCCTAGTTTATGTAATAGTTTTCCAGCCGCTAAGCCACTCTTAGCTAGACCAATAACCAAAATAACTTTTCCATTAAAATAATCAATATTTTTCATCTTACATCAACACCTCTAAGTAAATTCCTAGTATTGCAAATACTAAACCGACTAGCCAAAAAGTAACAACCACGCGCCATTCTGACCATCCAGATAGCTCATAATGATGATGGATAGGACTCATCTTAAAAACTCGCTTTCCAGTAGTCTTAAAGGAAATTACTTGAATGATAACAGAAAGCGTTTCAATCACGAACACTCCACCAATGATGACCAACAATATTTCCATCTTCGTTAAGATAGCGACTGCTCCAATTGCTCCACCTAAAGCAAGGGAGCCTGTATCTCCCATAAATACTTTCGCCGGATGAGCATTAAATACTAAGAAACCAAGTACTCCACCAACTACCGCTGCACAGAACATAGCAATGTCCATTTGTTCAGTGCTAAAAGCAATGATTGCGTAGGCCCCAAAAGCAATCGCTGCTGTACCTGCGAGTAGACCATCTAAACCATCAGTCAGATTAACAGCATTAGATGCTCCAACAAGCATGACAATAATTAAGATTAAATACAAGATACCGATATCGATACCTATATCTGTACCTGGCACTGAAATGACAGTAGAGAAGTTTAATTGCTTAACAACAATATAGAAGATTGAGGCAATGATTAACTGCCCCACTAATTTTTGCTTAGATGTTAATCCTAAATTTCGTTTTAGAACCACCTTAATAAAATCATCTAAAAATCCTAAAAGACCAAATCCTACAGTTACTAGTAATAATAAATAGATCTCGGTAGATATAACACTAAATTTAGCTACCATTATTACCGTTGTAATGACGATGGAGAGTAATATCATGACCCCCCCCATTGTTGGTGTACCACTTTTCTTTTGGTGGGATTTAGGTCCTTCCTCCCTAATACTTTGACCAAATTTCAGTCGACGTAAAAAGGGTATCATAATTGGTGATAGTACTACAGATATTAAAAATGAAACGACAAGTGTAAAAAACAGTATTTTTTCAGGCATTTAACCCAATCCCCCTTTCCTAGCTATATAGGTTTTTGGCGATCGTTTCTAACTTCATTCCTCTTGAAGCTTTAATAAGAACGATACTTCCATTATCCAATAAAGGTAATAATTTTTCTGTTAGCTCTTCTTTAGTACTATACGAGCTTATTTCTATTTTATCGTTGTTATGCTCTAATAATGCCTCAGCAATCCATTTACCTCGGGCACCAATCGTGAATAGGTGTGTGATTGGCTTTGAAATAACAGTGGCTACTGAACGGTGAAGTGCATGTTCATCTTTTCCTAATTCATACATATCCCCAAGGACGAGAATTCTCTTGTTAAAGCCATCAAGTTGTTTGATTGTTTCAATCGCAGCCTTCATAGAAGTAGGACTAGAATTATACGCGTCATTAATAATTGTTGCCCCATTTTGACCCTGCACCTTTTCCATCCTCATTCCAGTTAGGACACAATTATCTAGCCCTATTTGAATTGTATGCTCATTCAAGCCTAAATATTTTCCTGCGGCAATTGCATATGTTGAATTTTTTATATTATGCTTCCCTAATAACCTGAGCGTAAATTGAAATTGCTGATTAATAATAAAACTTGTCACGTCAGCTGTTTGATTAACATCAAAAATTTTGAAGTTGTTATGATCATCATAGCCACAATTTACTGTTTTTATATTTCCATTAAGCTTTAATAACGGCTCGTCTCCATCAATAATTAAGATACCATCTTCTCGTAAGCCATCGATAATCTCTAATTTCGCTTTGGAAATTCCTGCCCTACTACCTAATTGTTCAATATGAGATTCCCCAATGTTGGTTATAATCGCAATGTCCGGTTCAGCTATTTTACTTAGAAAAGAAATCTCCCCGAAGTTATTCATCCCCATTTCGAGAATAGCAACTTCACAATCATTTGGCATTGCAAGGATCGTTAAAGGTAAACCGATATGGTTATTATAGTTTCCTGCTGTTTTGTGGGTTTTAAAGGTTGTCGATAAAACAGCGTCGATTATGTCTTTAGTAGATGTTTTTCCGTTGCTTCCAGTCACACCTATGACTTTAGGGCCGACTTGTCGTAAATACTTCTTTGCTAATTGTTCAAGTGCTTTCAGCGTACTGTTGACGTAAAAAATTGGGAAGTTTTCGTCAAGCCCCTCAGGTAGTTCCTTCCCTTCCTCCCACAATGAAGCAATTGCTCCCTGTTTGATTGCAGTTTCTAAAAACGAGTGCCCATCAAAACGCTCACCAACAATAGGAACAAATAGGCCATTCTCTACTTCAATACGACTATCAATAAAGACTTGTTCAATTAACATTTTCTCACTGAAATTGCCCTGGCTTTTGATTGAAATTTCATTTACGATTTGGATATTAAAGCTCACTTCAACATCTCCTTTATTGCATTTGCGGCGATAATTCGATCATCAAAGAAGATCGTTTCTTTTCCAATTATTTGATATGTTTCATGACCTTTACCAGCAATCACGATGACATCCTTTACCTTCGCCTTCTCAATCGCATAAATAATTGCCTCTTTTCGATCGACAATCGAAACGTGACCACTCTGCTTACTTAAGCCTTTTTCCATATCA
The DNA here is from genome assembly GCF_046314235.1 of Anaerobacillus sp. NCBI lineage: Bacteria > Bacillati > Bacillota > Bacilli > Caryophanales > Bacillaceae > Anaerobacillus > Anaerobacillus sp. The sequence goes on from NZ_JBKBWN010000005.1 coordinate 242,952, forward strand.
AAAATAATTTGCATAGGATCTTCACTTCGTGGATTATCAGATGTCAGAATAACGTAATCACCAAGTTCATTTGCAATCTTCGCCATCAATGGTCGTTTCGTCTTATCACGGTCACCACCACAACCTACAATAACGTGAATTTCCCCTTGGGCAAACTCCTTAACTGTTTTTAAAACGTTCTCTAAACTATCAGGAGTGTGAGCATAATCAACAATAACGGTAAAGGGTTGGCCAGCGTCAACAGGTTCAAAACGCCCTGAAACCCCTTCTACTGATTCTAGCGAGCTAATTATAGAATCAAGAGAAATACCATCTACTAGACAAGCGGTCATTGCTGCTAAAGCGTTATAGACACTAAATTTCCCAATCATTTTTAGTTGAACTGTCGCTTTTTTCCCCTGAGCACTCACTTCAAAAGATGTTCCTTGAGCCGTAATTTGAATATTCGTTGCGCTAACGTCACATTTGTTTTCAATACCGTATGTAACAATTTGGGCTGACGTCATTTTTTCATACTCTTTTGAAGCTAGGTCATCACCATTTAAAACAGCAATTTTAACGGTATTACTGCAATATGTATTACCTAGTTGAGCAAACAATAAGCCCTTTGCGTTTCGATACGCTTCCATCGTCTCGTGATAATCAAGATGATCTTGAGTAAGATTTGTAAAAACAGCGATGTTAAAATCACAACCTCTCACTCTTCCAAGATGAAGGGCATGGCTTGATACTTCCATAATTGCCGTTTCTACCTTTTGTTCAACCATCTCGGCAAAAATCTGTTGCAGAGATAACGATTCAGGAGTGGTATTTTTTGTTTCGAGCGTCTGATCAGCAATCTTCATATACATTGTTCCAATTAATCCAGTTTTTTTGTTAGCGTCATTTAGTATTTTTTCAATTAAATGAGTAGTAGTTGTTTTGCCATTTGTCCCAGTCACACCGATGAGGGAAAATTTTGTAGTCGGATGATCGTAAAAAACATTGGCTAAAATAGCCATCGCTCGTTTCGTATCCTTCACTAAAATAACTGGAACATCTACACTTAACGATTTTTCCGAAATAAGTGCCACTGCACCATTTCCTATCGCTTGCATTGCATAATCATGTCCATCTACCGTGTATCCTTCTATACAAATAAATAGACTACCGTCTTGCACCAGTCGGGAGTCCATTTCAATTGACTTAATAACGGGATTTGTAGAGCCAATCTTTTTATATTCATATAAACTGCAAATGAGCTCATCCAATTTTTTCATAGTCCTTACCTCACAATCATTTACTTACTATACTATCGTAGCTTATAAAAGGATTTTTTAAACTCCTTTTGTTTAAATGTTGAATTTATAATTTTGACGTGTCCCTCCTTTGTCAAAACTTCAAAATTCAGCATTCAAGTTGTAAACTCTAAAAGTAAATTACCCTAATAATGGGATAGCTACTTCAGCAGTCAAAAGCGCTATCCCACCTTTATTTAAAGATTACACTTCTTGATTTGGAGTTTATAGTTTACCATCAAGTCAATTAGTAGGCTATAGTTTTTAAACACATAGACTTATTTTAATCGTCACTCTCAGTTTTGTCACCTAGCAAAATACGTATTGTCGAGTATTGTTTCACTTTCATTCCTGGTTCAGGAGATTGGGCAAGCACCATATTCCCTTCTCCACTCACATCTAATTTTAGTTCATAGTAAGATTCGTTGATTTCTCGCTTCGTCCTACCAACTAAGTCTGGAACTTTAACTAACGGCTCATCTGACCAAATTCGTTCTTTCTCAATTTGATTTGTTCGTTTCTCAACACCCATTGCTCTCAAACTATCTCCAATAATTTTACCTACGATAGGCGCTGCAACAACTCCACCAAACTGAACCGTTTCCTTTGGATTATCAATAGCAACATAAACAACAATTTGAGGATCGTCAGCAGGTGCAAAACCAATAAACGAAACGATATGGTTATTCTCTAAATAACGACCACCTTGGGCTTTTTGCGCTGTTCCAGTTTTCCCGCCAACCCGGTAACCTTCGACAAATGCCCCTTTACCTGTACCTCTTGCAACTACATTCTCAAGAGCATACCGAACTTTGGAACTCGTATCCTCTGAGATTACACGGCGCTTAGATACTGGTTGCGTAAAATTTAATGTTTCTCCAGTCATTGGGTCTAGCCATTCCTTTGCAATAAACGGTGTATATAAATAGCCACCATTTATCGCTGCTGAAACTGCGGTAACTTGTTGTAGCGGTGTGACCGCAACTCCTTGACCAAACGCTGTCGTTGCTTGCTCTAGCGGTCCGACACGGTCACGACTAAATAATATTCCTTTTCCTTCACCTTGCAAATCAATTCCAGTTTTTTGCCCAAAACCAAAATTCTCTATATAATCAAACAAACGTTCCTTACCAAGACGTTCGCCTAAGACAACAAAGCCAGGGTTACACGAATTTTGGACAACCTCTAAAAACGTCTGGTGACCATGGCCACCTTTTTTCCAACAACGAAGTCTATGTCCGGAAACTTCAATAAAACCCGGATCATTAAACGTATCTTTCTCAAGATCTACTTCCCCTTCCTCTAATGCTGCAGCAAGGGTAATAATTTTAAACGTTGATCCAGGTTCATATTGCATCCAGACAGGTTTGTTTTGATTATAAACTTCAGGCGGGACATTTCTGAAGTTTTCAGGATCATAGTCAGGTCTACTCGACATCCCTAAAATCTCACCTGTATTTGGATTCATAGCAATAGCTATCGCTCCGTCTGGTTTGTAGATCGCTTCGGCAATATCAAGTTCACGTTCAATAATTGTTTGGACATTTGTGTCAATGGTTAATTTCAAGTTTAACCCGTCTACTGGCTGTGTGTATTCATCAGCCAAATTAGGCATTCGACGCCCTTTAGCATCAGAGAAAAATGATACATGACCTTTTTGCCCACTTAATTTATCTTCATAATAAAGTTCGATTCCTGTTAAACCTTGATTATCAATTCCAGCAAATCCGAGAACGTGTGATAAGTAATTCCCGAATGGGTAATGGCGCTTATTGTCTTCCGCAATATAGACCCCAGGAATTTCTAAATCTCGAACCTCACTTGCGAGTTGATTACTAATCTTTCTTCCTTCTGGATTAATCCGAACAATCGATTCTTTTTTCGTTAATAACCCATAGACTTTTTTATGATCCATTCTTAGTACACTTGCTAACCTCTCTGCGTCCTCTGCAGGGTTTTTAATTTGCCTCGGTACAATTAAGACGGAAGGTGCACTAATATTTGTTGCTAGAGGAATCCCATTTCTATCTAGAATTTCTCCTCTTTTTGCCTCAAAAGGAATATTTCTACTCCACAAATCCTCAGCTCGATCGGTCAAATCATTTCCTAACGCAAATTGAACGTATCCAAGCCTTAAAATAATAACGAAAAAGAACAGTAAACCGAAAGTGAAAACGAAAACTAAGCGTCTTCGTACAGTAACATTTGAAACACGCACACACTTATCCCCCTTATCTTAGGTAACATTGTAGGCTCGTTTCAAATTTATGCTTGTACGACGAAAAAAAGACCACTTGTCCTCTATTAATCCATTGTTATGATTTCAGGTTCATCCTCATCAGTAGGGTGTTCAGATTCCTCAACATCATGAGGTAGCGCTAATTCAATGACAATATAATCACCATTTTTCAACTCGCTATTTGGAGCAATACTTTGCTCGATTACAAAACCTGAACCTATTAAATTTGCATTTAGATTAATGATATAAGCTAGTTTCATAACGTCACGCAAAGACCAACCAACGATGTTAGGCATCGTAAATGAAGATCCTTCAGTTTTTAAAATTACTTTCTCACCAAACAAAAGCATCGATCCACTAGTTGGGATTTGCGCTTCTATATTAATACCAGTACCAATCACTTGGACATCTAAACCCGCTTCTTCTAAAATAGATTTAGCTTTTTCAACATTTTTACCAATATAATCACCAATAAGGAACCCTTCATCTATAAACGCATTTTTGCTAGAACGTGCGCTTGGAGCAATATTCAAATATTGGAGACTATGTTTCATCACCGATGTAAATATTTGTGATACTGGAGCCGAACCTTGTTCATAAATATCAATTTTGGGTCGATCTACTGCGACATAGACGATTAATTGCGGATTAGATTTAGGAGCAACTCCCATAAACGAATAAATATGCTGACCGTGACCAGTTAAATAGCCACGACCATTCGGATCTGATATTTGAGCAGTCCCAGTTTTACCTGCAATATCAAAACCTTCAACAAAATATGGTTTCCCAGTACCTGCTGTGGAAGTAACAACAGTTTCCATTAAATCAAGAACTTGATTTGCCGTTTTTTCTGAAATTGGTTCCCCAACAACAGTTGGCTCCCCTCGTTCTATTACTTCATCTGTATAAGGATTGACAATTTTATCAATCACATAAGGTTTCATCATCTTACCGCCATTGGCTATCGCCGTTGCAGCTTGTATCTGCTGAATAGGAGTAACTGCTGAACCTTGCCCAAAGGCAGTTGTAGCAGCATCGACCCGATATGAATCAGCAATTGAGCTACTAGCCTCATTAGGAAGTTCAATACCAGTTGGACTACGGAAACCAAACTTATCTAAGTAATTATATAATCGCTCAGGACCTAGTCTTTCCAATGCAAGAATTGAATAAGCAACATTAGATGAACGTTGGAAGCCTTCATCAAAAGAAATTTTTCCCCAACCTAAGCCTTGATTATGGTCACTAACTCTTCTTCCGCCAATTTGATAACTCCCTGATTGATAAATTTCTTCACCATTATAAACCCCTTCTTCAATCGCTGCTGCTAACGTAAACATCTTCATTGTTGAACCGGGCTCAAAACGAGAAGAGACTGTATAATTTGTATAATTAGTGATTTCTTCATAAAAATTAGGGTTAAAGCTAGGTCTGTTGCTCATAGCTAAAATTTGACCTGTTTTTGGATCTGCAACAATTGCCATCATCCGCTCTGGCTCATACTGTTCTTCAACCTGAGACATGATTTGTTCTAAAGCCATTTGAATGTTAGCATCGAGCGTTAAATATACGTCAAACCCATTTTTAGGTTTTTCAATGATTTCCTCAAGATTTGGTAACTTGATACCTTTCCGATCACTAAAATATTGAACAAAACCATCCTCTTTTACTAAGTAATCATTTAAACTGCTTTCTAACCCCATCCTAGCCTTCGACATATCACGTTCTGTATAGCCAATCACATGTGAGGCAAAATTTTGTTTTGGGTAATAACGACGTGCCTCTTTTCGAAAGACGATTCCTTTTAGTCCTAATTCTTCTATTTCCCGTTTTTTTTCTAGGCTTAAGTTTTTCGTACCTATTCCAAGCTCTACTTGAAAACGTCCTTCGGCAGAAAGCAGCCGTTCCAAATCATCAGCATCCCTTTCGACAATTGGTGCTAGTTTTTGAGCGGTCATTTTTGGATCTTCAACACGATTTCTAGAATTTTCGTCTAAAATTGCTTCTATAGTATATGATGGAATTTCTTGTGCAAGAGCATCACCAAACCGATCATAAATCGTTCCACGTCGACCTTCTACAGTTTGCTTTCTAGTCCAACGATCTTCAGCAATTGTTTGTAGTTCCTGACCGTTTACAGTTTTATTCACCTGGATATATCCAATTCTAGTAAATAAAAGTGAGAATAGTAACATAAAAACTAATAATAATACTACCGCTCTCACATTCATTTTATTAAGTTTAAAAGTTGCCAAGATGATCACCTTCTATATGTGAAAAACTAGTCCAAAATTGAACTAGTTTTTTACAACCTTTACGTTTTTATCGTTCAATGTCATCCCAAGCTTTTCTGTTGCGATTTTTAAAATTCTATCTGGGGCTGAAAGTTCTGTTACTTGTAATTGAAGTGCTTCATTGTTCGTTGTTTGGTTCTTAATCGTTCTTTCTAGGGCGTGAACTTCGTTATTTGTGATATAAATCGCAGCATACGTAGAAATGACTAAATAAGTTGCAAAAACTACCCCCACTAAAGTTGTAAAATACAAAAATTTCTCTCCATTAGAGATTTTACTTTTTACTTTTTTCAGCGGATTATTCAGTTCCTTACTGACCGATTCCTGAATTTGCTTTCTTTCTAATTGTCTGGCAAGATTACTCACTCAATGAAACCTCCTTTTGTTTTTCAGCAACACGTAACTTTGCAGAACGAGATCGCTTATTAGCACCAACTTCATCATCAGATGGCAAAATAGGCTTTCTTGTAATTAATTTAAGCACCGGTTCATAACCTTCTGGAATTACTGGCAAATTTCGCGGTAACTCAGGCCCTGTGCTCAGCTTTTTAAAAATAGTTTTGCAAATACGGTCTTCTAATGAATGAAACGTGATAACAGCGACACGTCCACCAATCTTTACAATTTCGATGGCACCATTAACTGCATCCTCGAAAGCTTGAAGTTCATCATTAACCGCAATTCGAATCGCCTGAAAGGTCCTTTTTGCAGGATGCCCCCCAGTTCGCCTTGCAGGAGCTGGAATAGCGTCCTTGACAATTTCAACTAACTCCCCAGTTGTTTCAATTCGCTTAGTAGCTCTGTAGGCTTCGATTTTCCTGGCAATTTGCTTAGCAAAACGTTCTTCACCATATTTTGATACAATCCGCATAATGTCATGAAATGACCATTCATTAACGATTTCTTCTGCAGTTAATGACGATGATTGGTCCATTCTCATATCTAGGGGCGCATCGTGATGATAACTAAAGCCTCGCTCAGCTTCGTCTAGTTGTGGCGATGACACGCCTAAATCAAATAGGATACCATCTACCTTGTAAATCCCTCTGTTAGCCAATTGTTCAGCTAAAAATCGAAAATTACTTTTTATAATTGTATATCGTCCATCGTACTCTTTTAGTTTTTCTTTCGCATGGGCAATAGCAATGTCATCTTGATCAAACGCATATAAATGACCTTCGCTTGACAGTTGAGACAAAATCAATTGAGAGTGTCCCGCACCTCCAAGTGTACAGTCAACATAAATACCATCTTTTTTAATATTTAAACCAGCTACGGCTTCTTCTTTTAAAACAGTGATGTGATCGAACATAATAAACACCTTCTTAAATATGTACTTTTTCTATGTTGTTACAATTGAGCGCCGTTTATCCGCTAATATGGGTTTCAGGTAACAAATTATAAATCAAAATCAACAATTCCTTCAGCAATTTCACTAAAAGAATCTTCCGACTGAGCAAAGTAGTCGTCCCATGTTGATTTACTCCACACTTCAACTCGATTAGAGACACCAATAACAACACATTCCTTTTCAAGCTCGGCGTACTGTCGCAATGGAGATGAAACTAGAACTCTTCCTTGCTTATCTAATTCACATTCTGTCGCTCCCGAAAAGAAGAACCGTGTGAACGCTCTTGCGTCTTTCTTCGTAAACGGTAAAGCTTTTAATTTATCCTCTAGGAGTTTCCATTCACTATCAGGATAGACGAATAAACACCTGTCTAATCCTCTTGTTATCACAAAGTTGGAGCCTAATTCTTCACGAAACTTGGCAGGAATAATCATCCTTCCTTTTTCATCAATTGTGTGATGATATTCCCCCATGAACATGTGAAGTTCCCCCTCTCCCCACTTTATACATCTAAAATACCACATCCCCCCACTTTCTACCACTTTTTTTTATAATAATAACAAAAAAAATCCTGCTATCATTACAGGATTTTTCAACAGATTACTATAAATGTCGGTCTAAGCCATACAAGTTGTCATTTCAAATAAATCAATTTATGTTTGTCATTTAGCTCGTATGGTAATTCAATTAAATGATGAACAAAATCAAAACCATACTCATTTATATATTTTATAATATTCAAACTACGCTCTTGGAGTCCATCATTCGGCCGAATATTCGCCTCAATCATATCTAACTTTAACCATTCATCGTCATACTTTTGTCGGATACTGTCTTCAATCTTTTGTGCTAAAAATGAAAGTTCTTTTTTAATAATGAGCTGATTCTTATTTGCGAGCCTTTCTAACCCTTTATCATACTGATTTACAAGGTCCTTCAATGGTCTATGGACTTTTTCAAGCTCCGTTAAAGCATTCTCTAAAACTGCTTCAACTTTGCTTTTCTCTTCCCAGTACGTTAATTGATTGCGAGAGCTTTTTGTACCATTTAAAATTATTTCTTTTATCGACAAATCATCTTTTTCAAGCAATTTTGCAATATGTGGTTCAACAAATGTCATCGAAAGCCTTGGAACTACTGGAGGAACTTTAAATTTAAACAAATGAAACACTTCTTTTAAGGAGGCCCAGTAGGCAATTTCACCCGGACCACCAACAAAGGCTAGAACAGGCAATAAATATTCCTGCATCAAAGGTCTTGTCACGACATTATTACTAAATTTTTCTGGTTCTCTTTCAACCAATGAAACTAATTCCTCTTTAGTATATGAACATAAGCATCGTTTATCGGTAAACATGCTACTATTTTCTCTTTCTAACAACAACCTTGTTCCTTCAAAATGTATAAACAAATGAGCATTATTTTCTGAACGCTCTATAGGTTCGCCATAGCCATTTTCCGAAAGCTCATTTGCTCTATGTAGGAATTTTTGATGCAATACCTCATTTTCTTCAATAAGTTTCTTTAGGAAAGGAACTTCTAATTTTCTAAGCTCTTTGTTATGTGAATCAAGTAAAACAATCCCGCTATCCTTAAATAATTTGTGAATGAAGAAACTGAAAAAATCGACATAATTATTGCTAATCGAGATATAGTTTTTAATCTCTTCTAACAAAGTGCTCGTATGACTTGTTTCATGATTATCACGAAAAACATCGATAACGAAACTCGTTAAAGCTTCTTTATCTAATTCAAGGTCGGTTACAGCCTTTTTCCTATTATTCTGCTGATTAACTTTCCGTTTTTGAATTTTCGATCTGCCAATACTATAGACATGGTTAATCTCTTCAAAATCATGATCCTCACCGGCAATCCAAAACACTGGTACAACAGGAACAGATAGCTTGGTTTCCTGAGCTTTTGCTAGCTTTATAATAGTAATAATTTTATGTATTGTATAAAGAGGACCTGTTAAAATCCCAGACTGCTGCCCACCAACAACAACAACGGAATTTTCATCTAATAATTTTTCAATATTCATCACGGTTTCTGAAGAACAACCGTATTTTTTATTAAAATTTAATAAATGCAGAGCGAGAGCCTCTCTTTGGAAGTTTCGTCCACTTAATTCCTTCTGTCTTTCAATGTAGTCACTTTGCCTTTGGTGATTATAATCAAAAAAGTCTCGAAGTGGTTGCTTTTCTTCAATGTAATCGTTGATTAACTTTGATTGATTTAAACGACATTCTTTTATTTGCAATCTGCATACACCTCCTCTAGAAAATCTTTAGACTCAAATAACTTAGAGTATAGCAGACTCCCTACGTTTGCGCCAACAATTGAGATTCCTTAAGTCACTAAATAAATTCGAATAACTAATCCATAAAAACTAAGGATTAGATACATAAAAACGAATAGCAGAAAATTAAAACGCCAGAAGCCTTTTAACAGTTTGTCTAATTGAATATCTTCTGATACTTTCCAATGGATAATTGTAAAAATCATCGCCACAACAATGATTAATGTGATGATTAACCACAACAAAGATTGAGACCAAATTTCGTAGGAAATAAAGTAAACCGCAATGATAAAAAGAATTGCAGAGGTATCTACGGCAAGTTTGATTGATTTCCTTTTATTTTTCGTTGTTTTAACACTAACTAGATAAATAAGGTAAAAAGCAAAAATTGGTAAAGTTACGAAAGTAGCTACTACCCAAGCTATAGCGTCACTCACTAGTTCCCCTCCTTTCCTCGTTTTCCATTCCTTTGACACTTTTCAATATAAAGTCATTTAATGGTAATGATTGTTTCTGTATCTTTCCCTTTTCTAAAATAATTCCTGTAATTGCGTCTATTTCTGTGACTCTTCCCTCTTCGATATCTCTAAGCATAGACGAACGATTTGCTCGAGTTTGTTTACATATCTCAATAATCCGCTTCCAATCTGAATTATTGCATTTAATGACGCATGAAATCTCATCAAATAACTGTCGCATTAATTGAAGATAATACTTGTTTTCCACTAGCATTCCATTCCGTACCTTAAAAATAGCTGTAAGTGGGTTTATAACAGCATTAACAAGGAGCTTTCTCTCCATTATCTCAAGCCAATCTCCATATACATTTGTCAGAAAACCTATAGCTGTTAGGCTGTCCCAAACAGCCTCGGAATCATGTTCACCGTTTTGTACGTATCCAATTTTCATTTCTCCAACGCCTGTATGCCTGACAATACTAGCAGCTTGTTTTAAGGCACCATGTTCAACAATTGCCACCAAAACATTTTTCACTTTCGGGCGAAGTTTGTCAAAGTACTTTAAATGTCCCATTCCATTTTGCATAAAAATAATTGAAGTTACTTTTCCAAGGCGAAGACCAAGACTAGGAATTACTTGTTTTAGATGGTATTGCTTTACTGCAATAAAAAGGTAATCGTCGTTAAACTGCTTCACTTCTGAATATGGGATACCTTTAATGGAATAATTCAAATTTTCTCTGCCGATTTGTATCGTTAAACCATTTCTGTTTAACTGCATAGCTTGCTCTTTTGTAGTTGTATAAATCGTAACATTAAACCCCGCCTTGCATAAGTACCCTGCCAGAAGAAGTCCTATTGATCCTCCTCCAATTACGCCAATTTCTACCATAAAACTACTCCTTTAGTCTTTTATTAAATAGTAGCACACGTAGCGACAAGAACGAACCAAAAAATGTCGTTTGGTTCAGAAAGTTGTCTCCATGTAGTCAATTTTAAACCGCAACTAATGAAAAATAGGTATCTTCAAATAAATTTTTTAATAAATAAAAATTTATAGATAATTCCCCTTAATTTTATAGTAAAATAAAGTGTACAATAGTTCTTGGCAAATACTTTACAATGGTATGGAGGTATTTTATGGAAAACATTGAAGTTAAGCGCTTACTTGTTAATTATAAGACACTTGAAGAATTTGAGAACTTTAGAGAATATGGTTCACAAGAATTATCTATGAAAGAAGATCTACGTGCAAATATCATTGAAGATGATAGCGAATCTCCTTTTTATGGAATTTATTATGGCAATAAACTTGTTGCTAGAATGAGCTTATACCGTATCGAAAAAAAATACGACGTTTATTTCGAACCAACTCAAGATTATTACGAGCTATGGAAACTAGAAGTACTTGAACCTTATCGTGGAAAGGGTTTAGGTGAGGCTCTCGTTAATTATGCAAAAAATTTTAATTTACCCGTGAAAACGAATGCTCGTCAACGTTCTGATGAGTTTTGGACGAAAATGGGCTTCAATGCCTTAACGTACCATCAGGATAGAGATCGCGGCGAGAACCCATATGTTTGGTTTCCAGAAGGTGTAACGGAGCAAGAATAAGGAAAAAACAATCTGCTGTATTAGCATTGAAATCTATAGTTCTTCAAACAACTAAAAGGATCGGCACTGTTCCAAGGCGCCAATCCTTTTTCGTTATTTAGATAGAGTTAATTACTTGCTACGGACATTTGTTTCGCTCGATCCATAATGTCAATAAGTAATTTATAATCATTTTTTATAACTTCGAAATTATTTTGTAGTGCTGAAAGTTCTTTTACCAATCTTTCATTTTCTGCGGTTAGCGCGACAATCGTTTCTAACATTTCTTCGTTCTTACTAACTAAATTGTTGTTTGAAGTCAACTCTTCTCTTTTAGCGACTAAAAACTCAATCACATTATCGATCGTCACTTGCGGCTTTTCAGCTATAGGTACAACTTCTTTAACAATTTCTAGCTTTGGTTTAACATCTTCTGTAATTTCAGTTGCCAATTCAAATTGGGAGTTCTTACTCTCATCTTCAAACTTCGTTTTCTTTAAATTTTTTCGTTGTTTTTTAGCTATTGCAATCGCAGCTTCATATTTTTTACGAATGCTGGAATTCCATCTAAATCCGCAAGCCGCAGAAGTTCTCGATAAACGTTCCCCAACTTCATCAAAAGCAGCTAATTGTGTACTCCCTTCACGTATATGCCTTAAAACGACTTCAGCTAATACTAAATCCTCATCATTAGTCCAAGCATCTTGACGAACGATAGACATCTAATCCCTCCAATAAAAATCCTTTTTTACTATCTTTATGCAATTACTAGAAAAGATAGACTCTTTTGATCTATTAAGGAATTATTACCTATTTATTGCTATTTATTCACTTCAGAACTTAGACTAGAGTGGATAATTACTTGTCTATGAAGCGTTGCACCGCTTCATGATGCAGAGGAGTTTCCCATAATGTCGAACAATCTTCTATTTCCTCTAGTACGCGCTTATTTAAAACCATTCGATCATGTTGCGCTAACACCCTCTGTTTATAAGCCAATAACACTCCTAACGGTTGCCTTGTAAACGTTGCAAGCCACTCTAAAAAACCTTCTCGATCTTGAATACTTTGAATAAAGCCTTTTTTCAAACCTTCAATTGCATCAAAACGATCTGCAGACATTAGAAGCTGAAAAGCTTCTTGTTGGCTCATCCTCTCCAATAAGTACGTCGCTCCACCCCATCCGGTCGTTATTCCAAGCTTACCCTGAATAAAACCTAGCATTATATTTCTTTTGGCTATACGGAAATCGCAGGCAGTAGCTATTTCACAACCACCTCCGACAGCCGTACCATTCAAATAGGCAACAGTTGGTATCGGCAAGAAGAAGACTCTTTCAAGAACTTTCGCCATTTTTAAAAGCATTTCTTTGGCTTCTTTTTTCGTATGTATTAAATGAAAGACAGACAAATCACCACCAGAACAAAAAGCAGTTTCCCCGGCACCAGTTATAATCACGATTTTCACATCTTGTCTCGATTGAATGATGTCCAGCTTTTGATTAAGTAGCTCAATTACCTCGTAATCAATCGCATTTCTTTTCTCTGGTCGATTTAGTATTAGCCAAGCTTGTTCATTTTCGATGTTCAATAAAACTTTCTCCATCAATTCGACACCTCGCTTCAGACTTTTCTTAATTATATAATAATAGTGGATAAATAAAAAAACAGGAAGGGGTTTCCTTCCTGTTTTTCATAACATTATTTGCTTACTACTTCATTTCCTTTATAAGACCCACACTCTTTACATACACGGTGAGCAAGCTTTAATTCGCCGCATTCTGGGCATTTTACCATTCCTGGTACCATTAACTTATAGTGTGTACGACGCTTGTTTTTACGAGTTTTCGACGTTCTACGAAAAGGTACTGCCATGATTCCCACCTCCTTCAACTGTGATAAAATATGTTAAAATGAAGGCCGGAATGCCGTACTTACATTTTTAAACACATTACTTGTCATCAAAGAACTTTGATAAATCGGCTAAACGCGGATCAATTCGTCCTTTTTTGTTTTCTTCTGTTAGTAGTTCCCAATCATTACCCTTTGGGAGTGCTTTTCCCTGCATATCTTCACAAAAAATTTGCATAGGAATTTCTAAGAGAATTACTTGTTTAATATAAGGGATTAAATCTAATGTATCATTTTCAAGATGATGGATTTCATCATCCAGATCATCAAACCCTATCCAATCATGTAGCTTAAACATTTCAGCTGTTTCAATTTGAAAAGGATAAGACACATCTGCTAGTGTTCTTGAACAAGGCAAGACCATTTCGCCCTTAATTTCAAGTGAAAATGTTATTGAGTGATTAGAAAACGTTCCCTCACCTTTCACATGCACTAGTGAAATATCTCGAATATCATGGTTAAGCTTTATTAGATCACTAACGTCAACCATTTCATCAATTTTAATTCCCTTACTCTTTAACGTATTAAGTTGCTGAACTGACCATTTCATTTTTTCACACCTCAAGACAACAAAGGTAATTATAGCCTTCGAATTATATTTTGTCAAGCTTTCTTCTTTACACGGTTTCTCTTTATTTATGATATTTTTTTCTGTTTCTTATTCAAGTTTTATCAAATAAAGATTCGTTTGCAACATTCATCGACGAGGAAACTAGATAAAGTGAATTCTACCACATTATAATCTTTAAATGAAAGAGATTTATTAGACTTTCACCTATTACTTTTTGTATAATCTCTTCATACTAAATATTTTGGGGGTTTAACATGAATGTCACTGGTATAGTTGTAGAATATAATCCGTTTCATAATGGTCATGCCCTACATCTCAACGAATCCAAAAGACAAACAAAGGCTGATCTTGTAGTCGCGGTAATGAGCGGTAACTTCCTTCAGCGAGGTGAACCAGCTCTTGTCTCCAAATGGTCCCGCACAAAAATGGCTTTGGCAAATGGAATCGATATTGTCTTAGAATTACCCTATGTATTCGCAACACAACATGCAGAAATTTTTGCCCAAGGGTCAATCTCGATACTAAACAGTTTCGGTGCTAACGCTCTTTGTTTCGGTAGTGAATCTGGTGATATTAAACAATTTTCACGCTTAGTTTCATTTATAAAGGCAAATGAAACCACCTATAGCTTACACCTTCAAGAAGCCTTAAAAAAGGGAAATAGCTATCCAAAAGCATTAGCATTAGCTTTTAAAAAAATCGAAAACAGTGATCAATTTCTTGATCTATCAAAACCTAATAATATCTTAGGTTACCATTATATGAAAGCCATTGACGAGCAAGGTGCAAACATAACACCTTATACTATTGAACGCACAAAAGCCCAATATCATGATAAGACTATTTCAGTCGATGCCATTGCTAGCGCGACTAGCATCCGCGAATCACTAATTAAACAGAAAAAAGACTTAAAGGCAATTGAACATGTTGTGCCGTCATTTACTTATGATGAACTAAAAAATTATCATGAAAGTTATTCCGCCTTCCAACACTGGGAACGTCTATTTCCATTTTTAAAATATAAAGTATTAACAGCCACGCACGAACAGTTAGCAACTATTTATGAGGCAGAAGAAGGCTTAGAAAACCGGATTTCACAAATCATTAAGGAAGCCACTTCTTTTATAGACTTCATGGAAAAGTTAAAAACAAAGCGTTATACATGGACTAGACTGCAACGCCTTTGTTTACATATTCTAACAAATACTACGAAAGTCGAAATGCGTGGTGTAACGTTGCCTTGTCCGTATATTCGGGTACTAGGAATGAACGATATCGGGCGAGAGTATGTCAATAGCAAAAAGAAGCAAATAGAGGTTCCACTTATCTCCACAATCTCTAAACATAAACATCCGTTTATTGAAATAGAAAAGAGAGCCACAACCTGCTATGCGCTTGGGTTTAGCCCTGTAATCCAAAATAAATTAATGAAAGAAGAATATGCACACCCACCAATCATCTTGTAGAGTGAAAATGTGTGGCACAATAAGCACCATGGCTGCCATTTCCACTCTACTTTTTTCTTAGCCTTATTTCGGTTCTAAGTCTTGTAAAAAAATTAGTGCATCTTCGAATGTATCAATCGGAATAATCTTCATTTTTGCATTCATCGTTTTAGCCTGTTGCAAAGCATCGACATAGTTTGAGGTCTTAGAGTCAAACTCATTAGGTGCAAAGAAGAAATCAGCACCTGCTCGCTCGGCTGCAATTACTTTTTGCTTAACTCCACCAATACGACCTACTTCGCCCTCTTCATTAATCGACCCTGTTCCAGCTATGTGGTACCCCTTAGTAATATCTTCCTCGACAAGCTGATTATATATTTCAAGACTAAACATAAGGCCTGCAGAAGGTCCACCAATTTTATTAGTATCTATGCTGATATTAGGAGAGACTGACAACTCTCGTTTCGTTACCGGACTCGTAATGCCAATTCCAACCTTCTCCCCCGAAGGATCCATTTCCGTAGGAAACGAAGTTACAGATAGTTCAATATCTTTTTTAACACCTGCTCGGACAATTGTTAATGAGACTGCTGCATCTTTTTGTTTACCGCCAATCTGCGCCAGCAGCTCATCAACAGTTGTAATTTCTGTTTGGTCAACAGCTACAATCAAATCTCCGAGCTCTAACAACTCAAAGGCCGGCATTTCCTCAATCGTTCCAGTAACAATAACACCAAAGTTTGTATAATTCGCTTCTTTACCAGCTTTATTGTAAGCGACAATCGTTGCTAGGTCTTGTGATGTACTCATCATCATTAATTGCCGATGATGGTACTCTTCATCAGTTTCTTCACCACGTCTTATGAAATCCTCGTGAATAAGTTCTCTCGCATCACTAAGCTTTGCCCATAGATAGTTAATAATATTTGCCTTGCCCATACGAACTGTAGTCAGCATAAATGTCCCTCTGTCTTCATAACCACCTTCTACCTCAATAACTGTATGTAAAATTTTCGCATCACCTGGTTTTGTAAAATAATAAGGTAATTGATAAAAATTAATGATAATTACAAAAATAATTAGAAAGATCCAACGCTTTTTACTGAGTGGAAATTTTTTCATAAAGGCCATCTTACTTCTCCTTCCAGTTTTTCACCACCAGCTGAAGTTCGGCTAATTTATCTCGTGCTGCAACTTCCCCATACTGAATGATTTTATCTATATTTTTAAATGCTGTAGAACTATAATGATTTATCATTGGTTTTATCATGATATCACTTTCTATTTCATGAAAGCGAATCATTTCTCTCTCCATTATGTCCATGCTCTGCATAATGACATCAAAAATAGAATTTATTTGTGGCTCAACTTCAAAGTAAGACACATCAACGGCAATTACAATATCTGCGTTCATTTTTTTCACTTCTGAAACAGGAACTCGATCAACGACTGCACCGTCTACTAATAGCCTTCCGTCAACTTCATGAGGAACAAAAATGCCAGGAATTGAGATACTTGCTCTTATAGCTGTCGAAAGATCCCCCTTTTTAAAAACTACCTTTTCTCCCTTTAGAAGGTCTGTGGCAACGATACTTACAATTGGATCAAGATCCTCAATGCTTTTGCCCTTCGTCAATATTTTAATCAGTTGTTTTACTTTATCTCCTGTAATAAAGCCCATTTTTGGAACTGTGAAGTCTAAATAATATTTCCTTTGAAAATGAAGTGCCATAGTTGCCATTTGCTTTGGTGTATAGCCAGCACCATAAAATGCCCCTACAAGAGCACCCATACTACTACCTGAAATACAATGAATTGGTATATTGGCTTCTTCAAGAACTTTTATTACTCCAATATGAGCAAACCCCCTTGCCCCACCAGATCCTAATGCTAAACCAATTTTCGGCTCCCTCACAGCTCTCCCCCCTATTATTCTCTCCAGTTATCTACATGTCTATAGTTCTTTTGAGAAAGTAGCTACCTTCTAAAATCATATGGTCTAATTTATTCTTGTATACGTATATTGAATAATAGGACATGTTTCTCTATAAAAACTGTCATTGGATCATTTGCATTTAGAAAAAAGATTAGCTAGAAGGAAGTACTTAATGGGTAAATCGGTATGAAGAATTCTTAAACATTTTTAATTTTCAAGGGAGGCAAGGCCATTGAACGCCTCGAAACTAAAAACAATCATTCTTGCATTAAGCGCAACTATCATGGCTGCTTCGTTAATGATTTTTCCAAAGGAATCTTTTGAAGCTTCAATGCGCGGCCTTAATATGTGGTGGGAAGTCGTTTTTCCATCTTTATTGCCGTTCTTTATCGTATCAGAATTTTTAATCGGGTTTGGAGTTGTTAGTTTTCTTGGTAGTCTACTTGAGCCATTAATGCGTCCTCTATTCAGGGTCCCAGGGGTTGGTGGCTTTGTTTGGGCAATGGGGCTAGCATCTGGTTACCCTGCCGGGGCTAAACTAACAGCTAGATTGAGACAGGAAGACAAGTTAACAGTGATTGAAGCAGAAAGGCTAGTTTCCTTCACAAACTCTTCTAATCCTTTATTTATTTTTGGAGCTATTGCAGTTGGCTTTTTCCACAATCCAGCTCTTGGCATCATTTTAGCGCTTTCACACTATTTAGGAAATTTGTGCGTTGGGTTAATGATGAGATTCCATGGTATCAAGAAGGAACAACCAACCAAAAAAGATAAAAAAAATAAACTTTCTTTAAAAACGGCTCTTCATATGCTCCATCAGGAGCGATTAAAAGACGGTAGACCTATCGGGAAAATATTAGGTGATGCAGTACAATCATCGGTCTCCACATTACTAATGATTGGTGGATTTATCATTTTATTTTCAGTCCTAAATCGATTACTTAGTTTATTAGAAATTACCGCTTTCCTTTCTATACTAGTGACAGTGATTTTAGGCTTTCTACATATCCCAAGTGAACTTAGCCTACCTTTTCTATCTGGCCTTTTTGAAATTACATTAGGGGGGCAAATGGCAAGTCAAACTCATACCGCCACACTGTTCCAACAAGTTGTGATTACTAGCTTTATTTTAGCCTTTAGCGGTTTTTCTGTTCAAGCTCAAGTAGCTAGTATTCTAGCAGAAACCGACATTAGTTTTAAACCGTTTTTCTTCGCTAGGATAGCTCATGGGATTTTCGCCTCCTGTTTTACAGTAATACTTTGGAAGCCGTTGTATGAAAATCAACAATTATTAGATAAAGACAGTAATGCAGTCCCTGTCTTTTTTCAAATTGAAACTTACTCGATCTTCGAGCAACTTTGGCAATTGTTACTTAAATTCGGCCCTCTCTTTACCTTGTTAGCTTTAATGATTTATGTCATCCTATTTTTTAAAAAACTATCAAACTAAAAAAAGAGGTAGACATATTGAAATTGTCGCCTCTTTTTAGGTTATTTTTTAAATTTTTCTTTTAATGCGTTTTCTACCACTTCAGGAACAAGGTCTCCTACTGGTGCGTTGTACTTAGCAATTTCCTTAACGATACTAGAACTTAAATACGAAAATTTATTATTTGTCATCATAAAAAATGTTTCAACATTCTCATCTAACTTGCGGTTAATTGAAGCCATTTGCATTTCATACTCAAAATCAGAAACTGCTCTTAATCCTTTAATAATCGCACTTGCTTCTTTTTCTTTCACATAATCAATTAATAAACCATTAAAAGAATCGATCTCAACATTATGTAAGTCTTTCGTTACCTCTTTTAGTAATTGGACTCTTTCTTCAACAGTAAAAAGAGGTTGTTTACTCCGATTGTTTAAAACCGCCACAATCACTTTGTCAAAAACCTTAGCTCCTCTTGTAATAATGTCAATGTGCCCTAAAGTTACTGGGTCAAAACTACCTGGGCATACCGCGATACTCGCCATTGCAAAATCCCCCTTATATATATCTATTAACAGTATATTCTTCCCTCTATATTTATTGGTGACTATGTGAATAAATTGAAATTCCAGTATCCCCATATTTCTCTCGTCTTGTACAGATCATCCCTTCAATAGATTGTCCTAAATGAATAGAAGCATCATGCTCAGTGACGATAATCCCACCCTCTGATAATAATTCATTCTCAGCAATAAAAGCAATTTCTTCTTCGAGTCGTTGTTTGGCATACGGCGGGTCTAAAAAAATTACATCAAATTTAATCTCCCTTTTAACAACAGCCTTTAATGCTCGTTTTGCATCATTCCGATATAACTCAGCATTGCCTTCAAACCGACAAGCACTTAAGTTTAATTTAACAACTTCAATTGCTTTTGGGTTTTGATCAACAAAAACCATTTTTTCCATTCCTCTACTTAGAGCTTCTATTCCAAGCCCACCACTTCCGGCATAAAGATCTAGGCCTTGTCCACCTTCAAAAAAAGGACCAATGATATTGAAAATTGCCTCTTTTACTTTATCAGTTGTTGGACGAGTTGTTTGGCCTGGTACCGGCTTTAAAGGTCGTCCTTTACATGTACCTGAAATTACTCGCATATAATCTTCACTCACCTTTTAGAAAAGCGAAAGCGCCCTATCTTTTTTTATCTTACAAATATCTTTTCCTATCCTATCACAAAAGATGAAAAAGCTTAACTATTTTACCTAGATACGATTAAATTATTTGAAAATTAGAAATAACTTAACATAATGTATAGAACAACTATCAATGGTCATAATAAAAATAGCAACATGAATATCTCGTGTTGCTGACAACCGCGGAGAAGACTTACGTTTCCCCATAAGTTCTTCCTCCGGTTTCTCCTCTCCCATAGCCTTGTGCAAAAACGAAACTGAATCTGTTTTTGTTTTTGCCGTTAGGCACCTCGTAGGTAATCCTACGAGGATTTTTTATCTAAATAAACACAAATAGAGGCTGACCTAGATTTTCACATCTGGTCAGCCTTACTTTTATTAGATTCCCATTTTATAATCATATTCTTTCGCTTTATCAGGACGAGCATTTTGAAATTCTGTTTTTAAATATGGGCGCATTGATTTGCTGACTAACTTAACATAATGTAATGATTCGAGACGTTCTATCGTTTCGTCACTAGTTGTTTCATCACAATATAAAACAACATACTTCATACGCTTTGATGCGTAATGCACATTGCCGTATTTCCTCATTTGTCTTACATATTTTAAAGAGTGTAACCAAACTGCTAGACCGATTCGGTTCCCTATCATTTCCATTTTCTCCTTTTTTCTCACATTAACCAATTTAAGTCTAACATGCCACTTCAAATACTTCAATATGATCTTCCGATACGTTTGTACATTTTCATCATCTCTTATATGAAAGTTGTATAAACCAATGACTATTCCAGTAACTATATTAAGCTATTTACAGCCACAGCCGCCGCCAGAGCCACAACCACCACTGCATGACATAGCATCAAAAAACGGATTTCCTGTTGGTACTTTTATTGATTTAGAAACTGCATGGGCGACAATCAAACTAACTTCGTTTAATAGTTCCTCAAGTTCCTTTTCAGCTTTTTTAAATTGAGCAATTGGCTCATACAAGTCTAGCTTCCGCTTAAGTTCACGGACTTCCTTTGAGACTTGACTGTAATCTGGATGGTATTTCCCAAATCTCTGAACTTCTTCAAAGTCATCTTTTCGTTTATTAAAATCCCAAATCATTTCTTGAGCATTAATATCTCTACGGAGAGTGCTTTTAGCAGTTTCATATTGGTGAAATTGCTGTGATTTTATGATCATTTCTGCTAAAGTCAGTGAATTAGATAAAATGTCTGTGTGCGTAACAGTTTTAAACATAGTAATCCCTCCTCAAGAATTTGATTATACCACGGGCGCAGTGCGAATGCGAATTTTATCAGTTCTCTTTAAACTGTATACTAGCTCCATCCAATACAAAAATATCTTTTTGTTCTTCCAACTGTTTCATTAGTCTTATAAGTGCTTCGTCTTTCATTTTCGCTTCAATCATGACATCTAGCTGACTTACTGTTCCTTTTATTTCTTGTAAAAATGCCATTAACCTATCTACATCAATATAATCATGATGACGTTTATCATTTGCTTCTTCTTTCGGTGATGAGACATGTATTTTTACTGGAAGTGGACTATGCTTCCATGTTTCAACAACACGGTTCCATACATTTAAGAAATTAAATGTTTCCGGTTGATGAATATCATGATGGTGTATATCAAGCACAACAGGAATTTGTAACTTTTCACCTAAATAAAGTACATCTTCAATATGGAAAACGGTATCATCATTTTCTAGGATGAGCATTTGTTGAATTACGCTTGGGATCTTCTCAAAATTTTCAAGAAAATCCTCTAGCCCACTAACGATCCCATTTTTCGCTCCACCAACGTGAAGCACACAGCGATGAACAGGATCAATATTCATTCTAGTTAACAGCTTATAATGATAGACAAGTGTTTGTAATGACCGTTTTAATAAATCTTCATTTAGATTATTTAAAACAACAAAATGATCGGGATGAAAACCGACACGCATTTGATGTTTTTTAATAAACTCTCCAATCTCTTTTAAAATTGACGCAATTGCATCTTCATATTTCCAGCCTTCAGTGTATGGATGATTAACTAACGGTACAAGCTTTGAAGAAAGCCGAAAAAAAGTAATATCGTGGGCCAAGTTATGTTTTAGAAGTCGAAAACAGTTTTCTAAATTTGAATAAGCAATCCTTTCTAATTTCCTAATCGCTGCCTCTTTATCTTTAATTTGTTCAAATTGCTTAACAGTCATTGTTTGTGAGGGTGATGCATTTTTTAACTGAACACTCATTGCAACATATCCAAATCGAACGATCATAATTTATATCTTTTCCCTTCTTCAAAACTAACTTTTTAATGGATGGATCACAGCAAGTTTCACTATTTCTGACAAACTCAATCGTCTTTTTTCATTCGTAATAATCTCATATGTACCATTTTTGTTAGCAATTCTCATTGGAAGTAGCTTTATTATTTCATTTTCTGTTGTTTCTACTTGTAACCAAAGTTCTAAGACAATCGCTTGCTTTACAATTCGTTGGATTATTCTTTCCTCATATCTTGTTAATACAAACCATTGTTTAGGTAATCTTGCTACTTCAGGAATAACTGTGGTTTCATGAGGAAATTCATTATTAATGACAACTTCAAGTTTCTCTAACTGATCACAGTCATCTTTCTTAGGAATCATGACATTTAATGAAAGTTTACGAAGTAGCTTTTCAAATACATCTGTAGAACTGTTCTCAATTACTATGCCATTACTCGTTTGCTCCCACCATCCATGCCAATGCTCCTCTACATATTTCCGATGTAACTTATTTGGAATTGAGTAAAATACGAGCTGATCTTTTTTTGTAATTGGCGCACCCTCTTCAAGCCACTGTTTGAGCGTAGGTTTCCAACGGCTATAAATGTCCTTTGAAAGGTAACTTTGCAAATAGTAGTCTAAAGCTCCGGCATCGCGTCCCTCTATTAGCGCTTGACTAACCGTTTCCTTTGTCAATGTAATATGAGTCATGAAATCCCATTGTGAAATTTTGCCCCAGCACCTAAATGTCCATAGCGTAAGATTGTTTATTGATACTGGTACAAGGAATTCTAATATTCCTGCCTCCATCCCACATATACCAGGATCAGTTGTTGCGTCTGCCAAAAAGATGACATCATCTTCGCTAATTGAAAGTATGTCTAAAATTGACAACTTCTGCAGTACATTATTAAACTCAGTTTCACAGAAGCTTTCGTGCCTTTTTGCATACTGAGTGATGTCAGCTCGATTAATCCCCACTTCTTTAGAAAATAAACACCATAATAAAAGGTGACTAGTAAAGGGATTTTCTTTATAGTAAGTCGCTAAAATGAACATCATTATTCGCTTTTGAATTTCTTTATTTGGAAGTTGAAAAAAGCGCTGACAATTTTCATTAATAACAACCAGGTCATTATTAAAGTATTTGATTAAGCCTTCACCAACTAAATAATCTAGTAACCATTCCCACTTTATTAAATTTGAAAATTTCTCCTCTAATAAATCTAAATCCGATACATTTTGAATTACCTTATCTTTAATTAGGCAAATTGTCTCAAGTAAATAATAGAGATAATACTTTTTTGAATAAATAAGCGGTCGTCGCTGCTTCATTTCTGTCAAAAATGATAATTGAAAATATGTTTCAATAAACTCAACCGGAACAATAAATTGCTGTTTGTGCTTTTTGTCATCAAGTTTGTACACAATTCCCTTTTGACGTAACAAAAGAAGAGCAAGTTTCTCTTCGATAGAAGTTGGTTGCTCTTCAACGCTACTATTATTCAAATAGAAACTATATTTTACTAATGATTCGATAAAATATTTTTTTTCGTTTTCACTTAAGCTACTGAGCAGTTTCTTTTTGAATTCGCTGTCGGATAGCCGCTCTCGTAAATCGTTCCTGTGATCATTTAACATAACTTCATTTTGCTTTTGAATAATCTTTTCCTTTACTGTGGGTTGTAATTGATTCAGACATTCTTCTAAGCTTATGATAACCACTCTTCCACCTCATACATATAGCCTTGCTCCAACATAAAAAGTTGTCGATGCCCAGAATATTGCTCCTCTTTTGTATTCCTAGTAACAATCGAATAGAAAAAGGCTTCATTATTTTCTTTTTTTGGTCGCAACACTCTTCCAACTCTTTGCGCTTCCTCTTGTCTAGAACCAAATGCCCCTGAAATTTGAATCGCAACTTCTGCATCTGGTAAATCTACAGCAAAGTTAGCGACTTTACTTACAACAAGAACAGATAGTTCCCCTTGCCTAAACTTATCGTAAAGTAACTCTCTTTCGGATTGGGGAGTTTTCCCAGTAATCATTGGCAACTTCAGTTTTTTAGAGACGTCTACTAATTGATCAATATATTGTCCAATGATTAGTGTGGGCTGATTTTTATGCTGCTCTAATAACGTCTTAATAACCTCTATCTTCAAAACATTCATCGAGGCAATTTTAAATTGCTGCTGTTGATTACTTTCAACATACTGTTGAAGCTCTCGCTCTGGCAACTCAATGCGAATCTCCTTGCACAACGTTTTAGCAATCCAACCATTATTCTCTAAACCCTTCCAAGCGACCTCATGTTGCTTAGGACCAATAAGGCTATAGACTTCTTCTTCTTTTCCATCCTCCCTTACAAGTGTAGCCGTTAATCCTAATCTTTTTTTTCCCTGAATTCCAGCAGTTGTTCGAAACACCGGAGCCGGAAGTAAATGAACTTCATCGTAAATGATTAGGCCCCACTTTCGCATGTTGAACAATGGCAAATGAATAAATTGTTTTGTATCCTGATTTTTATAGATTAACATTTGGTACGATGCAATTGTAACTGGTTTCACTTCTTTTAAAGAACTGCTATATAGTCCAACATCTTCAGATTTAACTGATGTTTTTTCTATGATCTCTCTTTGCCATTGTTTCATTGATGTTTCACTTGAGGTAATAATTAATACTTCTTCTTTCACTTTTTCCATTACACCTAAACCTACAATTGTTTTTCCTGAGCCACAAGGCATGACAATAATGCCATTACCCCCAAATGTTTTCCCATCTTTATGAAACTGTTTAATAGCTTCTTTTTGGTAAGGTCTTACTTTTACATGATCCAAAAAATGTATTTGTAGTTGCCGACCTTTTTCATAGCCAATTAGATCATTGATGAAATATCCATAGCTTAAACAAAGCGTTTTTAATAACCCTCGATCAGTCTCACTAAAGTGCCAATGCTTATCTCGTTTTATCAACAGCTTTTTAATTTCATTATCTTTTAATACTAATTGTTGAGCTGCTTCATCCTTAAATGTTAGTACACAGTCCTCTACAATTTTTTCCATAACAATAGAATTAACCTTCTGGTAATGATCTTCAACGTATTCAACAACAGTTCTTGCAAGCGGAAACTTACAATATTCATTTAAAAAATTTATCATTTCTGTTACTTGGATTCCTTGTGATTGGGCGGACCAAATCGAATATGGTGAGAGCTTATATGTATGAGTAGTTAGAGTCGCCTTCTCTAATATCGCCATTTGTGATAGCATTGGTTGGATGATTGGGAATTGGCTATGATTCGCTTCAACTATAATTGTCCCATCCTTTTGTACAACTAATGGATTATCATGATTGAAAAGCATAAGAAGGCCCTCCTTATTTCTTTTTCTACAATTTCACTTCAAATTCCTTAGAAATTCCGTATGGTGTATAGTCGTTATGAACGAGTTCGACTTTAATATTGTATGTGCCGACTGGCAAAGCTTTGATAATAAAAGATGGTGTAAAAATCGAATCTACTTTATTCCCATTAATATATAGTTGAACATGTCCTTCACCATCTTGCTTTAACTGACCTGCCCCTTCTTTATTAAACGAGAATTCTTTCACAAAGCATTCTACATAAATGTCTTCGTCTTTCACTTCATACTTGATAATCATCCGTTCATCTTCTTCAAGATTTGCTACCTCTTTGCTATATTCATTATCAAATGGAATTGCTTTCAATGTACTAGTACTATTTACTTCACCATTGCTAATGTAACCGTTCGAAAAACTAAGAGTTAACATCAATATAGGAATTATTAAATGAACCACTAAAACCAAACCCTTTCCAATTTCATAGCTAAAGTTTTGCCGAAAACATCCTCAATTATCCATTTGGAATTGTATTAAAATTAGTTTTATAAATAGGTTTACTCCACTTATTTTTTTCTCTAAAAGATATGTGGTCAACGTAAAAGAAAAAAATAGACAGATGAAATAAATTCACCTACCTATTTTTCTGCTCCAAAACCGCGAACCATATCTAAAAGCATCATTGCCATATTCAAATTCGACTGGAAGCGATCTAGCTTTTGCGGAATTGTCTTACCAGTATATACCTTTACTTCATTTTCTAATTGTGATAACGAGTGTGGATCTCTCGATAGATAACGATACCAAATAGGGTTATGCCGAATAAATTGTTTTAGGTCTGGTCGTTGCTTCATATATTCATGAATTTCTTTTCTCATCAAGTTAACCCCCTTTTTTATTGAAGAAAGTAATTAAACAGGAGATCATTCACTAAAATTGACGAAAGTTAAAAGGAGATTGTTGATTTTGTTGACTTTGTTGTGCCTGTTGGTCTTGCCCACTCTGATTGGATGGATTTGATTGAAATGACTGCAATAGACCTTGAACAGTAGCCATCATTCCGCTTAAATTTTTCACGTGCCCTTGTATATCATTTAGGTTAATCGATTTTAACATTGACAAAAGATCAGCCATTTGAGGTCCCTTTGGTTCATTATTAGCTTCTGTTTCCTCATTCGATTCGTCATCTTCTTCGGCATTGCTTACTTTTTGATATTTCTCCCAAATTTCATCTTTTTCACCCAATATCGTCCATTCCTCAAAAAGGTCTTGCCAAGTTTTTTTGCCATCCCTAACTTCTTTGACTAATAGTGGGTGTTCCATTACAAATTGTTTAAACTGTTGTACAGATGGATGCAATTTAGTTTTTTTACTCATAAAAACACCTCCTAAAAATACAAATGACATTAGCTCCTTCAACTAATTATCCCTATTACATCATACAAATCCGCCTAGCTATGTGTGCGCCTATTTTTAAAAAAATTTGATCTCCAATAAAAAGTGGAGGCTGTTCCAAAAGTGTCAGCACACCTCGCTGTTCCACTATTTATAGAAGTGTATGTTTGTACACACTCTATATTAGTGATCGAGGTGACTAATGCTTTTATTGGGACAGCCTCCAAATTTTTACCAAGGCGTGATGAAATTTTGAGTATAATACAGTTCATAAACACCTACCCCTAAATGGGTAAAATCTTCGTGTAATAAATTTACTCGATGTCCTTCACTGTTCAACCAGCCTTCAACTACAGCGATTGCATCAACATATTTTGCTGCTATATTTTCTCCTGCTAATTGATAGAAAATCCCTTGTTTTTTTAAACGATCTTTAAGCTCTCCATACGCAGGTGATGTATGTGAAAAATATTCATTTAGCTTCATGTCCTCACTATGATGAAAAGCAACAATCGATGTTTCTTCATCCCACTGGAGTTCATTAAGTTGATGTCTTTTACGAATTTCATTAGTAATATCTAAGATTTGCAATGCAGCACCTTTTTCAACTTCGCTCCACTCTTCTGCTGTAAGCTTTTTAGCTTCAATTAACTCACCTCGATAAACGACAGAATATGGACGATGTTTTACTAATGTCTTACCATCAAGATAACGAATTCCTGACAAACTCTTTGTAAATGTATCGAAATACAATTGAATAAAAACATCATCGATTTTTAAAAGTGGCCGTGTGAGAAGCTCCTCTTCTGTTAGATTAAACTGAAAAGAATTTGCCTGTAAATTAAAAGATATTTGCTCAGTAAATGTAAATTCATTATTTATGTCCTCGTATAATTGTCCAATATAAAAAGGAAATGTTAACTCATTCTCTTCCCCAATAAAATAAACCGTTACTACTTGATCGTTTTCAACGCCGATTTGTATGTAGCTTTCACTATTAGGATAAACCCACCAATCATAATCATAAGCAGACTTATCGATTCGGCTAGGTTCACCGAAAACTTCCTCAAGAGCAGTAACAGGTTCGCCAATTAAGTTATGAAGCCCATCTTCTTTTAGCGAAGGAGTTGACGGTTTTCTATTTAACACAGGCCTTTCTTCATAGAATATTGATTTTTCAACTTCAGATTGCCCAGTGAGTGACATCTGCTCATTTTTATTGTCAGGAAGGTTGTCCATTAAATATGTAATCAATATGAGCATGCCTAAACAGACAAAAAGCACTCCACACCCTAATTTTTTCATGTATTTCTCCTCTCTATGAAAAATTTTATTTTTTAACGAATTTCATAATTAAATTTTCGCTGTAAAGTTCTATATGTATTTGCGTAGAAACCATTCGCAACTACATTAAGATTGATATAGCTCGATTAAGGTAATTATGAAATTCACTCATTTATGTATTTATTTCTCTATAAACAAGGTTCTTTCTTTATATGTATTCTCCTGCAAATGAATTATGCTAAAAAATTTGATAATTCGGGATTTTTCTCAGAAAATAAAAAAGCCTGTCCCAGCAGTATCAGTACACCTCGAAGATAAACTCTAAAAAGCTGTGTATGTTTGGACACAATCAATTTAAATCTTCGAGACGACAGATACACGCTAACGGGACAGCCTCAGTAATTGGAATTTTAGTGATGCACTTGCGGACTTTCTGAAATCTCAGACAAAGCATATCCAGCTTCATCGTCTGAACCCTCATTAACAGCCAAATCTCCTAAAGAACAAATACCAACCAAACGGTTGTTTTCAACAATAGGTAAGCGTCTTATTTGATTTTTAGCCATTAACTTAGCTGCCTCTTCGATACTCATACCTGGGTCAGCAGTAATTAGATGCTCACTCATAATATCAGTGACTCTTGTAGAATTAGGGCGTTTCTCTGCTACTCCTCTGATAACGATATCGCGATCTGTTATCATTCCTAACAGGTGATCATTCTCACAAATTGGAATCGCACCGACATTGAGTTCTTTCATCTTTACTGCGACCTCAAAAACATTATCCAATGGTGTACAATATTCAACGCTTGAAGTCATCACATCACGAACATGGTCCATTTTAATACCTCCTTTATAGTAATACATTATTAATATGTCCGTTCAATTAATTTTTATAAGAAAATACTGAAGCCATCCAAAAAGTAAGGTATCATTTGCCTCGTCTTCAAAGTAGATTGGATAACCACATCTATTAGGGGTGATCTGAAACTTATCGGACAGCTTCAAATTTAGGTATTTAAGAGATTATTTTTATACTCTAACCAATGACTTTCATCGATGGTACCAATCCATTGCCCAAAAACAGAATTGCCACCACCTTTGCCTCCGAAGTGTTCTTTTAAAGTTTGTATACATTTAGATACGTTAAACAATTGTGAGCTAGATGCGGCGAATATCCATGTTTTTTGGCTCTTATTTTGAAAGATGACTACCTTATCTCCTGCCTCAATAATAATTTTTGCCAAATCCTTCATTTCTTGCAGGGGTCTGTCTTCCCAACTATGTTCAATTAGGTTATTTTTCTTTTGGTTAATCAAATCTGCAGCCTCATAATGAATTTCTTTTTCATACAAGTTTTGGTAATTCTTTTTTAAATCTTGATGGCGTTCATAAAACATCGGAAATCGCTCTGTTACTAGTGATGGTGCTATGTTTAATTTCTTGCTTACTTCGTTTATCGCTATAAAAATTTCTTGAAAATAAGCAAATGCCCTTCCTCCACTAATAAAGGACAAACGAACATTTTGTTTATATTTTTCCCATCCTATTATTTTTAGTAATCCCAACTCACCTAACATCGTTACATGAGTACCACAGCAAGCAGAAGTATTTACTCCTTCAATTTCTACAATACGGACAACCTGAGGCGTTTCCTTTAATTTCGATAAATATTCTTGATCAACTTCTTCATAAGGGAGGAGATAACTTTCAATTCTTCTATTTTCAAATATATATTGAGCTAGCTTTAATTCTACGCTACGAATCTTCTCTGTATCAAGTTCAGATGTAGCTAAATCAATCGTACAAACATCTTTTCCTAAATGAAAGGAGAGTGTTTCAATTCCGTATAATTGTTGCCAAACTGCTGATAAAAGATGTTGCCCCGTATGCTGTTGCATATGATCAAAACGACGCTCGAAATCAATGGCTAATTTTACACGATTTTTATCGATTGACCCATCAATTTTATGTACTATTTCGCTATCAATTATTTGAACATCCAATACAGGTTTACCATCAATAAAGCCAAGATCAGAAGGTTGTCCACCACCTTCTGGATAAAAGATTGTTTGATCTAACTTCACCCATGTTGACCCGTTAATGATTTTTGTGCTGATTACTTCTGCAGTATACTCTTTAATATAAGGATCATTCTCAAACACTTTTTTTGTCATGATTCTTCCCCTTTTTATCTTCATTTTCTAGTTTCCAGTTATTTTAATTGCATCTTCTTTCTTTTCATACTATCATAATTAAATGAAGCTAGCTTACATAATAGGAGGGTTAAATATGAAATTCGAAGGAACTGATATAACAGGTAAAGAAGTTGAATTTTCTGTAGCAGAGCACGTGCTTGGTGAAGCAGGCTTTGTTCATGCAGGACAGTGGGACTATGAGCGTGTAACATTTGACTATAAATTTGATGACCAAGTAAATGAGGATGTATATTACTTAAGAGTTCAAGCCTATGCAGTAAAAGGTGAAATTCCATCACCATACAGTGTGATCAAATTTTTAGACCCTATCTTAGGAAAGCATTACTACCCACACGGTGTAGAATATTCCGATGAAACATTCCCGAAACATATTTTGGATAAATGCAACAAAAAACTTGAGCATATTTCTACTTTATTAAAATAAGCAGAAGTGCTGAAACAATAAGGAGTCTGGCTTTTTCAGCATTTAAAACCTTCAAAAAAGGCGTATGAGCTAAACATAGTTCATACGCTTTTTTATGCTTCTGTTATAACTTGGTCTATGATCACATGAACATCCAAAACAGGAAAACCAGTAAACAACTCCACATGTTTTTTTATTAGACGCTGAAGCTTAATAATTGTTTCTATATTTTTGGTTCCGTAAACGATCGCTACTTTTAAATGTATTGTTAATTTATCATCAACAGAGACAACCTTAATACACTTTTTCTTTTGTAACTTTTCAAGTAATCCTCCTTTTATTAGCTTAGAGCTAATCGTAACTCCATCCAACTCTGTCAGCGCCATCTCAGTTATAATCAAAATGACATCCTCAAAAATAGTTAAGTCATTTTTTTTAACTTTTTTTTGTAACATAGTACCCCTCCTTAACAATAAGTTCATAAATACACTCTTTTGTTACACATTTCACTGTAATTTTAGTGAAATAAATACTATAATAAAATTATGTTCTTATGAGAGGAGTTCGAAATGTCTGCTTTAATATCTAAGAGAAACATTTTAATTTTAATCACCATTGTACTAGTCGTGATCCTCGGCTACTTTATCTTACCAGTATCGGTACCAATTATCGCAGCCTTAGTTACAGCGATGCTTCTTGCTCCTGTCGTCAAAATTATCGAAATGAACAACAAAGTAAAAAGAAGCTTAGCTGTCTTTATTGTGTTTATGATATTTTTATGCTTCATAGGCTTGACTGGTTACTTTATTACGACAAAAGCTATTATCCAAGCTGACCATTTTGTGAAAAATTTACCTTCATATATCACGGATATTACGTATGCCTGGTCAAATTTCGAAAAAACTTTATATGCCAAATTTGAGGATGTACCACAAGACTTACTAAAAGAAACTGGTCTCTATGTAGAACAATCATTACAAACGCTGAGAAGTACGGTCAGCAGTAGGAACTTAATAAGCGATGTAACTTCTCTAGTAACTAAAATCCCAGCTTACTTAGTCTCATTTCTTGTTTACCTAATTTCGCTATATTTATTTTTATTAGAACTACCGAAACTAAAGGAACAAATTTTCTCCCATTTTACTGATAAAACGAAAGATAAAGTGCAATTTATGACTTCAAGACTTTCCTATGTCATCTTCGGTTTTATAAAAGCACAATTTCTTGTTAGTATAATTATATTTATCGTTTCACTAATTGGACTATTGTTAATCGTTCCTGAAGTTGCATTATTAATGGCGTTTATCATTTGGATAATTGACTTTATTCCTCTTATCGGTTCTATTGCAATTTTAGCACCGTGGGCTATTTACCATCTCATTGCTGGCGATATGACGCTAGCAACTAAATTATTTATCCTTGCAGCTATTTTATTGGTCATTAGAAGAACAGTAGAACCCAAAGTAATGGGGCATCAAATTGGCCTATCGCCGCTTGCAACATTGATAGCCATGTATATTGGCTTAAAATTAATCGGCGTCCTTGGTTTTATCGTTGGCCCTCTTATAGTTATTTTATTTACATCCGCTAAAGAAGCTGGGATTATTAAATTGAACTTCAAACTTTAAAAAGGTCTGGCAGCTGCCAGACCTTTTTTCCTAGACTAAATAGAA
Source organism: Anaerobacillus sp. (assembly GCF_046314235.1). Taxonomy (NCBI): domain Bacteria; kingdom Bacillati; phylum Bacillota; class Bacilli; order Caryophanales; family Bacillaceae; genus Anaerobacillus; species Anaerobacillus sp. The sequence goes on from NZ_JBKBWN010000005.1 coordinate 275,547, forward strand.
AAATGGGCCTTGAAAATACTTGTCTCAAGACCCACCTTAGGAGATAAAATTAAAGGTAGAATTAGAACCCCCAAATTGCTCTGAAAACGTTCGTTACTTCTCCTGGTGGGTATTTTACATACAATAAATAGTAGACAGCCACCCCTGAAGAAGCACTGAAAAACCAAATAATCGAAGTTATCGGACCTAGCTTTCGATGAAGCTTCAAGTTATTTTTATATCCTGAAATTAGAGCAATAATTCCTAAAACAGCAGCAGTAGTCGCTAAAGTGATATGGAATATTAGGAAGATCGTATAATACAGCTTGATTTCTTCAGGACCACCAAAAGCAGTACTACCAATAAAAACGGTTTTCCAAACATACGTAATAAAAAATACGATTGCAAATAAGGCACCTAAAAACATCATTTTTTTATGGAGCTCTTTATTTCCTTTTGCTATGACAAACCAGCCGATTGCAACAAAAATCGCACTAATAATGATAAAAATAGTACTAATTAAAGGTAACAACAAAACTCCTCCTTTTGAAATATAATCCTATCCTGCTATTTTACCATGTGACTTTACTGTGTGTAGCTATAGAAATTGACATAAATGCAACAATTTCCCGATCGAGCCTTCTAACTCTTTCCAAGCTAAAGGCACAATTAATACATAACGAAAGCTGACTCATTTAAGATGCAGTCAGCTTTCGTTATTGTATTAGAGTTTAGTATTTAACTACCCCTAAAAGAAGCATTAATGCAGCAATCATTGGAATAACAATAACTATTCCAGACAACATGAAAGCATTTGGCCATTCATGTTCTTTCTGATTTAAGTGCATGAAATAGTATAATTGTAAAATTACTTGAACTACTGCAAGAATTAAGATAAATGGAAGCGCGAATGATGCTGGAATTAGATCACTTGCAACAGATAAAAACGCTAATGCTGTGAAGAAGATCATTAAGGCAAACGTGACAATTTGATGTCTTAATTCACGGTCCAGCTTTAACTTTTCTTTTGTAGAAAGCTTTATTTGCGGTTCATTTCTATTCAGATTTGGTTCCATGCATCTATCCTCCTATTCCCATTAAATAAACAACTGTAAAGATAAACACCCATACTACGTCGATAAAGTGCCAATAAAGACTAGCTAGATAAAACTTAGGTGCATTTGTTAATGTTAAACCGCCTTTACGGTAACGAAGTAATAAGGTTACAATCCAGCCAATACCAAATGCAACGTGGGCTCCGTGGAAGCCTACTAACGTGTAAAACGCTGAACCAAAGGCACTTGTTGTAAATCCTAAGCCATTACTAAGGTAATCATAAAATTCATAGATTTCAAGAACTAAGAATGATAAGCCAAAGCCAACTGTTACCCACATCCAAGTGAGCATTCCTTTGTAATTACCCTTTTTCATCGCAATCATTGCAAATACACTTGTTAAACTACTAGTTAAAAGAATCATTGTTGCGACAAAAACTAGTGGTAAATGGAATAGTTCAGCAGCAGTAGGACCTCCTGCAGTTCCATTTCTAAGTCCTAAATACGTTCCGAAAAGACTAGCAAAAAGAACCGTTTCTCCTCCTAGAAAAAACCAAAACGCTAGAAATTTATTCTTACCTTCAAGTGTTGCTTTTTCAGGATTTGGAGGCAGTGTGCCAGTGTTATGGTGTGCGTGACCCATATTATCCAACCTCCTTATCTTGCTCGATCTGATCAATTGGAATATGATAGCCGTGATCTTCTTTTACAGATCTGATAATCATACAACCTAAAGTTATACCAATTCCGATAATAGAAATCACATACGTGTGATAAATAAAGCCAAAACTAGCAATGAATAAGCCGATAGACATAATTAATGGTAAAATCGATCCGTTTGGCATATGAATTTCACCTAGCGGTTCTGCTACAGGTAATCTCTTATTGCCTTTCATCTTCTCATACCATAATGCATCTAACTCACGAACAACTGGTGTTTGTGCAAAATTGTACTCTTTGACTGGAGTGGAAGTTGCCCACTCAAGCGTACGACCATCCCAAGGATCGCTAACTGCTTTCTCATTTCTTGAAACAAAAATGTTAGCTAGAAGAATGATGAATGCAACCGCCATAAAGAAAGCACCAATTGTACTAATAAAGTTTAAATTATCTAGACCTTGCCCCTCTAAGTAAGAAGCTACACGTCTCGGCATACCCATTAAGCCTAGGAAATGCTGAACGAAGAAGGTTAAGTGGAAACCAATAAAGAATAACCAGAAAAACCATTTCCCCAATGTTTCGTTTAACATCGTTCCGAATATTTTTGGCCACCAGTAGAATGTACCAGCAAATAAACCAAACACTACCCCACCGATGATTACATAGTGAAAGTGAGCTACAACAAAGTACGTATCATGGAACTGATAGTTAGCTGCAGATGTTGCAAGCATTACTCCAGTGACTCCACCTAATACGAATGAAGGAATAAACCCTAAGGCAAACAGGTTTGCTGTTGTAAATCTAATTCTTCCACCCCATAGTGTAAGTAACCAGTTAAAGATTTTAATTCCTGTTGGAACTGCAATCGCCATTGTTGCAACAGCGAAAATTGCATTTGCAACTGGCCCCATTCCAACTGTAAACATATGGTGCGCCCACACCATGAAGCCTAAGAAACCAATGATTAAAGTTGCAAATACCATTGCACTATAACCAAACAAACGCTTTTTCGAAAATGTTGATAGTACTTCTGAGAAAATACCGAATGCCGGTAGAACTAGAATATAAACTTCTGGATGCCCAAATATCCAGAATAAATGTTGCCAAATAACAACGTTACCGCCTGCTTCGACTATAAAGTAGTTTGCTCCGAATAGACGTTCAAACATTAGTAGGAAAAGACCTACAGTTAAGGCAGGAAAAGCAAATAAAATTAATGCAGATGCAACAAATGTACTCCATGTAAATAAAGGCATCTTCATCATTGTCATCCCTGGTGCTCTCATTGTAATAATCGTTACGAGGAAGTTAATTCCTCCAATTAAAGTTCCTGCACCACTAATTTGCAATCCTAAAACATAATAGTCTAATCCTGTACTTGCATATGCTGCACTTGATAATGGAACGTACGCTGTCCAACCTGCATCAGGGGCTCCCCCAAAGAACCAACTGAGGTTAAGTAAAATTCCACCAGATAAAAATAACCAAAATCCTAATGAGTTTAAGAACGGGAATGCAACATCCCTTGCACCAATTTGTAATGGGACAATAAAGTTCATAAATCCAAATAATAACGGCATAGCTGCTAAGAAGATCATCGTTGTACCATGCATTGTAATTAATTCGTTAAAAGCTTGCGCACTTACAAAGTTTGACTCTGGAAACATTAGCTGTACTCGTATTAACATGGCTTCTAATCCACCTAACACGAAGAAAAACGCACCGGCAACCAAATACATAATCCCAATTTTCTTATGGTCTACCGTCGTTAGCCAATCCCAAAGTGTACTTTTATTATTAGCCACTGAGTTTGACAATGAAGCTTCCTCCTTTTCTTTCGGTTAGTCTAGGACTTTTAAGCCCTTCATGTATTCGATTAATGCTTTCATATCATCATCATTAAGATGATTAAACGCTGGCATTTTATTACCGGGTTTTACACCAGATGGATTACGAAGCCATTCTTCTAAATTTTCATCAGTCGGCTCTAAAAATCCTGCATATACCGTTCTTTCACCAAAGTTTGTTAAGTCAGGTCCACCCATCACAGGATTTCCACCTACACCACCAACAGCATGGCAACCAATACAACTCGCTTGGAAGACCTCACGACCTGCTTCGGCTAGTTCAGAAACCGGTTCAGCTTCTTGATTCATGTTTGCTACCCACTTTTCGAATACTTCTGGTTCAACAGCAACAACTTTAAAGTCCATCAACCAATGGGCTTCACCACAAAGCTCGGTACATTTCCCTTTATAGATCCCAGGATTTTCTGCTTTAATCCACATATCATTTGTAATACCAGGAACATTATCTTGCTTACCTGCTAAAGCAGGAACCCAAAATGAGTGCATAACATCAGCAGCTTCTAGTTGAACAATTATTTTCGTATTTGTAGGAATGTACATATCTTGACCTGCTACTATGTCGTGGTCTGGATATTCAAATTCCCACCAAAATTGATGTCCTGTTACTTTTACGGTAATCGAGTTTTCGTCTGCTTCAACATTCGCCAATGTAAACGTATCCATGACATTAGGAATAGCAAGGATAATTAGTAAAAGAATTGGGACTGTTGTCCAAATAAGTTCTAGTGTGTGATTCCCTTCAACCTGTTTCGGGATATGCTTGTCACCTGGCTTTTCTCGATATCGCCATAGCACAAATGCAAAAATGGCAAATACGACTACAATGACAAAAATCATGACATAAAGACTAAGCTTGATAAGAGATAACTGCATTTCTGCAACCGGTCCTTGTGGATCAAGGGCCGTTAAATTCGCTTCACCACAGCCCGCAAGCAACAACATAAGTGCTGTTAACGGGAGTAGTCTGCTAAGTAGTTTCATCAAAGCTGTAAACCTCCCCTTTTTTATATTTATAATTGATTTATTTCTAAACAATATGGATAACAACCATCAGAATAAAAATTATTGTCAAGTAGTTAAGTGAATATACAAACATTAATCTAGCCCATTTCATATCATCTTCCATCACAAACCCAGCAATACCAAGAGCTAACCAACCAAACCCTAATATTGCTGCAATTGTAGTGTAAACTGGACCAAACATCGGTGATAAGAGCAGTGAAATAGGTATAAGTGCTGCAACATATAAAACCATTTGACGTTTAGTAACAGAAAAACCTGATACGACAGGAAGCATCGGAATGCCTGCATTTCGATATTCCTCACAACGCTTCATTGCTAAAGCTAAAAAATGAGGTGGTTGCCAGATAAACATGATAAGAAACAATACCCACGCAACCGGATGTAAGCCAGGATCAATTGCTGCCCAACCAATAAGTGGCGGAACTGCTCCTGAAACACTACCAACAATTGTATTTAATGATGTTGTTCTTTTTGTCCACATCGTGTAGATAACTACGTAAAAGACAAGTCCCACAATTCCTAGTACTGCTGCACTTAGGGAAGCTAGCAGTAAAAAAAAGGTTCCTAGTGCTGATAAGAATAAACCAAATAGTAACACTTGTTTTTCTGGAATTTTACCTGTTACAGTTGGTCTTTCATTAGTTCTCTCCATTAAATGGTCGATATCTCTATCTATATAGTTATTTAAACTACACCCACCTGCCATGACAAGCGCCGATCCAAGAAGACCAAAAATAACAAGATGTAAATGTGAACTTGAGAATAATTGAATATCCAAATAGTAAGCAGCCAGAAACATTCCCGCAAAAGCAGTAATCATATTAGACATTACGATGCCAACTTTTGTTAAGGCAAGAAAATCTCTCCATGTTACGTTTGAATTATTAGTATTCGTTTTCGAATTAGTTATTGATGACTCCAAAATTTCTGCACCCTCTAAAACGGTTTTATTCAATATCTTCACCTCCGTAATCTATGAGACTATTAAGTTATTAATGACAAGTTGTTATTATAGCATTTTTCTTTTGTACTATAAACTAGTTTAATAACATTTACTTAGTGCAAAACAACTTAATACTCACATTATAAATGATAATGCAGTGATTTTCATCACTTATATTTTCCATTTTTATTTTGATACGTAGATAATAACATTTTTAATTTAATAATGGTAATAATATGCTTACTCATTGAAATTGACATTTCTCGAATTTGTTCTTAAAATGATAAGGACTCAAAAAAGTTATAATAGACGTATCTTTATAAAGGTTAGGTGAACAATTTGAATAAACGGCTTAAACTATTTTCGATACTAACCACCATTGGCATGATTATTGTATTACTACAAGGTGCCTTAGTTACAAAAACCGAATCAGGTCAAGGCTGCGGTGATTCATGGCCACTTTGCCATGGACAAGTAATTCCAGAAACGATTAATACACTAGAAACAATTATTGAATATAGTCACCGAGCGGTTTCTGCAATTCTTGGCATCATGGTTATTATTCTAGCAATTTGGATGTGGAAAAAACTGCCTCATGTACGTGAGACAAAATTGCTTGCGATAATTGCGATATTATTTATTATATTTCAAGGGTTATTAGGTGCCGCAGCGGTGATGTGGGGACAATCATCAGCTGTTTTAGCTCTACATTTTGGATTTTCACTCGTCTCATTTGCTAGCGTTCTATTACTGACAATACTAGTTTTTGAGGAAGATAAAGGACCACAGGTTAGATCACCTCGTATATCGTTAAGTTTTAAGTGGTTTATCTACTTCGTATTTACTTATTTATATTTAGTCGTTTATACGGGTGCCCTTGTCCGGCATACAGGTTCAAGTCTTGCTTGTGCTGGTTGGCCACTTTGCAACGGTCAAATTATCCCCCCGTTAAAGGCTAACATTGCGGTTCAGTTTGGTCACCGTGTTGCAGCAGCGTTAATGTTCATTGTTATTATAGCTTTAGTCATACATGTTTACCGTTATTATAAAGACGAAATTACCCTTCGCTATACAGTTGTCATCTCCTTAATCCTTGTTTCAATTCAAGTATTAAGTGGTGCGTACGTAGTCTTTACACAATTAAGTCTGCTTTCTTCAATGCTTCATGCATTTATTATTACTTGTCTGTTCGGTACGATAAGCTATTTAGTCATGTTAGCAACTAGAGCAAAGTAAGATTGCCAAGTCACAGCCGCGGTAACACGACCGTCATTAGTCTAGTAAAAATAGTCAGTTAAAGAAAAGAAGCTTTCCCTTATGGGAGAGCTTCTTTTCTTGTTCTATTAAAAATCTTATGCTTTGAAATGTTGGAAAATGTGTAAAAAAAAGAAAGGGAATCCCCCTCTCTTACATTTTATTCATTTTTCAGTTCAACTAATAAATCACCGGTCTGAATTGCTTCTCCATTTTGAATATAGAGACGAGACACCACTCCGTTAAATGGAGCTTGGACAGTCGTTTCCATCTTCATTGCTTCAGTGATCATCAGATGATCACCTTTTTTGACCTTATCTCCGTTTTCGACTAGTGTTTTAACAACCGTTCCAGGCATTGTTGCAGCAATATGATTAGGATTTTCTTTATCAGCTTTCGTTTTTGCAATAACTGTCGTTTCTACATTTTGATCTTTAATCACTAATTCGCGCGGTTGACCATTTAATTCAAAGTAAACGACACGCGTTCCATCCTTTTGAGCTTCACCAACAGACACGAGCTTTACGATCAGGGTTTTTCCTTGTTCAATTTCAACTTCGATTTCCTCCCCAAGACGAAGACCGTATAAAAATGTTGGTGTATCAAGAACGGAAACATCACCAAATTGCTCATAAAAACGTTGATGATCTAAGTAGACTTTCGGGTATATAGCATAAGAAAGCATATCAAAATCAGTAACTTGACGGTTCAACTTCTCAAATAATTCCTTTTTAACGACTTCAAAATCTACTGCTGGTAAGCTTTCACCAGGCCTTCCAGTAATTGCTTGTTTGCCTTTTAAGATAATCTCTTGTAGTTTTACTGGGAATCCTTTATATGGTTGCCCTAAGTAACCTTGGAAAAATTCAACAACTGAATCTGGAAAATCAAGTGATGAACCTTTCTCATAGACATCTGCCTCTGTTAAATTGTTTTGTACCATAAATAACGCCATGTCACCAACAATCTTAGACGAAGGAGTTACTTTTACAACATCTCCAAACATGTCATTTACAGTACGGTACATTTTTTTCACGTCATCCCAACGACTCTTTAGACCTACCGCTTTTGCCTGTTGTTGTAAATTGCTATATTGTCCACCTGGCATTTCATGCTCATACACCTCAGAGTGCGGAGAAAGCATGCCACTTTCAAAGCCTTGATAAAATTTTCTCGTATCTTCCCAGTAGATCCCTAATTTTTCGATAGCATCAATATTTACCTTTGGTTGACGCTCACTACCTGCTAGGGCATAAATTAAACTATTTGCACTTGGTTGAGATGTAAGACCAGCCATTGAACCTACTGCTACATCAACAATATCAACACCTGCTTCGATGGCTCTAGCATATGTGTAAATTCCATTGCCACTTGTATCGTGAGTATGCAGATGAATTGGGATTGATAGTATCTCTTTTAAACTGGAAACTAATCGGTAAGCAGCTTCTGGCTTTAATAGACCCGCCATATCTTTAATTCCTAGTATATGAGCCCCTGAGCGCTCTAATTCTTTTGCTAAATTTTTATAATAAATCAAATCATATTTTGATCGGTTCGGGTCTAAAATATCACCAGTGTAGCACATTGTCGCCTCGGCGATTTTGCCTGTTCCACGAACCGCGTCAATCGATAATCTCATTCCGGGAACCCAATTCAACGAATCAAAAATCCGGAACACATCAATTCCAGCTTCAGCTGATTTTTGAACAAATTCTTTAATTACATTGTCAGGGTAATTCGTATAGCCTACAGCATTCGATGAACGAAAGAGCATTTGTAGAAGAAGGTTAGGCATTCTCTTTCTTAAAGTTAACAGTCGGTCCCAAGGGTCTTCATGCAAAAACCTCATTGCAACATCAAATGTAGCTCCCCCCCACATTTCCGAAGAGAAAAGATTTGGTAGCATTCTTGCTGTTGGTTCAGCTATTTTTTTTAAGTCATGGGTTCTCACTCGGGTTGCCAACAATGATTGATGCGCGTCTCGAAAAGTTGTATCAGTTAATAATACTTCTTTCTGTTCGCTCACCCATTTGGCAACGCCCTCAGCACCTTTTTCCTCTAAAATTTGTTTTGTACCATTTGGAAAGGGCTCAGATAGCTTAAATTTAGGAATAATCGGCTCATCGAATACAGGCTTTTTCATCTTCTCTAGCCCTGGATAGCCATTGATTGTTGTTTCTCCAATAAACGAAAGCATTTTCGTTCCTCTATCTTTTCGTTTTGGAAAGACAAACAATTCAGGTGTAGTATCAATAAAAGAAGTGTTGTATTCACCATTTAAAAACTTTTCATGCTGCACAACATTTTCTAGAAAGGCGATATTTGTTTTGATACCACGAATACGAAACTCCCTTAGGTTTCTTAACATTTTTGAAGCTGCATCCTCAAAACTTAGGGCCCATGTTGATAGCTTCACTAACAGTGAATCATAATATGGTGAGATAACTGAACCTTGAAATCCATTACCCGCATCAAGCCGAACACCAAAACCACCGCCTGAACGGTAAACCATAATCTTACCGGTATCCGGCATAAAATTATTACTTGGATCCTCTGTCGTTACTCGCGACTGAATAGCATAACCATGGCATATAATTTTATCCTGCATTGGGATGTTTAGCTTTTTACCATGAATTTCTTCACCATCTGCAATATAAATTTGCGCTTGGACAATATCAACTCCAGTAACCATCTCAGTTATTGTATGCTCTACTTGCACACGCGGATTTACTTCAATGAAGTAAAATTCGCCCGAGTCAGTAACTAAAAATTCAACAGTACCGGCATTAATATAGTTGACCTTCTCCATTAATTGAACTGCAGCAAGACATATTTGCTCACGAACCTCTTTAGACAACGATACACTTGGCGCAATTTCAACTACCTTTTGATGCCGACGCTGAACAGAGCAATCGCGATCATACAAGTGAATAATATTACCACTTTGGTCACCTAGTATTTGCACTTCAATATGTTTTGGATTTTCTATAAATTTTTCTACATATACCTCATCATTACCAAATGCTGATTTAGCTTCTGATTTTGCGCGATTGTAAGCTTCATGTAGTTCTTCTTTCGAACGGACAATTCTCATTCCACGACCGCCACCACCTAAGGAGGCTTTAATAATGAAAGGGAAACCATGATCTATAGCAAAAGTTTCAACTTCTTCAACAGATTCGACTGGTCCATCACTTCCTGGAATAACTGGCAAGCCGGCTTTTATTGCTTGTGTTCTAGCCTGAACTTTATCACCAAACATATGCAAATGTTCAGATTTCGGACCAATAAAAATGATACCTTCTTCTTCGCAACGTTTTGCAAAGTGGATATTCTCTGATAGAAAGCCGTATCCTGGGTGAATGGCATCGACATCATATCTTTTCGCTAAGTCAATAATGCCATCTATGTCTAAGTATGCGTCTATCGGTTTTTTTCCTTCACCTATTAAATACGCTTCATCAGCTTTATAACGGTGATAGGCTCCTGTATCTTCCTTTGAATAAATAGCTACAGTGCGGATATGTAATTCTGTACAGGCTCGAAAAATACGAATAGCGATTTCACCTCGATTTGCTACTAATACTTTCTTAATCTTTGTTAACCTATTCATGTTACTCCTCCTTATCTAAATCATATTTCAGTCGAAATATGTCGCCTAAACTCATAATTAAACCATCTGATGAGCTGATGATTATCTCTTAAATTGAACTTAATACTTATCATATCATTTTTTGTTAATAGATTTAAAGTGTATCATTACAAAAAATAGAATTTTTTAAAACTTTAGACTTTTTAATTTTTAGTTTCTTAAAAAAGCAATAAGCAGTACTAAAAAAAAAAAAATGACTCTGTATTTTAACAAATCCCCTTAAGATAATTATTAGGAGATATGAGAAATCAATACATTGAGTCACCTTTTTTAATCATTATAATCGTTTTGTTGAAGCTTCATGAAGAGCTGCTAATTCACGTTCTAGTTCAGATAATAATTGCTTGCCCAATTCTTCTTCAATTAACTCAAGTCGAATTGCAAAATCAATTTCTCTCGACAAACCAAACATTTGTGTATCTAAAACCTCTTCATAAAGAGGGCATTGCGGCATTGTTAAATTCGTCATCTGAACATCAATAAGCTTTAAGATCTTATTTGCATCCGCTTTAAGAAGGGCGTACGCTTTTTCAGAATGTCCCGTTACAGCTTCTTTAGACATGTTTATTCCCTCCCATACCCGAGTCCTATCACTGTCCCTTATGTCACTATGATAGCTTTTATAGTAAGAAAATGCAATATATTAGAAGTATTTATAGAATTATTATCCCAAAAACTAGAACGCCTATAAAACGACTCGTTGCTAACCTTCAAAATACATTTTATATTTTAAATAAAAACAGTCTATTTCTAACATCGCTAATTCCCTTCCTATCAAAATATGCTGAGATCATACCTACTCGATAAACTTTCTAATAATTTCATACCAGCAACACTATTTCCTCTGTCATCTAGAGCCGGTCCGTAAATCCCTACCCCAATTCCATGCGGCACTGAACCCATTATTGCTCCTGAAACGCCACTTTTTGCTGGTATGCCGACTTTAATAGCAAATTCTCCTGAAGAATTATACATTCCGCATGTAACCATAAATGTTTTTAATATTCTCGCTATATGTAATGGGATAATTTGACGTTCTGTATTCGGATTTTTACCGTCATTTGCAATCACATAGCCTAATTTTGCCAAATCATAACAATCGACTTGTATGGCACATTGCTTCGTATAAAGATTTAGCAGTTCCTCTACCACGCCTTTAACAACGCCATGTTGCTTCATAAAATAACAAAGAGAACGGTTCAAAAACGCTGTATCTAATTCAGATTTAGCTACACGCTCACAATAGGTAATCTCGGGATTACATGTCATTTCATGAACTAGGCTCAAAATCCTTCCCAATTTTTCATCAATTGTTTCACCAATAATCATGTTTGTTACAGCTAGTGCTCCTGCATTAATCATAGGATTTAGAGGTTTAGAGGGTACATTAGATTCTAATTTAGCAATTGAATTAAAAGGATCTCCAGTCGGCTCCATCCCTACCTTTGAAAACACATATTCCTCCCCATGGTCCATAAGTGCTACAGCAAGTGTGATTACTTTCGATATACTTTGTAATGTAAACTTTTCACGTATGTTTCCTGCTGCAATGCAGTCACCCTTTCCACGATATATCGCTATTGAAAGTGTTTCAGGATTTGCCTCACCTAACGCTGGTATATAGTCAGCAACTACGCCTTCTTTGGTGTATTTTTTTGCTTCAACCACCATTGTGTTTAGCGTTTCTACATCCAAGCTTTGTTTCATATTAACAACCCCTTCTATTCTCTCTATAATAGTAGAATAGCCCGTACTAAATCAATTAATAAGAAATAAACGTAAAAAAAGGCTAGACACCTATTACAGCGTTAGCCTTCATTCATTTTTTACTACGCATATGAATTAACATTACCAGCTTATAGTATATCTGCTGCTAACTGAGCAAGCCCTGACCGTTCGCCTTTTTCTAATTTTACATGCCCACTAATTTTTTCCCCTTTAAACTTTTCAACAACATAGGTAAGTCCATTATTATACTCATCTAAATAAGGGTGATCAATTTGCTGTGGATCCCCCATTAATACGATTTTACTTCCTTCACCAACTCTTGTTAAGATTGTTTTTACTTCATGTTTCGTTAAGTTTTGAGCCTCATCAATAATAATAAATTGGTCTGGAATACTTCTCCCGCGAATATACGTTAATGCTTCGACCTGGATTGATGCCATACCTGCTAGTATTTGATCTAGCTCCCCAGGTTTCTTCGTATTAAATAAATAATCTAAATTATCATAAATCGGTTGCATCCACGGTCTAAGCTTCTCTTCTTTTTCACCAGGTAAATAACCAAGGTCTTTTCCAACTGGGACAACTGGTCTTGCTACTAATAGCTTCTTATACTCATGGAGATCCTCTGTTTGCAAAAGACCTGCAGCTAGCGAAAGTAGTGTTTTTCCAGTACCAGCCTTCCCCACCAAAGTCACTAATGGCAAATCATCTCTCAATAATAACTCAAACGCCATTCGTTGTTGAACATTTCGTGGTTTTATCCCCCAAACTTGATCAAGTTCCCTTATTAATGGAATGACTAATCTGCAATCCTTATCTACTTTACCAATAGCTGATGCAGAACTACCTAGTTCATCTTTCAAAATGACAAATTGATTTGGATATATATTTTTATATCTTAATTCTTTTATATCGATTTTTTGTTCTTTGTAATATTTATTCAAAACTTCCAAGCCTACATAAACCTCAACATAACCTGAGTATATATGGTCAGAAGTTAAAACCCTATCGCTAAGAAAATCCTCTGCTTGAATGCCAATTGCATCTGCCTTCACTCTCATCAGGGCATCCTTCGATACCAAAATAACTGGTTTCCCGTCCCCCTTCAGATTTTCTTCTAATTGTAAGTTCAGTGCAACTGCAATAATTCGGTTATCATTGCTTTTTTCATCAAACATATCTTTCATTTTTTCAAATGAGCGATGATTTAATTCTACTCTTAATTGGCCACCATTTTCTAAACGAACCTTGTCATGGAGTTTCCCTTTTTCTCGAAACTGATCCATAAGTTTTGCTACCTGCCTGGCATTTCGACCAATCTCGTCCATATACCGTTTTTTCGAATCAACCTCTTCTAATACTATTGCAGGAATTACTACTTCATTTTCCTCAAATGCAAAAATTGCAAATGGATCTTGCAGTAATACATTCGTATCTAAGACGTAGATTTTATTCAACGTCACGCCTCCTTGATTAAGTAAATTGGGAATGGTGTCTTATTATTAAGTTATGCATAGAAAACTAAAATGAGATAGCGTGGCCAAAAAATTATTAAATAAAACATTTCAAAGGGGCTTTTTCTAGGCAAAATAAGTTAATGGAAAAGATATTTCACTATAAATGTATGTACAACAGAATAAAGATAGACGAAGAAACGAACAATATTTATAAATATTTACTATGAAAGGGATGATTTATTATGAAAACCATTCAATTATGTATATATGTAATAACTGTTTCGTTACTTTTTGCTTGTCAGCCAAATGCGACAGAGGAACACAAACCAGGTAATCAACAACCTCTAGGGATAGCTGAACAAGGAAAAGATCCAAGACAAAAAGAAACCAAAACTGCGGAAGAAATCGCAGAACATTTAGTACATCTTACAGAACGAGTTCCAAATGTTAATAGTGCAACTGCTATAGTGTTAGGTGATTTAGCTGTTATTGGGATTGATGTAAAAGCAGGATTAGACCGCTCTGATGTCGGTATCGTAAAATACGAAGCTGCTGAAGCATTGAGTAATGACCCTCATGGTGCATATGCGTTTATTAGTGCGGACCCTGATATTAATGCAAGACTAAAAGAAATGAGAAAAGAAATTAATGCTGGGCACCCAATTGCAGGAATTATGGATGAGTTAGCAGGGATTATTGGTCGAATTATCCCTGTAGTTCCCGGAGCAGAGCATAGAAAGTCAGAACCTGAACCAACAGATGCTAATCAAGGAAGACTTAGTGAAGATCAAAATCGTAATTTAAAGGAAATTCAAGAAGAACAAGGAAAAAGAAATATGGATGATGAAAAGTTAAGTGGACACCCTAACGACGATGGAACTGAGCGGGAAAAGCGAAAGCAGCTGCGAGAAGAAAATAGTAATTAAAAACAAAAAAGCTTAGTCCAAGACTAAGCTTTTTTCATTGCGTTCATAACTTGATTATCTAGTTTTTCTGCAGCTTCTTTGTCATATGTTTTTTCATATTGCGGAGCTATAGAAATTTTCGATCCATAAAACATAACATCACGTACTTCCTTAATTTGTATTTCTATGAGAGCTAATTTTAATGGAACCTCTTCTAACTTTTCTACTTTCACACCAGCTAATCCGCTAATAGAATATGTAGACTCGTTACCAATAATATTCAGAACAACTTGCGAGTTAGCTTTGATGTTCTGAACTATTCGTGACCGGTTATCTACAGCAAAACGAATGGCTTCTTTAGTTGGGGCGAAAACCCATGAAATTGCACTTACATTCGGACCGCCAGTTTCGTGATCTACAGTTGCAATAGTGACAAAAAGCTCTTTTTGAAGTAATTGGAATAAATCATCTGTTAATACAACTTCTATTTGATTTGCCAACGTACGAACCTCCTTAATAAATTTGCGAAATAATGCTCCCTGCAAAAATACCATTGAAAAAAGTTTGTTACAATTATACTATACCTTTTTTTTCCTCAGGTTAAAACCATTAAGCACTCGTTTTTATAATCTGGCTAGATATCGAGAATAGTTTGAATGAAGAATGATCAAGTTAAGTAAATATCAAATCAAAAAATGTAAAAATGTGGATAATAATTAAACAAGCTGAGTTTAAATCTACTGCCACTTCACAATAACTAATATTTAAACTATAATGCTTGTATACACTTCCAAAAGAAAAAGCAATCTGTTTATCAATAAAAGGTCACCTTTTCAAATTTTCAGCTGCTGCCCGGTAACTTCGACTAGAAGTCAGGCTTATCCGAGTAACTTCTCTTTCCTTTGAACTAGAGCAGAGATGGAGGTGGTGGCAGATGAATATATAGTTGAAGGTACCACTGTTAGTAACGGGGTGAGAAAATTGAGAGTAAAATGTGTTATTTGTGATAAGATTGAATCCATTGAAAATGAATCTTTTTTAGCAAAAAGATTACGAAACAGGCCAATACATACGTACACATGCACGAGTTGTCATGACCGCATCACAGAACGAACAAAAGCACGACTTGCAACAGGAAAATTCCGAATAAATAAGCCTGTGCAGGAGGATGATGATTGGTAGACATAAATTACTGTACTGATCGACACTGAGTAAAATAAAAAGCTGACAAAAAGGATCATCCTTTCTGCCAGCTTTTTTTTTAACCATTAACAGCTTTTTCTCGTTTTTCCTTGTGAAGCCGATATTTATAAGCTCCTAACACAAATGTCGCAATCAGTAATGATTCTACAACTGGAAGACGTAGTGCAAGAATAGTCATAAAAATTGACCCAAATAATAAAACAATGTAAACAACAACTGTTTTTAAAATTGGAAGCTTCCTTGCAAATCCGAGATTAAAAACAATAATCGTTAGCACAACTACTATTAAATATAGCATTGAAAATGCGAATAAAAATTGTTCAGGATTTCCAGCTCCTAGTGCTTCAGCTAAAGATGAAAAATTTGGTGTGACAATCTTTCCCTCAGAAGTACCCATACTAAGCCCTCCTTACGAGCAAAATTTTACCCTTGAGTTGCTATTTTCTTTTTCTTTTCGATGCGCTCACGTTCGTTTTTATCTAAAATTTTCTTTCTTAAACGAATAGAAGTAGGTGTAATCTCACATAATTCATCATCATTCAAATATTCTAATGACTCTTCTAATGTCATGATTTTAGGTTTTTTCATTGTAACTGTTTGGTCTTTATTAGCTGAACGCATATTTGTCATTTGCTTAATTTTTGTAATATTAACGGTAATATCATTTTCACGAGTATGTTCACCAACAATCATACCTTCGTAAACTTCAGCACCTGGATCTACGAAAATAATACCACGGTCTTCAACTTGCATAATTCCGTATTGACTAGCTTTTCCATTTTCCATTGATACTAGAACACCTTGACGTCTTCCGCCAACACGTCCTTCAAGTAATGGCTGATAGCTATCAAACGTGTGGTTAATAATTCCGTAACCTCTTGTTTGAGTCATAAACTCTGTCGTATAACCAATTAAACCACGGGCTGGAACTAGGAATTCAAGGCGAACATGACCACTGCCATTATTAACCATATTTAACATTTCACCTTTACGCTCACCAACTGATTCCATAATTGCACCTGTAAATTCATCTGGAACGTCGATTTGTACACGTTCAACAGGTTCTGAACGAACGCCATCAACCTCTTTAACGATTACTTCAGGTTTTGACACTTGTAGTTCAAAACCTTCACGTCTCATGTTTTCAATTAAGATAGATAAATGAAGTTCACCACGGCCAGAAACAACCCATGCATCAGGTGAATCTGTGTTATCCACTCGTAAACTTACGTCTGTTTCAAGTTGTGCACGAAGACGTTCTTCAATTTTTCTACTTGTAACAAATTTACCTTCACGGCCAGCAAATGGGCTATTATTTACTGAGAAAGTCATTTGTAATGTTGGCTCATCAATCCGTAAGATTGGAAGTGGTTCTTGGTTATCTAAAGGACACACCGTTTCACCAACGTTGATTTCTTCCATACCAGAGATTGCAATAATGTCCCCAGAGATAGCTTTTTGAATTTCTACACGTTTTAAACCTAAGAAACCAAACAGCTTTGTAACTCTAAATTGTTTTACAGAACCATCTAGCTTCATTAACGCTACAGGTTGCCCTACTTCAATACTCCCTCTAAATACACGTCCAATTCCAACTCTTCCTAAATAATCATTGTAATCTAACATTGTTACTTGGAATTGTAAGCCTTCGTCACTATTATCAATTGGTGCGGGAATATAATCTATAATGGCTGTGAATAAGTCAGTCATATTTTCTTGTTGATTTGCTGGATCAGGATCTAAACTTGCCGTTCCATTAATTGCTGAAGCATAAATAACTGGGAATTCCAATTGTTCTTCATCAGCCCCTAAATCAATTAATAGATCAACAACTTCGTCAACTACCTCTAGAGGTCTTGCAGAAGGTTTGTCAATCTTATTGACAACAACGATCGGTTTTAGGTTTTGTTCAAGAGCTTTTTTAAGTACAAAACGAGTTTGTGGCATACAACCTTCGTATGAATCGACAACAAGCAAAACACCGTCAACCATTTTCATAATTCGTTCAACTTCACCACCGAAATCGGCATGTCCAGGTGTATCTAAAATATTTATTCTTGTCTCTCCATATTGAAGAGCGGTGTTTTTAGCAAGAATTGTAATACCTCTCTCTTTCTCGATAGCATTTGAATCCATTGCTCTTTCTTCTACATGTTCATTTGTTCGAAACGTACCTGATTGGTGTAACAACTTATCAACAAGAGTTGTTTTACCGTGGTCAACGTGGGCAATAATTGCGATGTTTCGAATATCTTCTCGTTGCTTCATCTATTTTGTCTCTCCTTATTTATCCATATATTTTTCCGAATTTGTTTACAACTGCTCTATTATAGCACATTTTTTCATAATGACTACTATTTTTAACTTCAGCCATTAAATAACCTTTAAATCAAAACAGTTTTATTTTTTCTGAATTCCTTGTACACTTACAAATAGGAGGGATTTATGTGAAAAAAGAACAAATAATTTTTTTATTATTATCTATTGTAACCACCTTCTCTATTGTTGGTATAGGAATTTCAATATCTTTAGGAAGTATCCTTGTTTTTAGTTTATCCATATTGACGGCTACCATTTGCTGTGGGGTAGGTTTTTCTTTAAGGAAAAAACGAGCTACGCAAGCAAATTAATCAACATGAACTCAGAAAAGCGCAGTGAGCCTGCGGCGCTTCGATAAACAATGTTCTGACAAGCAACTTCTTGAATACACATTTTGCAAACTTTTCGACGAGTAACAATAGGAGCAAATAGGACCTGAAGCTAGACATCAAGTACTACTAAAACACAAATATTTTTAAAAAAGAACCCGCTTATAGGAGTACTTAGGAAAGTCCTCTTAAAAGTTGGGTTCAATTTATCCTTTGGTAATTTTAAACTTTAAACTTATTTAATTCTTCTTGTAATTCTGCAGCCATCCTCGCTAGTTCTGCCGTTGCAATTGTCATTTCATGAACGATGGCCGATTGTTGCTCCGATGCTGCTGAAACATTTTGAGCATAATCATCATTGGAAACGGATATCTCTCTAACTGCGACAACCATTTCTTTCATTTGTTTTGTCTCTTCTAAAATGCTCATGACCGACCCGTAAAAATTTTCGGTTAAGATATTAACATCTTCAAATGAAAGAGAGATTTTCTCGAAAGCTTGTCCAGTTTTTTCAACAACTTGAATTCCAGATTGTGTTGACTTTGTGCTTTGATCCATAATCTCTACCGATTCACCAATTCCTCGTTGGATTTCTTGAATTAATGAATTGATTTCACTTGAAGCCTGGCTTGATTGTTCAGCTAATTTACGAACTTCATCTGCCACGACCGCAAAACCTTTTCCATGTTCACCAGCACGAGCTGCTTCAATTGCTGCATTTAAAGCTAATAAATTAGTTTGATCAGCAATGTTAGTAATGATTGAGATAATTTCTTCAATCTTTTTCGACTTTTGATTAAGTTTGTGAATAGTAGCTGCCGACTGTTTCACTTGAGAATTTATTTTATTCATTTGACTTATTACTTCTCTAACTTGATGATTACCTTCATTTGCAAGCTCAGAATGTTCATTGTTTGTATTTTTCATCAGGGTAATATCACTTGAAATCACATGCATTTTTTCTAAAATCCCTTGTGTACCTAGATCTAAACGAATTGAATATTGTGACTGTTTATTATTATTAGTTGCTACATCTTGAATAGAATTTGCTACTTCACTGACCGATTTATTCGTTTCCTCAGCACTTGCAGTTAATTGCTCAGCACTAGCAGCAACACTTTCAGATGTCTGACTAATCTTTTGAATCATCGCCTTTAACTTCGAAATGGCTTGATTATAATGCATTCCCATCTTACCAAATTCATCTTTTGTATTTATTGAAACTTGGTTGGTGAAATTCCCTTCAGCTAACAACCCGATATTTTCTAAAAATTGGTTAACTTGTCTCGAAATTTGATTACTGAAGAATATAATCACCACTACAGAAAAGAGAATGACACCTAACATAATCAGAACAGATTTTTTTAACAATGACTGTACAACTTCGTATAACTCATTAGTAGGGGCAAGTGCTACTAATTTCCAATCAGTACGTTCAAATGTCACAAAATAAGCTTCCCAGTCTTCATTTGCTATTGAGACCGTTTCAACACCCTTTACTTGACCGGAAACCGCTCTCCCAAGACTAGATAATTCCTCATCTTCTGTTATCGGTTGGGCCATAACTTTATCGCTATCTTGATGGGCAATGAATTTTCCATTAGAGGCTATCATCAATAAGTAACCTGATTTTTCAAATACCTCTTGAGCAACGAGCATTTGCACTGTTGTTAAATCATAATCAGCAGTAACGACTCCGACAAATTTGCCCGTTTGATAAATGGGCACAGCCGTAGTAATTATCGTCATCCCACTAGTTTCATCATAGTAAGGATCTGTCCAGGCTACATTTCCTTCTCCAACACTTTTCCCTGCGATATACCAATCTGTGTTAGGATAATCATATTCAGGTCCTTCATATTCCTCGGTATAAACTGAGCTATCCCCATCTTTATAAACATATGGTCCAAAATACTTATCTTCTGGGCTTGACTGATAGGGTTCTAACCAAATTCCTGCGCCTAATGTGTTGTCATTATTTTCAATCACCGTTTCGATAAACTTTTGATAGTCTTGTTTCGATAGTGACGTTCCTTTGGCTGAATATAAAGCTCTTATGCTCTGTGCGATTTGTTCATTTAAGTCAAATTCCCGCTCCATTTGTTCAGAAATGTATAATAACCTATTATCAACCTTATTTATTGTTAACTTCGTCATTTCCTCTTTAGCATCTAAAAAAATCAACGTAGTAATAAAAATCGATGATAGAAGAATAATTGGAATAAACAGGACTAATAGCTTCATGCGAATACTTGAAAATGATCGAAATAGATTCATAAACATCTTCCTTTTACATTTGATTTCGAACCTTTATACAGAAAATTCAATACATAAACAAGCACCCACTTACCCACTAACCTTGTCAAAATTCAATTATAATCCTTAAAGATCGAAAAATATTTTATTAATAAACAAATTCCCTTGTATTAGCTCATAAATTAACATTCTTACAGTTTGAGTAATAATACTTCTGAATGAATATTACAATAACCAGCACCATAGAAATAACTACCAATAGCAAATTTGAATTAGAAGTTACCTTCAAAGAAATTTGAGTAAATTATTAAATTAGTGGTTCATTACACTATAATATAAAGGATTTAGAAAAAACTATTTATTCAATTTAGCTCATCCCTTTTTAAAAATTAGTTCTTGTAGCTGTTCGTATAAACCAGGCTTAGCAACGCAGATCGTGCCAGCTTTTAGTAAATTGATTTGTTCACCTTCTACCGTGGTTATCCGTCCCCCTAATTCTTCAATAATGATCGCTCCAGCAGCAAAATCCCATGGAGATAGATTAAGACTAATGTACGCATCTGTTCGATTAGCAGCAACGGAAGCAATTTCAATAGCAGCTGAACCATAGGAACGAGTTCCACGACACTCTTTAACAAGTGAGAGCATTCTCGTGTCTTCAACAATCCATCCGGAATTAATCGCAATCAACGCTTCTTTGAGGTTAGCTTCATTTAACTTTGGTAGCTTCGTATTATTTAAAAAAGCACCTTCTCCTTTTACAGCTGTAAATAGTTCATCAGCCATAACATCGTAGATGATCCCTATCTTCCCGACCGCCTCCTCATAAATACCAACAGAAATGGCGAAATGACGTTGTTGATGAACAAAATTAGTCGTTCCATCAATAGGGTCAATAATCCATACAATTCCATTAAGTGTTTCTAAATCTTGTCCAGTTCCCTCTTCACCTAAAATCAAATGTTCTTGAAATTCTTTGTTAATCTCTTCATTAAAAAAGGCTTCTATTTTCCTATCCATTTCTGTAACTAAGTCATTAGGGTTTGATTTATACTCTATAGTACGTTCGTCTTTTAGTGAATCTTTAATTAACTTAGCAGCTTCTCTCACTAACTCTTTTGCCCTATTTGCAATATATCCCCAATCGTTATTGCTCATTTTCATAACCCCTTTGTATGTATTACTTCTATTATGTCATAAACAAGTCTGAATAATAAAGAATCAGCATGAACTGCTTTGTCCCGAAAATCATGTCAAGACACCTACAATAGTAAAAAGCCGCTGGATTTCCCTTCTCTTCGCTGTATAACTCTAACGAATTTTAGAGGCTCGTTCAAGGAAATCCAACGACAACATCGGCTACTTTCGCCTTCGCTGTATCTAGTTCCTATAAGGGGCTCAATCAAGAACTCAACCGAAGATCTGTCCACAAAAAGATGAAACAGTTGACCACCATCTTCAAAATTCAATAGTCAATCTGTATCACCTTAGCAAATCCCACTACACTTCAAGACGAACAAGCTCTTTACGGAATTTCTCTAGGTTTTTTTTACACTTTTCAATTATACCAAAATCTTCAGCAACCATCGCATCGTGTAGAGTTGCCAACTCATAATCAATTTCAAGCCGAAGAACAGCGATTCTTTTCTCACCATCAGTTTTTTTAAACGTATGAATTACTTGTTCCATGGTAACCTACACTCCTTTTAGTCGTTTATATTTTTAAACAATAAGCTTCATATAAGAATTGAGGAGAAGGAATTAACGGAATTTTCTGATTTATCGGTTCTTATTATAACATATGTTGTGTCGATTAGAATGTTTCTAACTTCGGTAATCTTTTATAAGTTTGCTGGGAAATTTTCTAACTAGAATAGAATTTATCTTCCGTTATTACAAATACAAATTACCACTAATAGCTCTATCCTAAACTAGGCAATTATTTTTATTTAACATTAACGAAACAGATTCTTTATGCTATATTTTCAAGTTATGGTAAAATAGTTTCAAATTATTACGGAGAGGAATTGATTTGAATGTTTCCTGGTTTTACAAAAAAGGATTTCGAAACATTTTCGATTGATGGATTAGAAGAACGGATGAGTGCTATTCAAAAAAGGATACAACCTAAATTTAGGGAGATTGGAGAAGTTCTTTGCGGTGACCTTTCAGCTGTAAGCGGTAATGAAATGTTTTTACACGTTGCAAAACATGCAAGACGAACCGTTAATCCCCCAAAGGATACTTGGTTAGCCATTTGCCATGATAAACGTGGCTACAAGAAACATCCTCATTTTCAAGTCGGACTTTTCGATGATCATGTGTTCGTTTGGTTTGCACTTATTTACGAGGCTCCAAATAAAAAACAAATCGCAGAAAACTATTTGAATAATTTAGATGAAGTTTTTGAAACCATCCCAAAAGACTTTGTGATATCTTTAGATCATATGAAAAAAGAGGCTTATGCTGTGAAGGATTTAGACAAGCCTGATTTGGAAAACATGTTACTAAGGTTTCGAGATGTAAAAAAAGCTGAGTTTCTCGTTGGTCGCCACGTAGATGCAAATGATCCAATCTTATCAGATGGAAATCGGTTTATGGCACTTACTAAAGAAACAATGCAAACATTAATGCCACTATACAAAATGTCATTTTAGTACGTAAAACGATTGTGGAGATTTTGCAGACTTCTACAAAAAAATCAAGCTTGGCTTTTATCCAAGCTTGATTTTACTTTTGAGCGCATCTTTATTTAGTGCCTCTTTTACAACATTGTAACAGATATAGTTTGAGTCATTATCAAACTGCCTAAACAGTTGCTTCTCCTCACTTTTACTAGGTACAACCTCTTTAAATCGTCGATATAATTTAAGCATTTCCGCTCTTTCAATTCCATTTTCATAAGCTTTCTCAACCCCATGAAAAAATTGAACTACATCAATCACTTCTGCTTTCGTCCAGTCGAGAGATATCGGGATGTTAATATTCATTTTAAGACTCCTTGCGTTTGTAAGTTATAACACCTATTATATTACTCTTAATCTATAGCTGTTTCCATTTATTTTGAATTTCATTTACCTCTATGATCATTCTTTCAAAAAGTTCACTAACAGTTGGAATATCATTTATTAGACCGACTACCTGCCCTGCCCAACCAAAGCCTTCACTTTCTGCACCTTGATAAATAAATCTTTTATTCGCTTCACCACTAATATACTCCTTTAATGTTTCAAAGGTAGCTCCTCGCTCTTCCATAGAAATGATTTGATCGGTCCAACCATTTTTCAGCGCACGAGCTGGAGCCCCTAAACTCCGCTTAATAACGACTGTATCGTTTTCCGTTAAGTCAACCAGCTTTTGCTTATAAGCTTGATGGGCATGAACACATTCTTTTGTCGCTACAAAACGAGTACCCATCTCAATACCTTCAGCCCCTAAAGCTAGTGCTGCCATTAACCCTCTGCCATCACCTATTCCACCAGAAGCAATCACGGGTATAGAAACGGCGTCAACAACTTGTGGAATTAAAACGAGTGTACTTGTATCATTTCTCCCTAAATGACCGCCCCCCTCCTGACCAACAACCATAACTGCGTCAGCACCTAATTCTTCTGCCTTCACAGCTTGACGCTTTGCGGCAACTAAGACGATTTTTTTCACATTTGTCCCCCTAAGTTGCTCAAAAATTGGAGCTGGGTTCCCGCCAGTCATCGAAACAACAGAAACTCCCTCCTCAATCGCAACTTCAAGCATATCCCTAAACGGTCTCCCATGTTGCCCAATAGCAAAATTAACTCCAAAAGGTTTAGATGTCTTTTCTCTTACTTTATGAATTTCACTGCGAAGCTCTTCTGGCGTTGCTAGAGACATTGCTGTAATCTGCCCTAATCCACCTGCATTCGAAACAGCAGCAGCTAAGTCAGAATAAGCCAGGTACGCAAGCCCCCCTTGAATAATTGGATACTTTGTTTCTAATAAATCAGTTACTCTAGTTTTCACATTTACTCCCTCATTTCAAAAATAGCTTTTTAGTAAACGTATAACTATACAAACATTTCACTAATAATTTCTAGAAGAAAGAAGAAAACTCCTTTTAAACGCATTTTATTTCATTTTTCTCTTTGAATTTTTATGCTAATTTGATATACTCATTTTGTTTTGAAGAATTCAATAAATTTTTGTCGTTTTACGAAAATATATTAGAACGGTCCGTTTAACAATCGACGTTAATATATTTAATTTATGTTAAGAGGTGTAACTATTATGTCACAACAAAAAACTCCACTATTTACTGGATTACTTGAACATGTTAGTAAAAATCCAGTTCAGTTTCATATTCCAGGACATAAGAAAGGAACTGGGATGGATCCTGAGTTCCGTAACTTTATAGGTGATAATGCCCTATCGATTGACTTAATAAACATCGGTCCTTTAGACGATCTTCATCATCCCCATGGAATGATAAAGGAAGCTCAACATTTAGCTGCGGAAGCTTTTGGAGCTGACCACACTTTCTTCTCTGTTCAAGGAACAAGTGGTGCAATTATGACGATGATTATGAGTGTTTGTGGACCTGGGGATAAAATTATCGTTCCTAGAAACGTACATAAATCAATCATGTCAGCGATTATCTTTTCTGGTGCGACACCGATTTTCATTCATCCAGTCATTGATCCAGATTTAGGGATTTCTCATGGGATTACGACTGAGACTGTAGAAAGAGCGTTAAAAGCACACCCTGATGCTAAAGGAGTATTGGTCATCAACCCTACCTATTTTGGTATATCAGCCAATTTAGAAAAAATAGTCGATATTGTTCACAGTTATGGGATACCTGTTCTTGTAGATGAAGCACATGGAGTTCACATTCATTTTCATGATGAGCTGCCGATGTCAGCGATGCAAGCTGGCGCTGATATGGCTGCAACTAGTGTCCATAAGCTTGGTGGCTCGATGACCCAAAGCTCCGTTTTAAATGTAAGAGGTAACTTAGTTTCTCCGAAACGAGTCCAGTCAATTATTAGTATGCTTACAACCACTTCTACCTCTTATTTACTTCTAGCTTCGCTTGACGTTGCTAGAAAGCAATTAGCGACAAAGGGTCACGATTTAATTGATCGGACAATTAAATTAGCAAATAAAACACGAAACGAGATAAATAAAATAAATGGCTATTATTGTGTCGGTCCTGAAATTTTAGGTACAAAAGCGACATACGATTTCGATCCAACAAAAATGATTATCTCTGTCAAAAATCTAGGCATTACTGGCTATGAGGTAGAAGTTTGGTTACGTGAAAACTACAATATAGAGGTAGAACTTTCCGATCTTTATAACATTCTTTGCATTATTTCGATTGGTGATGATAGTTCAACTACAGGTATTTTGATTAATGCATTAAGAGAATTGTCTAACAAACATTTAGTAAACGGACAGCCTCAAGAAAAGAAGGCGATCGCTGTTCATGTTCCTGACATTCCAACACTAGCGCTGTCTCCTCGCGATGCTTTTTATTCGGAAACAGAAGTCATTCCTTTTAAAGATGCTGCTGGGCGTATCATCGCTGAATTTGTCATGGTGTATCCACCTGGAATTCCAATTTATATCCCAGGAGAAATAATTACTGAAGAAAACATTGAATATATTCAAGAAAATATCGATGCAGGCTTACCAGTTCAAGGACCTGAAGATGAAACATTTAAAAACATCCGGGTTATCAAAGAACATAAAGCAATTAGTTAATGTGATATACTATTACAAAAAAAGGGTAGACACAAATTGTCTACCCTTTCTATAGTTTTTTGTTAAAGTTTAGTTTTCACACTGGCTATCTTTACAATTTTCACAGCTTGATCCATAAAATGTCGACACCTTTTCAGCCTCAATATGCTCCATCTCTCCACAAGTTTGACAAATGATTACACCCATCCACTTCACCCCTCCAGCTTTTTGTAAGCGTTTCAATAACCTTATCTTAATAATAATATGTCACATATACCCTGTCAACTATAAATTGTATAACACATTTAAAAGTTTAATAACATAAAAAAAAGCCAAACCAGAGGCTTAGCTTTTCTTATTTAATATTGAGTTTCAAAACTCATCGTTGGCAGCTTTTGGGCAAAAAACAGTGCAAGATCTTTTGCTTCATCCTCACAATTGATCCGGAATACTTTCTTTACATGCTCCCAATCCTCAGCTTCCTCTGCACAAAGTAAAGTTGATCGTCCTGTTTGCATGCAGACTACAAGAGGCTTTCCAAAGAACATATTTGTGTATACAATTCCAAAATCATAGCGCGCATTCTCAGTAGTAAACCCAATAAACTGGACTTTCACGTCTTCTTGCTCGTCATAAAGTCTTTCAAACAAGTTCAATAATAACGCCTCCTTTTAAAGTTTTCTGAATTTTATTATAACTAAAATAAGTATTATCGTCAATTGTATATTTTGTGAACACAATTAAATAATTAACCAAAATAAAAATTTAGAAATACACTGAAAACCTTTTAAATTGTAACCATATTGTTAATACTAATTAATATAGATAGTTATAACTATAATTAACTTATGCATAACCATTATCAATTAACACTCATAATTATCAATTGAAGTCTTTAAATATTTACCCTTCACTTCTATAAACCTCGTGATCTCATGAAGAAAGATTTGGTCTTCGTCAGATACAATATACTCTGCATTTTGACATTCAACGTATAATATCCCTATCAAGTGGTGTCCATCGTAAAATGGGGCATATGCCTTTGTTTTACCTTCTTCACTATCTATGGTAACTTTACCCCTTATACTACAAATACTAAACATCCCTTCACCGAATTTAACAAGTTTTTTTTCAGATATATGTTTTGTTCCGATTAAATAAGAAAACTGACCATTTTGAGAGAGGTAGATCGCTACCCCAAAACGCTTAGGAAGATGCTTGCCGATAGTATTAATAATGCCTAAGTAAAATTCATGACGTGTAGAAACTCGATCTGCAATCATACCAACTTCAAGTCTAAGTTCATCAAGTTTGTCTGACTTATTCATTAAAATCCCTCCATTATGTCTCGGCCTAAATCTGCAAACATCTTCTATCCAATTTTCTATAATGATTATCGCTCATTTTAGAACAGCAACTCAAACAGAATAGCATAGCACAGCCGCAAATGCTGTCATGTTTTGTAGGATAGTTGGAAATAATTTTAGTAAGTGAGGAGATTCAAGATGACAGCAAAAAAACTAAGAACGAAATCACAACTATTTATATTACTGGCCTTTTTTTCAGTTCCAATTTTAGATATTTTTCGGTTAGATTTAATAACTCAATCCTTTTACCTTTTTAGAAAAGGATTTTCTTTTGGAGTTGGCTTTATATATTTATTTGCTGTCCTTTTGTTAGTGATCGTTTTTTTAGCTATCTCCAAATGGTATGAACGAAAGTTTTGTAGCTGGGTATGTCCGCACAACACAGTTGTAAATGTTCTTTATAAACTCTCCTCCCAAGCATTTCTAAAAAAGAGACCCAAATTAAAAACAGTGACAATGTTTATAACTTCTCTAATCGTATCAATATCAGCTTCTTTTGGGTTATTGGCCTATTTTATTAATCCAACATATTTAGCTGCTACAATTATAAACCTACAACTGTTATCAGTTGTAGGAACATTTTTTGTTTTTTTAACGACCATTTTTTTCTTGATTATTCATCATTTAAAACAACGCTTTTGTTCAAACGCTTGCCCATATGGGCATTTTCAGAAGTTATTTGCAGATAAATCCAAAAAAGAAAATCATTTTAGTTTTTTAAAAGGTATAAATTTATTATTACTAACCCTCTTAATTGGCTTGCTGTTTTCTTTAGTCGCATTTAGCCTTACTAGCAACCAGTACACAGTAAAAATTTCAGAGAATGTAATAGGAGTACAACTAGAAGATTACAAAATATTTTCTTTTGATATCCAAATTCGAAACTTAGCTAGCAGAGTTCACTCGTTTTCGGTAAATGCCGATATTCCTTTAAATTGGGATTTGATGAACGATGAGTTTATTACTGTAGATCATAATGAAACACAAAAATCCTCCTTAATTTTTAAAATACCAAAGGAAGATTTCCATAAAAATTATTTAATCACAATTGAAATCAAAAATATCACGACAAATACGATTGAAACTAAAAATATTGCCATTCACTCTTAAACTTAACTTTAGTCACCAAAGATACCTAAAACAATTCGTTTTACTTGCTCTGGTGTGTACTGTTTCCAGAACAACTCACCATAAATAAGGATATCTTGATGGAGATGTATTTGTGTGCCATCACCATTGACAGCTCCACTTGTACCAGAATTCCCGACATAACCTATTACAGTGTCCTTAGAAACCTTGTTTCCAACCTTAATATTATCACCAATTGCATCAAGATGAGCAAATCGAATCATGACACCTTTTTCATACTGAACCCAAACTTGCCTTCCACGAAGGCGATCAAAGATATATTGCGGCGTTTCCCCCAATTTACTTGTAACAGCTAAATCTTTGTTCCGAATTTGTGGTGACGAGTATTCATCATAATTATTGTCAGCTCTCACAACAATACCATCAGCCATTGCATAAACAGGTGTAGTGGTAGATATATGTTGACCTGAAGAATAAGGATACCAATCAATACCCTCATGATATCCATTTCGATAAGGTCTTTTGGCACCTGGCAGGTGATTTGGGATCGTACTCGCTTGAGCTCCCTCGATTGGTTTATCAAGAAAAGATAAGTATTCAATCATTTCTTCAACGGTCATTTCCTCATTCAGACGACCATTTAAATTTGATTGGCTAGCCATTAAGCCTTCATAGGATTTCGAAAAAGTGATGCTTTCATTGCTTAATACAACATCCATTCCTAGCACTTTATCTAAAAAGCTTGTTGGCAAATAAACATCTTCCTTAAAAAGAACTAATTCTATGTCATCATATGGTAAATACATACCAGACATCTCGACAACCGGCACTCCATAAACCATTTTATATACATGATCACCAATCTCCATTTTTAATAATCGATGTATTTCGTTATAATCGTATTTACCTTCAACAACAGCCATTAAATCTGCAACTAGAAATAATGTCTGGTCAAATATTTGATGAAGCATCAATTCCTTAACCTCAATAATATTCTGATGAGTGAGGGAGTTATCTGCTTCTTCTATCGAAAATTTTTTTTGCTGTTGATCATCTTGGTTATTCAAACCACAAGCCGTCGTTACTAAGAAGCTAGCCAATATTAGTAAAAGACGTTTAGTTCTATTTATCCGTTTCATCCGTTTCACCCTTCACAAATTACTAGCTTCTATTTTCGCCATCAAAAAACATCGTTAAACCCTGTGAAAAAAACTTTATCTGTTCGCTTCAGAAAAGCCTCATGGCTGCGAGAGCATGCAAAAGGAGGCTGTCCCAAAACAAAGTGTCAAACACCAATGAAAGTTCACTTTCACCGGTGTCAGACGCTTTTGTGACAGCCTCCTTTTTAAACATTATTCGATTTCCTTAGGATCTACAAAACCGTAACCTTTCTCTTTTAGGCCCTCAATAATATCTGGCAATGCCTCTAATGTCCAGGGGTGATCATGCATTAGTAAGTTTGCACCAGGTCGGAGTAAAGTGGTATTGACCATTATATCCGCCAATGCATTCTTTTCCATATATTCTTTATTGAAATCATAACCATATGTCCAATTCATCCACTGCATCGACTCTTCTGTAACTACCTGTTTAGACACCTCTGTATTAACTCCAAAAGGGGCTCTGAAAAACCTCGGTCTTTCGCCTGTTATTTCTTCAATTAAGTCATTGAGTTCGATAATTTCTTGCCTTTGTTTCTCTTCTGATAAGTTTTTTAAGTTTGGATGATTCATCGTATGGTTACCAATTTCAAAACCAAGCTCATAGATCGTTTTCAACTTTTCTCTACCAGCTTCATCATTTATGAAATGACCATTCACAAAGAAAATGGCGTTAACATCTTTTTCTTTTAGCAAATTAGCCATCTCAACTGAATAGCGATTTGGCGCGTCATCAATTGTTAAGAGAACCACCTGCTGATCACCCAATTCATCGATAGGTTTAACAGTATGATCACTTTGCAATATGTATCGAGGTACCCTCTCTACTTGTTCTATTTTTAACTCTATCTCAGATTCATCTATAATACTTGCTTCTGGTTCTGCTCCATCTTCAATTGTCTCCTCTGTTACCATCTCAACGTCTTCAACAACTTGCTCTTCCTCAAGTGCATCACCACTAGAACATGCAACTGTCAAGAAAACAAACGTAACAACAACAAAAATAATTACAAACTTATTCATCGTATCACCCTAAATTAAATTTTTATAATCAATGAATTTCATAATTCATTATTTTTGCTACTAAGTCCTAAATGTAGTTGCGTTAAAACCATTGGCAACTACATTTAGTTTCAAATAGCTCGATTAAGGTAATTATGAAATTCACTCTTGTAATGTAACATAAGTTTTGATACTAGCATATGTTTTCACCCATGATCTACTTTTTGCATACTTTTCCATTTTAAACAAATACTTTATCTATTAAGACTTTTTAAAGGTGAAGATAAAATGAACCCACTTAAGTTTATCGGTCCGAGAATTATAAAAACTGGAATTTCCGTTTTCATTACTGCGATTGTCTGCATGAAATTAAATTTACCAGTCATATTCGCAGTAATTACTGCAATCGTTACAACTGAACCAACAGCTGCCGAATCGCTAAAAAGAGGTATCATTCGTCTTCCAGCCGCTGCAATCGGAGCTAGTTTCGCGTTAATTTTTGATATGTTTCTCGGTCATGGTGCTCTTACCTTCGCTCTTGTTAGCATGATGACTATTTTATTTTGTCATCGCTTAAAATTAGATAATGTAACATTAGTAGCTACACTTACAGCTGTAGCTATGATTCCGATTTCAAACGAGAGTATCCTTAGCGAATTTATTTTAAGACTATCCGGAACATCGTTAGGAATTATTATTTCTACACTAGTAAACTTTGCCGTATTACCTCCTAAATTCGGTCCATTACTCGTACAAAAAGTTAACCAACTTTATGTAAATACCGCAAAGCATTTAGAACAAATTATTTCTTCAATTGTGGAAGAAAAAGAGTTAAACTTGGATGTTACAACACGCGATCTTCATCAGGAATTAGATAAAGCCTTCAAAATTAGTGATTACCAAGAAGCTGAGTGGCAGTATCGTAAAACGAATGAGTTAGAAGAACGATCCTTTCATTTCTTACAACGGAAATTAGCACAACTACAAAGAATTATATTTCACGTAGGTAATTTAAGTTACATCACCATTAACAAAGACTTTTCTCCAGATGAAAAAAAGGTAGTACTAACATCGGTAGAATTTATTATTAACCTTTGTACGAACGTTCTCCAACATAATCAGAAAAGTGTTAGTTATGCACAAGAACAACTTTATGAGCTGTTAAAGAAGGAAATCCAGGATAAAGCAATGTATCAGCAAAAAGGGGCATTTCTACATGAACTTCTTGCTATTCTTGAATGTTTATCAGTAGTACAACAAGCTACATTGGCAGAACACTTTTTTTCTGAGAATAACAAAAACTATCCGGGATATATATTCGGAAAGCAAATTCAATATGATTAATTGCAATTAGTTAGTATAATTTTCTTTCAAGCTACTATTAGAATAATTCAATCATAATCTTTTCAATTATGTAACAGTTTCATTACGAACTGAAAATCCGTTCACTTCCGTGGTAAACTAAATAAAAATGTATAATTTTTATTCACCGAAAAAAGGAAGTGAATGGTACTGTGGTGAGATTAAGACTGATTATTGCTTTGATCCCAATCTTCCTATTATTAATGACAAGTTGCTCAAAAAGCGAAGAAATTATTACAAACTATCCTTTTCTACAGAAAAAAGATGAAAACATTACATTACTTTTCTCAGATGAACACTATATTAGTGCAGAAGGAGATTATTACGATGCCCTTTTAGATGTCAAAAAAAAGTATCCAGAAAAAATTCGTTCGTTTAATATTATTCAATCATCTGATCGTGACTTAGTTCGTCATTATCAAATTGAAGAATATCCGACTTTATTAGTTATACATAATGATCTTATTACTATACGCGTTGAAGGCGCTTTGAAAAAATACGAAATTTTAACAATGCTTGAAGAAGGATTGTTACAGAAATAAAGAGGATGACTTTACCTAAGTCATCCTCTTTATTTGGTTCTTCGTTCTTATTTTACAATATGGATCGGCATTCCAATAGCAACCTCAGCAGTTTCCATTGTGATTTCACCTAACGATGGATGAGCATGAATTGTCATTGCAATATCTTCAGCTGTCATTCCCGCCTCTATCGCAACACACGCTTCAGAAATCATATCTGATGCATTTAAGCCAGCAATTTGAACTCCTAGTACTAACCCATCTTCTTTTCTAGTAACCATTTTCATAAAGCCATCTGTTTCATTTAATGATAACGCACGACCATTTGCGGCAAATGGAAATTTAGAAACTACAACGTCATAGCCCGCATCTTTCGCCTCTGCCTCAGTTAATCCAACTGAAGCTAATTCAGGACCAGAGAAAACAACAGCAGGAATAGCCAAGTAATCGACTTCTGCCGGGTGACCAGAAATAACTTCGGCAGCTACCTTACCTTCATAAGAAGCTTTATGTGCAAGTGCCGGTCCATCAACAATATCACCAATTGCAAAAATTCCATTTACATTTGTTTTACATTGCTTATCAACTTTCACTAAGCCACGCTCAGTCATTTCAATTCCAGCTTGCTCTAAACCAAGATCTTCAGTGTTTGGACGGCGCCCAACAGTTACTAAAACGTAATCCGCTTCAAACGTTTGTGTTTCGCCTTTTATTTCAGCAGTAACTTTTACACCATCAGCAGTTTCTTCTACACCTTGCGCCAATGCATTTGTAAAAATTTGCGCTCCATTATTCTTTAAACGCTTTGTTACCAATTGGCTCATTGGTTTCTCAAAACCAGGTAAAACTTGATTGCCGCCTTCTAAAATGATCAATTCAGTTCCAAGGTTGGCATACGCAGACCCTAACTCGACACCAATATATCCACCACCGATTACGATCATTTTTTTAGGAACTTCTTGAAGCGCTAGAGCTCCAGTTGACGAAATAACACGCTTGCTCCATTTAAAAGCAGGCAATTCAATTGGTCTAGAACCAGTAGCGATAATACAATGATTAAATTTGTATGTTTGTGATGATTTTTCGTCCATAATTCGAACAGTATTCTCATCAACAAAAAATGCTTCGCCTCTAACGATATCCACTTTATTACCCTTCAATAAAGCTTCGACACCGCCAGTAAGTTTGTTTACAACCGACGATTTCCACTTTTGTACTTTTGAAAAATCTAAGGTTACGTTACCTACTGTAATTCCCATATCTTCAGAATTAGTCGCATCATGGTACTTATGTCCAGCAGCAATTAAAGCTTTTGAAGGAATACAACCTACATTTAAGCAAACTCCACCTAAATTTTCTTTCTCGACAATCGTTACTTTTTGACCAAGTTGTGCCGCACGAATTGCAGCGACATAACCTCCAGGACCGGCACCAATAACGAGCGTTTCTACTTCTACCGCAAAATCTCCTACTACCATTTTTTTACGCCTCCATAACTAATAATTGTGGATCGTTCAGTAAGCGTTTAATATGATTTAACGCATTTTGTGCAGTTGCACCGTCAATTAAACGATGATCAAAACTTAACGATAACGCAAGAACCGGAGCAACAACAATCTCTCCATTTTTAACGACTGGTTTTTCAGC
The DNA here is from genome assembly GCF_046314235.1 of Anaerobacillus sp. Taxonomy (NCBI): domain Bacteria; kingdom Bacillati; phylum Bacillota; class Bacilli; order Caryophanales; family Bacillaceae; genus Anaerobacillus; species Anaerobacillus sp. The sequence goes on from NZ_JBKBWN010000005.1 coordinate 310,047, forward strand.
GATTCGTCCAATACCTAAAATAGCTACTTCCGGGTGATTAATTACCGGAGTAAACCATTGACCGCCTGCTGAACCAATGTTTGTGATTGTACAAGAACCACCTTTCATCTTATCTGGCGATAACTTTCCATCACGTGCACTTGTCGCTAACTCACTAATTTCCGCAGAAATTTTGAAGATCGATTTACGGTCAGCATCCTTGACAACAGGAACTAGTAAACCTTTTTCAGTATCAGCTGCAATACCGATATTATAATAATGCTTATATACAACCTCTTCGTTAATATCGTCAATTGAGGCGTTTAATGTTGGGTATTCTCGCAAAGCAGAAGTAAGTGCTTTAACAACGTATGGTAAGTATGTTAATTTAATACCTTTATCAGCTGCGATTCCTTTGAATTTCTTACGATGCAAAACTAAGTCAGTTACATCAATTTCATCCATTAATGTTACGTGTGGAGCAGTGTGCTTTGAATTTACCATTGCATTTGAGATGGCTTTACGAATACCACTCATTTTTTCACGAGTCTCTAACTCACCATGAACAGCTTCATATGGCTTAACAGCTTTCTTTTCGCTCGCACTCTTATTTTCAGATACCGGTGGTTTAGCTTCAGTAACTGTAGTCTCATCAATAGTTTTTGGAGCAGCTGTACCGAAATTATCTATGTCAGCTTTTAAAATACGACCATTATTTCCAGTGCCATTTACTTTACGGATGTCGATACCTTTTTCTCGAGCATATTTACGAACAGATGGCATCGCAATAATTCTTCTAGATTCATCAACTTCTGCCACTACCTCAGCTACAACGTCTTCTTTAGTTGTTGTAACAGCAGGAGCAGTATCCTCTTCCTCATCATGATGACCGTGGGCTGATGCAGGGATTTCACCATCATAATCGATTGTTACTAGAACATCTCCAACAACTGCTACAGTCCCTTCTGTAACTTTTAACTCTAATATTTTACCTTCTACCGGTGATGGTATTTCAACAACAGCTTTGTCATTTTGAACCTCTAGTAGAATATCGTCCTCTTTAACTTCATCTCCTGGTTTGACAAACCATTTAACAATCTCACCTTCATGAATTCCTTCACCGATATCAGGAAGTTTAAATTCAAACGCCACTAAAAACGCCTCCCTATTCTCATCTTCAAAAATAATGCTTTTAGAATTATCAAGAACCTTCTTTAAGTATAAACTATTGCTGCAATGTGTATGAGGTCTATAAATTCAAGTCAGTCCAATGCGTGAAAAAGAAGCGAAACGCTTCTTTTTTAATTTAGAAGTTAATAACTGTTTTCGCTTTTTCTACGATTTCCTTATATCCAGGTAACCAAACATCTTCTGCAGATGCAAACGGGAAAACAGTATCTGGTGAAGCTACACGAAGCACTGGAGCTTCTAAACTTAAAATTGCTCTTTCAGTAATTTCGGCAACGATATTTGCAGCAATTCCAGCTTGGATTTGTGCTTCTTGAACAACGATGGCACGATTTGTCTTCTCAACAGAGGTGATGATTGCATCTATATCAATTGGGCTAATTGTACGTAAGTCAATTACTTCCGCTTCAATTCCTTCTTTAGCTAATTCTTCAGCAGCTTTGAGTGACGAATGAACCATTGCACCATAAGTAATAATAGAGATATCTTTCCCTTCACGCTTTACGTCGGCTTTCCCTAATTCAATTGTGTATTCCCCTTCAGGTACTTCACCTCGAAAAGAACGGTAAAGCTTCATATGCTCTAAAAATACTACTGGATCATTGTCACGAATAGCTGAAATTAACAATCCTTTTGCGTCATATGGTGTCGCAGGGATAACAACTTTTACACCAGGAGTTTGAGCCATTAACCCTTCTAAACTATCGGCATGTAATTCAGGTGTTTTTACCCCACCACCAAAAGGAGAGCGAATTGTAACTGGGGAATGATATTTCCCGCCAGAACGGTAACGCATACGTGCCATTTGTGCAGCAATCGAATCGAAAACCTCAAATACGAAACCAAAGAATTGAATTTCCATAATCGGTCGAAAACCAGTTAAACCTAGACCAATTGCAAGTCCGCCAATTCCCGATTCAGCTAATGGAGTATCAAATACTCGATCTTCTCCAAATTCAGCTTGAAGACCTTCAGTAGCACGGAATACCCCACCGTTCTTACCTACGTCCTCTCCGAATAGAAGAATGCTTTCATCACGTTTTAACTCTACGCGCATGGCATCTGTAATTGCTTGGATCATTGTCATTTGTGCCATAGTTTATTTCGTCTCCTTTGCTTTATATTGTTCCATTTGCTCTTGTAAATTATTAGGAAGCGTTTCATACATAAATCCAATTAAATCAGTCACTTTTTGCTTTGGTGCTCCATCAGCTTTTTTTATAGCCGCTTTAATATCCTCTTTCGCTTGCTCTACAACTTCATTTTCTTGTTGTTCTGACCATAAGTTTTTATTTTCTAAGAATTTACGGAAACGAACTAGTGGATCTTTCTTTTCCCACTCATCATCTAAATCTGTTGTTCGATAACGAGTTGGATCATCACCAGCCATTGTATGAGGACCATAACGATAAGTTAACGTTTCAATTAGAGTTGGTCCATCTCCTCTTAAACCACGTTCACGTGCTTCTTCGGTCGCAGCGTAGACTGCTAGAACATCCATACCATCTACCTGAACACCATGAATTCCCGCAGCAACTGCTTTTTGCGCAATTGTTCTTGCTGCTGATTGCTTTTCAACCGGGGTTGAAATCGCAAAGCGATTGTTTTGAACGACAAAGATCGCTGGTGCAGCATATGCTCCTGCAAAGTTTAACCCTTCATAGAAATCACCTTGAGAAGCTCCTCCGTCACCTGTATACGTAATTGCTACAGTATTTGTATTTTTACGTTTAAGTCCTAAAGCAACTCCTGCCGCTTGGATAATTTGTGCACCGATAATAATTTGTGGCATTAACACGTTAACACCATCTGGCATTTGTCCACCTTTAAAATGGCCACGAGACCATAAAAATGCTTGTTCTAGTGGAACACCATGAAATACGATCTGAGGAATATCACGATATCCTGGTAAAATCCAATCGTTTTTTTCTAAGGCAAAATGAGATCCAAGCATTGAAGCTTCTTGCCCAGCAACAGGAGCATAGAAACCTAATCTCCCTTGACGATTTAACGAAATAGCACGTTGATCCCAAATTCTTGTATAGACCATACGCTTCATTAATTCTTGTAATTGTTCATCTCTTAATTTCGGCATCGCCGCCTCATTCACTACTTCTCCTTCTTCATTTAAAATTTGGAAGGTTTCAAATTGGCTTTCAACTTGCTCTAATGTTTTACTTTTCATCATATCACGTCACCTCTTCCTTTCTTATCAAAAGAAAATATAATTGCGCATAAAACTCTCATTTAGGTTGCCCATATTACAGATCAATACAACCGCTAAATAAAGCAAAATTTATCGATCTTTCTCGTAATTACATATTCCTAAAATAATCTGTATCACTTTACTGTTAGAAATAATGGTACAACACTTGCTATTTGAAATTAGTTTACAACATCATAAAATCAACTGTCAATGATTTTGTACTGATTTTACAAGGTTTTTTAACAACCCCACGAAACTCGATAACAATTACAATCTAAACTGTTACAGTGTTTTAAAATTTTCTGTATTATAAAATCCTGAAAACCCTTAAATAACAACATTTTCACAGTGTTAATACACTCATATCTGTTATATTTTGCTTCAAAAAACAAAAAGAGGATAATTCATGTTAGTAAACTCTTCAAAAGGAGATAATTAATTACCTTTTAAATTGTTCACTAAAATGAATATCCTCTATGTACTTAGTTGTATACAACATCTAATTCAGCGAAATCGTAAAATTCTCGCTTAAGTTCATTATATTGAATAGTGTATTCGTTAAACTTTTCTTTATATTGATTTACTCTTTCATATGAGATATTAACCTTATCATGTTGAGCTTCTAACTCGTCAATCGTTAAATCTTCTTTTTGTATTAGTTGATATAGCTCCAAGTCTAGAGTTATAGCCTCTTTATATTCGCGATATAGCTCTAAGTAAGTCTCATACCTGCTGTCCATTACAGTTACTAACTGATTGGCTAATTTTTTTAGATCTTCATCTTTGAACGTCTCTATTACTGCCTTTATCTTTGTATATTCTTCGTATGCCTCATCAATACTTTCTTTCTCTAACTCAATCATCGAAATTCGCGAATTAGCTAATTCCTCTGCATTACTTGCTAATGTTTTGATTTCATCTAAATCAGAAAGTTCTAGAATTTGATCATAAAGTTCATATTCATCAATTTCTGCTTTTGAGAGTGGTTCTTGTTGTTCTTCAAATGTTGACTCTAAGCTAACCGCTTTTTCTAAATGGTAATAAACTTCTTCTGCAGGATTCGTTTTTGCACAACCGACCGCTACTACCAGTAAGACTAGTATCAAAGCACTTTTGATTTTCTTTAATGTAAACACAATTTAAATCCCCCTTATAAAAAACTTTTCCACTTAGGGTGTTTCATTAAAACACTATACTAAAAAAAACATTTTGACAACATTTAAATGGTTTTTCTTTCACTTATATATATTTCTTTAACCTTTTTTTAGTACAAGTAATTTTATTATTTATAATGAAACTAGGTACTCATCCAACCACAGAATAGTTTCTTGCATAGCATATTATTAAATCGCAACCAAAGCGATAAAACTATTTAAGGAGGAATATCATTATGTACGGACACGGTTGTTGGGATCCATGTGGATTAGGTTATGGTGCTCCTGTTCATGCTGCTCCAGTAGCAAGACCTGCTGGAACTGGCTTCGCTTTAATTGTAGTACTTTTCATTTTATTAGTAATCGTAGGTGCCGCTTGGTACCCGAGAGCTTAATCTAGTACTACTTCTTCAAAAAACAATAAATTTATATTGGAAGGAACGAGAGTAATTTTTCTCTCGTTTCTTTCCTTTTTTTTAACTGTAGTATAATATTAAGATTAAAAAGTGATTGTAAGGAGTTGTGAGAGTATTGATAACAATGAAAGATGTCATCCAAGAGGGTCATCCCACTTTAAGAAAAGTTGCAAAAGAAGTTTCTCTACCCGCGTCCAAGGAAGATCAGGAAACTCTCCAAAAAATGATGGAGTTTCTACATAATAGTCAGGATCCCCAAATTGCTGAAAAGTATAATTTAAGACCTGGTGTAGGGCTTGCGGCACCTCAAATTAATGTCTCCAAGCGAATGATCGCTGTTTTAGTTACTGACCAAAATGAAAATTTATATGAGTACGCTTTGTATAACCCAAAAATAGTTAGTCATTCAGTGGAAATGACTCAATTAGAAAATGGTGAAGGCTGTTTATCTGTTGATAGAGATGTTTCAGGATTAGTACCTAGGTACGCAAGAATAACAGTTCAAGGAACAAATCTTGAAGGCGAAGACATTTCGGTCCGACTTCGCGGCCTCCCTGCAATCGTTTTCCAACATGAAATCGATCATTTAAACGGCGTTATGTTTTACGATAGAATTGAGGATGCTAAGGATCCACTTATGAAACCAGTGCCTGAACTATTTAAATAAAAGTAATAATGGAGATGGGCATATTTTGTCTGTCTCTTTTTTTATTCAAAAAGATATTTTGCGATCATTTTTTTCCATTCATGAGTTTTCCTATGGAACACATACTAACAGTAAGAAAAATTATTGGAATAACTGGAGGTATACTCATGTTTAAAAAATGGCGTGAAAAATTACTTAAGCGATGTCGTGAACTTCTTCCAAAAAAACGACTATTAGAATCATAAATTTGCTACCTAAATTTGTTATCTAAAGAAAAATAATGTATGATGCTAATTGAATGGTTTCTAAGTCATATTGGTTTAACCTTAAGTTACTACTTATGTTTACAATGAATATTAGTCAATTAGGTAGAAAAAAAGAAAACATGAAATAAAAACCAGTATCATTTATAATGGTGAAAGATAAATTAACGATTTTAAGGAGAGGTTTTAATGATTTTCAAAGTGTTATATCAAGAAAGAGTCTCAGAAGTATCTGTTAGAGAAAAAACAAAATCGCTTTATGTTGAAGCAAATTCAGAAATGGAAGTAAGGCAAAAATTAGCCTCCCGTCCATACAATATTGAATTTGTTTTACCAGTGGAAGGTGCATATCTCGAATATGAAAAACAAAGCGAAAACTATAATGTGGAGAATATATAATTATGAAACAAGTTAAGAGTAATCAAACAGCGGTTTTCGCCCTAGGTGGCTTAGGTGAAATTGGAAAAAACACTTATGCTGTTCAATTTCAAGAGGAAATCATTTTAATCGATGCTGGAATAAAGTTTCCAGAAGATGAGTTGCTAGGTATTGACTACGTTATTCCGGATTATACCTATTTAGTAAAAAACGTCGAAAAAATTAAAGGCCTTTTTATCACTCATGGACACGAAGATCACATTGGTGGTATTCCTTACCTATTAAGACAAGTAAATATTCCAATTTACGGCGGAAAGTTAGCGCTAGGCTTATTAAAAGGTAAATTGGAAGAACACGGTTTATTTAGAAAAACAAAAATGATAGAAATTAAAGAAGATGACATTATTAAATTCGAAAACGTCTCAGTTTCATTCTTTAGAACTACCCACAGTATCCCAGATTCATATGGTATTGTTGTCAAAACTCCACCTGGAAACATTGTTCACACTGGTGATTTTAAATTTGATTTCACCCCTGTAGGTGAACCAGCTAATTTAACAAAGATGGCTCAAATTGGACAAGAAGGTGTACTTTGCCTACTATCTGATAGCACTAACAGTGAAGTTCCCGGATTTACAATGTCAGAACGTAAAGTCGGTGAGAGCATTGATTCAATCTTCCGTAAAATTGATGGCAGATTAATTTTTGCTACTTTTGCTTCTAATATTCATCGCCTACAACAGGTTGTAGAATCAGCAGTTGCAAATAAACGTAAAGTTGCTGTATTTGGAAGAAGTATGGAAAATGCCATTAATATCGGTCAAGAGTTAGGATATATAAGAGCACCTAAAGGGACATTTATTGAACATAGTCAGTTAAATAAGCTTCCTGCAAATGAAGTGACAATCTTATGTACGGGAAGTCAAGGCGAACCAATGGCTGCCTTATCGCGCATAGCTTTTGGTACACATCGTCAAATTCAAATTATTCCTGGAGACACCGTAGTCTTTTCTTCATCTCCTATTCCAGGAAATACGTTAAGTGTGAGTAAAACAATTAATCAATTGTACCGTGCTGGAGCAGAGGTTATTCACGGATCTTTAAGTGATATTCATACATCTGGCCACGGCAGTCAAGAAGAACAAAAGTTAATGTTACGCTTAATTAAACCTAAATATTTCATGCCAATACACGGTGAATATAGAATGTTAAAAATGCACGTGAAACTTGCTGTCGATTGCGATGTACCTGAAGAAAACTGCTTTGTGATGGATAATGGCGAAGTTTTAGCATTAGGAAATGATGAGGCTGCGCTTGTCGGTAAAGTTCCTTCGGGCTCAGTATACGTGGATGGAAATGGGATTGGTGATATCGGAAACATCGTCTTGCGTGATCGCCGTATATTATCAGAAGAAGGACTTGTCGTAGTTGTTGTAAGTTTAAATATGAAAGAATTCAAAGTAACAGCAGGTCCCGATATTATTTCAAGAGGTTTTGTTTATATGCGAGAATCTGGTGATTTAATCAACGATGCCCAGTCCCTTCTTGCAAAACATTTACAATCAATTATGGACCGTAAAACTACACAATGGTCTGAAATTAAAAATGAAATAACTGATGTTTTAGGTCCATTTTTATACGAGAAAACAAAACGCAAACCAATGATATTACCAATTATTATGGAAGTGTAACTATTTAAGCACTAAAATCTCAAGTTAAGTATAGTTTACTACTTACTTAGTATTAAAAAAAACGAAAGGGCCCCCCTTTCGTTTTTTTAATCTTTATCAAATAACGCATCTTCTAACTTATTAATGTCTAAAACCGCGCCGATAACAATGAGAATATCTCCCTTTAGTATCTTCTCAGTGGCGTATGGAGACACATTTATCACACCATCTCTTTTAATCGCCATGATATTCACGCCATATTTAGCCCGAATATTTAACTCTACTAATGTTTTATTGTTCATTCTATCTCCGACAATAAGCTCTACAATACTATAATCCTTTGAAAGCTCTAAATAATCCAAAACATTTTTGGAAACAATATTATGGGCAATCCTTACTCCCATATCTCTTTCAGGGTGAACCACCTTATGAGCGCCAATTTTATTTAAAACCCTCTCATGATAATCATTTTGAGCTTTAACTGTAATATGCTTTACCCCAAGTTCATCTAAAATAAGTGTTGTTAAGATACTAGCCTGAATATTATCACCAATTGCTACTATTACATGATCAAAATTTCTAATACCAAGACTTCTAAGTGCGGCTTCATCTGCACCGTCTGCAACTACTGCATGAGTAACGACACTAGAATAAATATTGATTTTTTCTTCATCGGTATCAATTGCAAGTACTTCCATTCCTTGTTCACTTAAAGATCTACATATACTTCCACCGAATCTACCTAATCCAATTACAGCAAACTGTTTTTTCATAGAGTCGTATTTCCTCCATCCATCGGAACTAATTGCTTACCTTATTTTATCATAACATAATATTTTTAATATTATAGTAATTGAATTTCTAAAAGGTAAAGAATGAGCAAACTAATTCCAACTTAGCATGCAATAAAAGGACCAGTTAGCTATACATAAATTAAAACAGACGATTCCAAGTTTGAGGCCCAACAATCCCATCTACACTTATTCCCGCACTTCTTTGGAAATTCCGAACGGCTCGTTGAGTGTTAGGCCCATAAAGCCCATCAACTTGAACGCCTAGCGCTCGTTGTACTTGTTTCACATCTTCACCGCGTAGCATCGGACTTTGTAATGATAGCAACCTTTCATAGCTAGGTGTATTTTCAGCAACTCCATCAAACATCGCCCACGTTAATGGACCGACGATTCCATCAACAGTTAAATTGTTTCTTCTCTGAAACTCCATGACTCTTCTTTCAGTCTCAGGACCATAGACACCATCAGTAAGCGCCCCTACTTTTTGCTGAACTTCGACTACGTCTTGCCCACGCATCATCGGTCTAATTAAACGAAGCATTCTTCTATTTTCTTCATTGTAATGCTCTTCCCTCCAGTCAGGCTCATCTGAAGGAGCACCATGTTCTACTGGATCTGTTACTGAATTAAAATTATCAAGTGCGTTCCTTGTTTCTGGTCCAACTATTCCATCAACGCGAATACGTGCACTTCTTTGAAATCTTTCCACTGCATCTGCTGTTAGTGGACCAAAAATTCCATCAGTAGGACCTGTATTAAACCCTAATTCATTAAGCTTTTGTTGTAGCGTTCTTACATCCTCACCTCGATCACCTTGACTTAAAACCGCTCTATTTCTAGGTTGGCTCGGCACCGGAATATTCGGTATAGGAGTTTCACCTTGATCAGTTCTTAATGATCTTCTAAACTGTTCCATACTGATCGAAGGACATGGTTTCCACGAGTAACCAGGGAATTCGATATGTCCCCAAACATCGTCAACAGTTAAATTAAATTCATCTAATAACGTTCTAACTAACTCAAGTGTCGCATTTCTTTGTGCACTCCCCAAAGTCTGAGTACGAAAATCTCCAACCATACAAATACCAAGAGCTCTTCCATTACTATTGCCTACATGATAACTAACGACTTCTGGATCATGACATAAATCAATAGAGCCATCTTTATTAACAACATAATGATAAGCGATTCCAGGCCAATCAAGCTGATTTACGTGATATCTGGCAAACGCTTCGGCACTACCTGATGTTGTTGCACTATGATGGATGGCAATATTCTTTATTTGCGATTTAGATCTTCGACGATAAGTTTTACTTCTATGCCTTACTAAACTATTTCTTTTATCATTTATATTCATAAAAAGATCACCTCTTTCTATATATACAAATATCTATAGAAAGAGGTGACTTTTAAATTATCAAATTAAAGAGAAAAACATCAAAAAATTAGTGGAACGATTTATAAATCCTCATAAATTAGTTTACTATTCTTCTTTTATGCCTAATACGCGATTGACGCGTTTTGTTAACATCTTTATTCCGCCACCACCAGCTTGAAAATGACGGAGTTGCCCTTCACTATCAAATACATAATAGGCAGGAACATATTTGTTTTCAAAAGCATCTGTTAACTTATGATCTCCATCAACAAAGATCGGATGTGTAATATCATGCTCATTGGCAACTCTTTTTATTTCTTCAATATCAAGATCTTTTTCTGACCGAGGCATATGCACAGCCACGACATTTAATTGATCTTTATATAGATCGCGGAATTCATTTATATTTGACATCCCTTCTTTACATAAATGGCAGCTAATTGACCAAAAGTGAAACAACGTTGGTTTTTCACCAACTAAATCATTCTTTGTTACTTGACCATTCAACCACTCTGTAGCTCCAACTAGCTCAGGCATAGCTGATCTTAACTTCATATTATCAACTCCTAGGAAATAGTGTAAGAAAAGGCCTAACATTTAGCTAGACCTTTCATTTAGCGAATTATCTAATTATAATGTTTCTTGACCTGGCTTCCAGTTCGCTGGGCATAATCCGCCAGTTTGTAGGGCTTGCAGTACACGTAATGTCTCATCAACATCACGACCAATGTTATTGTGATTTACTACTGAGTACATTAGCTCGCCTTCAGGACTAATGATGAATAATCCACGTAAAGCAATCCCAGCGTCTTCAATTAACACACCATATTCTCTTGAAATAGCGTGGTTAGTGTCAGCAGCTAAAGGATATTTTAAATCTCCTAAACCATTAGCAGTTCTGTCAGTATTAATCCAAGCCAAATGAGTATGAATTGTATCTGTAGAGACTCCAATAACTTCTGCATCTAGATCTTCAAACTCATCATAACGATCGCTTAAAGAAATAATTTCTGTTGGACATACGAAAGTGAAGTCCATTGGATAGAAGTAAAGAACCGTCCACTTATCATTCTTCATGTTCTCTTCTAAACTAACTTTTCCAAACTCTTTATTGGGCATTACTGCGTCCATCTCAAATCTAGGTGCTTGTTTTGCTACCATTCTTTTGTCACTCATATGTAAAACCTCCTAAAATAATACCCGTTATACAGGTTAAATTATAATTATTATAAAAGAAGAATTATAAAAAGTTGATAAAAAAGTAAATTCATCCTTTAAAATAATACTATTGCTATTATAACCTGTTCTAAATGAAATAAACGAATCATATGCACTGAACTATGAAAACAGAATACTAAGTCATATCGTTTTAGAATTCCTTTTCTATTATGGTAGACTTTAAAGGATGTTTAGTCTCGTCGCGGCAAGGGGAATACTTAAAGTGCGATACAATTTTTTTAAGGATGGAGTTGAACTGCTTGAATTTGAGCTGGCTTGAATCATACGATTGGAGTGGACTACTAGTAAGTCTCTCAATTATTATTATCCAGTTAATAGGAATTTTTCTTTTTTATATCCTCGTAAAGAAAATTGGAACCGGGATTATCTCTAGTACATTTATGAAAATGCAACAACAAAGAGGAATGCACCCTGGCCGAACAAAGACATTAGAAAAGCTTGCCCTTAATATCTTTACATATTTTCTAATATTCTTTTTACTCACTATTGTTATAGGAATATTTGATTATGAAATTGCGCCATTAATAGCTGGGGCTGGTATCATCGGACTTGCAATTGGTTTTGGTGCGCAAGGATTAGTAAGCGATGTTGTCACAGGTTTTTTTCTATTACTAGAAAAACAAATTGATGTTGACGATTATGTAACTATGGCTGGATTAGACGGTGTTGTCGAAGATGTCGGTTTACGAACGACTAAGCTTCGCGGGTTTGATGGAACATTGCACTTTATTCCTAATCGAGAGATCAAAAATGTTAGCAACCATTCACGCGGGAATATGCGTGCCTTAGTTGATATTAGCATTGCTTATGACGAAAACATTGATGAAGCAATTGCCATTTTACAAGCAACCTGTGATGAATTTGCTCAACAGGAATTAGCAATTAAAGAAGGACCTGATGTTGTAGGTGTTCAAAGTTTAGGCGATTCCGATGTAGTAATCAGGATTATTGCTAAGACAGAAAACATGTCACAGTGGGCGATTGAAAGAAAACTTCGGAAATCACTAAAAGAGGCTCTTGATCGCCACGGCATTGAAATCCCATTTCCACATCAAGTTTTTGTTGAAAAGAAATAGGAATGACACAAAAGCTAGCTCTTTAGTTAAACTAAAGTTAGTTAGCTTTTTTTGTCATTCCCAGTCCTTGTCGTTTACTGAATTTTAGTTTCTACTTGTTGGCAAACTTCCTCAGCAGTTAAACCGGCGGCGTTGATAACAGAACCCTTCGTAACAACATTCTGAATGCCCATCATATTTTGGTCTTGCCCTGTAATTACACAGCAGTCACACCCTTGGGCATCATTTTCCTGCTTTAATTGGACGACGTCATAACCTCTTGATTGTAACGCTTCCTGAACATCAGTTAAAGATTGCTCGACACCAATCTTAGCCATAAAACGTTCCTCCTTCCAAATCATCCGTTAAATATGTAAAGATACATTTCTCTACAACGATAATTTGTCCAACTAAATGGAAGATTATTCTGTTGTCTTATTCTTTTATAGGCAACCTTTTAAATTTAGAACGTTTTTACATAATCGATTATAAGTTCAATCGCAAATGGAATAGCCTCTTCGTTAGGATTCAACGAACCTGAATGAAGACCAGATGTAGAGTCAACTCCTAGCCAAAACATAAACCCTGGAATTTCTGCTAGGAAATAACCAAAATCTTCACCAGTCATTGCCTCTCGACACTCAACTAATTGGCTATTATCTCGGTTTTGAACAAAGTCCATAAAATTCTTCGTTATCTTCTCGTCGTTATAAACTTGACAATAATTCGCACCAAAGTCGATCGAGAGACTGCATTCAAACCCTATCTCAATTCCATTAGCTATAGCTGAAACCCTCTTCTTTATTTTCTCCATAGAATCCATCGATAATGTTCGAATTGTCCCTTCCACTCTAGCACGTTCTGCAATGATATTTTGTTTCGAACCGCCAGTTATTTTCCCTATAGTTACAACTGCGGAATCAAGCGGGTCGGCATTTCTAGCAACAATTGACTGAATTTGTGTGACAAAATAACTAGCTGCAACAACCATATCGTTAGCTGTATGTGGAAAGGCCGCATGGCCACCTTTCCCCAAAAAGTCGATGAATAATTCAGACGTATTAGCAAAGAGTAACCCTTTTCTTGTCGCCACAGTTCCAACAGGATATTCAGGGGCAATGTGCAATCCCATCATCATGTTTGGACGATTATTTTTTAGATATTCACTCTCAAGCATCGGTTTTGCCCCACCAGGCCCTTCCTCTGCTGGTTGAAAAATAAATAACAATGTTTGCTTTGGTTGATTTGCTGCAAAATGAGATAGTACACCAAGAGCGATGCTCATATGAAAATCATGACCGCAACCATGCATTTTCCCTTTATGCTGGGATTTAAACGCTAAATTCGTTTCTTCCTCCATCGGCAAACCATCAATATCTGCACGATATCCAATCACCATTGTAGAATCTGACCCAAGTACTTTTACAAAAACACCAGTTTTCCAAGTGTCTATTTGTAAAAATTGTTGGGGTAATTTTTTTATAAACGATAGTAAATATTGCTGAGTCTTAAATTCCTCAAATCCAAGCTCAGGAATTTGATGTAAGTCTCTCCTTACATTTACGAATTGAGAATTATTCATAATAACTACCTCTTTTTTTAGTATTCAGTAACTGACGTATTATAAAGAAAAATGCCTACTGCCTTTAAAGGCTAGCAGGCATTTTTAATATTATCTATCTTCGTTTAAACGGCGAAGTTCTTGCTTAATTTCAGTTTTCCCTTTTGTTTTCTCATCGATTTCTTTAATAACACGAGCAGGGACTCCTGCAACAACTGTGTTTGGTGGTACATCTTCAGTTACAATCGCACCAGCAGCAACTACCGCGCCTTTACCAACTGTTACCCCTTCTAAGATAACAGCGTTAGCTCCAACAACCACATCATCTTCGACAACTACCGGTTTAGCTGAAGGTGGTTCAATAACACCAGCTAATACAGATCCAGCACCAATATGACAATTCTTACCAACAGTAGCCCTTCCACCTAATACGACGTTCATATCAATCATCGTTCCTTCACCAACAACTGAACCAATATTAATTGATGCTCCCATCATAATAACCGCATTGTCTCCAATCTCAACTTGATCACGAATGATTGCTCCAGGTTCAATACGTGCTTTAATATTCTTCAAGTCTAATAAAGGAATCGCAGAATTACGACGGTCATTCTCAACCACATAGTCTTCGATATTATCTGCATTAGCCTTTAGGGCTGCATCAATCTCTGTCCACTCACCAAATAATGTTCCAGTTGAACCCGAAATAAATGTCTTTGTCTTCTCACCAAAATTAATTCCTTCTAGGTTACCTTTTACATAAACTTTCACAGGTGTTGACTTTACGCTGTTTGAAATAAACGAAATAATTTCGTTTGCATCCATCATTTTCATAGTTTATTTCCTCCCATACTTATGTACATTATCTTTTTAATTATGTATTAATATACAATTTATACTTTACTTTATCAAAAAGTTTAGATAGTGACAAGCAAAATGCGATTGTTTTTGCTTTAATTTGGATACTCCCGACTTTCTGCTCTCGAAAATCATTTATTTAGCTCATCTAATTAAAAGCTTTGTTAAGGTTTAAGAATAATTTTTAAACACTCATCCTTATGTACATCAAACATCTTATAGGCTTTTTTAGCATCATCTAACGGCATTTCGTGACTAATAACATCTTTTACAATTATTTTTTCATTCAATAACATGTCAAATAAACCTGGTATGAGATGAACGACTGGTGCCATTCCCATTCTTAATGTTACGTTTCGAGAAAAGAAATCTCCTAAAGGGAACGCATTATACCTTGTTCCGTAAACACCCACAAGTGCTACTGTACCACCGATACGAACTGATTGGCTTGCCATCGTAATTGCCCCCATTGAGCCACCATGAAGGCCGACTAAGCTTTGGAGTAGCTCGCCCGACGTAATCTTACCACTCATACCAACACAATCAATAACGGAATCTGCACCACCGTGTGTTATTTCTTTTAGAAGATTTCCGAGCTCATTTATTTTTTTAAAATTATATATTTCAACTTTGTTCGTTTTATGTGCATGTTGTAGTCGGGTCTGAATATGATCCACAGCAATTACACGTTTTGCACCTCTAAACCAAGCCATTTTTTGTGTTAGTAAGCCAATTGGTCCACACCCTAAAATAATAACTGTATCTCCAGCTTTCACACCAGCTTGTTCTACCGCCCAGTAGGCCGTTGGTAATGCATCAGTCAATAGGACAAGCTCTCCATCTGAAAGTTCGTTATGTTCCGGTAAACGAAACGGTGCAAAATTAGCAAAGGGGACTCGTACAAATTCAGCTTGAACGCCTGGATAATCTCCATAAAGTCGAGAACAACCAAATGTTGCACCTATTTCATAGTTGCGATTTGCAACCTCACATTGACTTTCCAATTTGTTACGGCAATAGTAACATTTTCCACAAGCGATATTAAAGGGAACAACAACTTTGTCCCCTTTTTTTACTTTTGTAACCTCCAAACCAACTTCTTCAACAACTCCCACTACTTCGTGACCTGTTATATAATTTTTAGACATGCTAGGGATCATACCATGGTAGCAATGGAGATCAGAACCACATATTGAGCAAGCTGTTGTCCGAATTATAATATCATCCTGATATTCTAATATCGGCTCCTCAACTTCTTGTACTTTTACTTTTTTAACACCTTGATACGTTACTGCTTTCATTTGAAATGCCCCATTTAATTATCAGTAATTTGTAAAAGGTAATGGATTAACGCATCCTGCTGTTCTTTTGTAAAACCTGTCGACTCATCTACCCATTTTTCATGTCCTCTTCCTGTCACATTTGCAGTACGAAGCTTCTCGTTTTCTTCATTAGCTGCAATTACTTGCTGACGAATATTTGAGTCAATTAACGCACGAAGACTTTCCACTGGGTCTGCTTTGATCCCTTTTAGCAATGTATTTGGTACACCAATTTCCCCTTTTTTACCTACCGCAACACCACCATCATGTAAATACGGAGCAGTCCAGTATAAACCAAATAAGCCCATCGTCTTGTAACCTCCGTTTGAACCCTCTTGCGCCCAGCCCATCTCTAGCTGTTCTTGCTCTTCTTTAGACATTTCGACATCTATTACCTTTGGTTTATCAGGGAGTGGAACCGGTGTATCCTTTGCATACATTTTCGCATCTTTATCAAAATAATTTTCTGCCTGACGAAATGCTTTTGCTCTTGCTGGGTTCGTTCCTATTTCCTCGACTGGGATTAATGTATTATTGGTAAAATAGCGCCCCCCATGACAACTTGTACAGCCAGCCTGTTCAAATACCCGCTCTCCTTCGGCATAAACTTCTGGATCCTTTTTTAAACCTGTTTTTGGAGGCTCTAATGAATTCATAAACGCAGCCATCGCATTCACTTGCTCCCACGCTTTATACCCTGGCGAACTAGTAAATGCACCAACAGTTGATAAAAAGGACATTTTTGGAAAATTCGGTGTCGGTATCAATTCAATTACACCAGGCGCACCAGGTGTAGGATCTACTCTCTTAAAAAACTCCGAAGGTTTTTCACCACTTTTCGGATCCCAGCGGTATTTAGGAGATTGGGAACGTTGCAGAACAGTTCCTAAATAAACTTCTTCATGAATATCCAAAACTTCTTTACTCTTCGGCGCTTGACTTGTCGCATCCATATTTTGTCCATGGGCATTGTTTAACGCTGCACTTAAACCATTAAATGGACCGATTAAACCTTGACCACTCCAGCCATATGGGTGATTTCCCTTTGTAAAAACATGTGGGAACTTCACTGCATTGTTATCTTCATTAATTGTTGGATCATTAGTACCAATTGGCCATTTCACTAGTTCTTCATCAATATATGCTTCTAGTAAATCAGGATCTGGTAACTGTTCTTTTTTCCCTTTGTCTGTTTCAACTTTGACTAAATAATGTTCTGAAACAAAATCTTCTAAGCTGTCCAACTGCCCATGAGTAAAATAAGAAGCTGTATTGGTAGCCATTGCTAGGGATAGACCAACATTTAAATCATTGTTTGGGATACCAGAAATGACGTTTCCACGATCATCTACAGAAGCATGACAAATTGCACAGCTAATCCCTGCTTTAAGACGGCCTTCACTTACTAGAAATTTTACACCTATTGGTGTCATGCCCCCTTTTGCTACATCAAGTCCTGTGTTTATTAATTCCCCTTTTTTTATCGTTATGTCACCTGCTTGAAAATCTTCTGCTGCTTCAACTTGAAGATTTGAAGTTCCTTCACCGTTTAACTGCATAATCGCCTTTCCGATGTTTATTAAAGTAAACGGTCCATCAAATAATCCCATAATATCAGTGAAAAACACTTCATTGCCAAACGTTTCTGTATAAAACATTTCTCTACCTAATTCAATTTGCTCTTGCCCTTCATTTTCTTCAGTTGCTTGACCACCAAATAGTCCCCCTTGGTCTTTATCATTGACTCTTACTTCATTACCTGGAACAAATGCGAATTCAAGATGTAAAAAACGAAATAGAACTGTACCTACAATGATGACCGCTAATAGTGAAATAATAGTTATTGTCCTTTTTTTCATTGTTTATAAACTCCAATCTAATAAATTCTTCCTCGCTTAGTTTGACTAAAATTATAAATATTCATGTGTAAGTTGGAAAAATTTATTTAAGGAAGAAAAAAAGAGACTAACCGAAAAGCAAGTTACAGTCACCTCGTCAACTATGATTAGATCGTATACAAACATACACTTCTACATAGCACTTAAAGGTGAACTGAGACTTATCGGACAGCCTCTTCAGATGGAGTTTAATAACGCTTAAAACAAATTAGAACTGCGACACTTCAGTAGAACCCTTTAATGCTGTTGTTGAAGATGTCCCACCTGAAACTGCCTGTGAAACCTCATCAAAATAACCTGTTCCTACTTCTCGTTGGTGACGAGTAGCGGTGTATCCTTTAGCTTCACTAGCGAATTCTGCTTGTTGAAGTTCAGAATAAGCCCCCATACCACGAGTTTTATAGGCGTGAGCTAATTCAAACATACTGTGGTTCAAAGCGTGAAAGCCTGCCAATGTAACAAATTGGAATTTATAGCCCATTTTACTAAGTTCAATTTGGTAGCGCTCGATCGTATCTTCGTCAAGATTCGCTTTCCAATTAAATGAAGGAGAACAATTATAGGCGAGCATCTTTCCTGGAAATTTAGCGTGAATAGCATCAGCAAATGCTTTGGCTTCTTCTAAGCTAGGCTTTGATGTTTCGCACCAAACTAAATCGGCATAAGGAGCATAAGCCAACCCACGCGAAATTGCCTGTTCAATGCCTGCATTAGTACGGAAAAAACCTTCGGGTGTTCTTTCACCTGTAATAAACTGATGATCGTATGGATCAACATCACTTGTAATCAAGTCTGCCGCATCCGCATCTGTTCTTGCAATGATAAGAGTTGGGACACCAGAGACGTCAGCAGCAAGTCTTGCAGCTGTAAGGTTCCGAATAGCTGTTTGTGTGGGAATTAATACTTTTCCACCTAAATGTCCACATTTCTTCTCTGAAGCAAGCTGATCTTCAAAATGAACCGCTGCAGCTCCAGCTTCGATCATTCCTTTCATTAGTTCAAAAACATTCAATTGACCACCAAAACCTGCTTCGGCATCAGCCACAATCGGGAGAAAGTAATCAATTTCATCTTTTCCTTCCATGTGTTGAATTTGGTCTGCACGTTGTAATGCTTGGTTAATTCTTTTAACAACCATAGGTACACTATTTGCTGGATATAAGCTTTGATCTGGATACATTTGTCCTGCTAAATTAGCGTCAGCAGCCACTTGCCACCCACTTAAGTATACCGCTTGCAACCCTGCCTTCGCTTGCTGAATTGCTTGGTTACCAGTTAATGCACCTAACGCGGCTACAAAATCCATAGACTGTAATTGGTTCCAAAGACGCTCTGCACCACGCCGTGCTAGTGTATGTTCAATTTGGACGGAACCTCTTAATCTTACTACTTCTTCAGCAGTGTAATTTCGAATAATTCCTGCCCATCTTTCACTTTGCCAATTTGTTTCTAATTCATATACTTCTTCTTGATACTTTTTCATTTTTTCTCATCTCCTAGTTTTTTATAGTTTCAACAAACTGTTTTACTACAGTTTTACTTTTATAAGATTATACTATAACAGAGGTTTTATATTTGCAACCTTTTTTTAAAATAAAAAAAAAGAATTGAATTGATCAATTCTCTTTCTCGACTTACGCTGTTTAATATTGTAGTTTTACCTTTCTGTATTTGCTTCCTTGTCCTCAATACCAAAGGCTTTTTTGAATTTTTTCTCTTGAAACCCTAAGATTAGTTTACCGTTAACATATGTAGCAGGCGTACCGTAAACTTTATTTGCTCGTAATTGATCAAAATACTCCTTATGTATCGAAACATTTCGTACTTCGTAATCAATTCCCCATTCAGTTAATTGATTTTTTACTTTTTCACAGTAAGGACAGCCTGTACTACTATATACAATTACTTCAGAAGACATCAATATCCCTCCACTATTAGTGTAAAATACAGTATTTAATAACAATTGATAGTAAATATAAAGTAATAATAATTATTATTATAATTTAACCGCCAAAAATATCCTTCAAAAGATATTCTATTAAAAATGTCAAAATCCTGCAAATAACCTTCTCAATCTCTAACTAAAACCCACTATTAGAACAGTAATAATGTTAGAAATTATAGTATTCTCGATTAACTTTTATGTTATGATAATATTATAATATATTTAAGGTATTAATTGATTATTATTCTCATTATAGTACTAAGGAAAATCGGGGTGCATCAAGAATGATCGTATTAAAAAGTTCTTATAAGAACTTACTCAATGAAAAAGAAGAACTAACTTTAGAATTAAGTGTAACAAAAAAGGCTCTACAAGAAAAAAACGAAGCTATTCATTCATTTTTACAAACAATGGATGAGGATTTAGCTGGGATCTTAGACCAACACGATTCTGTTAATAATCAGCATACAATTTTAGCTGACCTCGTTGAAAAAATTAAAAAACACTTCACTATTGTTAATGACATTAGTCTCCAAGCTAGTAATAATTCAGTTGCAACATCTGAAAAAGGGCGGTCATTAATCCAGTCTGCAAATGAAATGGAGATAAAATCAAAAGAAGGACAAAAAGCTGTCGAACAAGTTCAATCTCTTATTCATAGACTTGGTGAGGAAGCAAAACAAACAGCTTTAAGTATGTCACAAGTTGGTTCTAGATCTAAAGAAATTGAAGGAATTGTTAATGTTATTAACGATATCGCTGAACAAACTAACCTTCTAGCTTTAAATGCATCTATCGAAGCTGCTAGAGCTGGTGAACATGGAAAAGGATTTGCGGTTGTTGCCGATGAAGTAAGGAAGTTGGCGGAAAATACATCTCAAAGTACACGTTCCATTACTGAGCTTATCAAACATATGCAACAAGATACAGAAAAAGCGTTAAAAGACTCCCAAACTAGCTTAGTTGCTGTAAATGAAGGTATCACTTTAAGTGACCAGACTGCTAATAGTATTGACAGTATCATTAGAGCTATTAGCTTAGTTCAAGGTAACGTTGAAGAATTAATCTTCTCAATCGAAAAACAACAAACGTTTAGTAAAGAAGTAATGGAACAAATTCATATGACCAAGGAAACATTTGACGAAGCAAATAGAATGATATTACAACATATTGAAGATGCAGAAATCGTTGATATTAGATTGCAGGATGGTATCTTGGGGTTAAAATCCTTTATTAAATAAATTTGGTTAGGATGACAGGGCATATTTAACTGTCATCCTTTTTTAATTTAAGCTTCTTTCTCAACATAAATACTACGACTAGGAAATGCTACAGAAACCTCTTCTGCTTCGAGAATTTCCATGATCTTAAAATTGACATCTTCTTTCACAGCTAAAAACTGTCCCCAAACAGTCGTTTTCGTAAAAAAGTATACAAAAATATCTAAACTACTTTCATTAAATTCATCAAAGCGAACGAATATTGTTTCCTGATCAATTTCATCATGAAGTTTAAGCATATTTTCTATTTTCGTTAGACAAGCTTCCAAATTTGCTTTAGGAGTAGAATATGTAACACCTAAATGAAATGAAATTCTCCGTTTCCCCATCTTGGTCCAGTTCGTAATCGGCTCGTTAGATAACGTAGAGTTTGGAACAGTAACAACCGCTTGCGCAAAGGTACGAATTTTTGTACTTCTAAATGTAATATCTTCTACCGTCCCCTCTACACTTGGCGTTTTGATCCAATCCCCAATTGAAAATGGTTTTTCAGTAATAATTATAACGCCACCAAAAAGGTTGGCGATTGCGTCTTTGGCAGCTAACGCGAATGCTAGACCCCCTAGGCCCAAACCTGCTACAAAACCGTTTATATCATAACCCCATTCATCAGCAATAATACTAACCATCAAGGCAATAACGACTATTCTTGCAAGCTTAGATAGAAACGGTAATAAAATTTCATCTACTTCGACATCAAGCTTTAATCCAATCTTTTGAAACAATGCTGACGAAGCTGCCGATAAATTAAAAAGTCCATAACCAACAAGAAATATAATAAACGATCGAAAAACTTGAATAATTATTTCGTTTGTATTTTTCTCTAATGGTAAATACATTAAAGCTACATAGAAACCAATTCCAACAAAAAATAATCGTAAAGGACCTTCGAAGGCAACGAATATATTCGTAACTATATCTGTTGGCGTCTTTTTCGCCAAACGTAATAACAGTTTATAAATATACTTTGTAAAGATTTTTCGAAACACGTGAAAAATAATTAAAATACCTAAAGCAATCCCGATATCTTCCCATTGCGCAAGCCAAGAATATCGAGATAATAAATTGTCAAGCATTTGCCTTCCTCCTAATAATTTTCGCCTATATAAATCATATACTTAGTGACTACTTTTGTGCAACAGGTGGAGTACAGACTAAGCTCAAGCTCAACCTAACAGAATTAAGATAATAATTAATACAATATTCGATTTTCTCCTTTAATTCGTGTTTATTTTCTATTTAAATAATGATTAAATAAAGACATGGGAGAAATATAGAGATCATATTATTAATTATTGAGAGGGGTGATGGGCGTGTATGTGATAACCGCAAATAATGTTTCCAAGAAATATATTACAGGAAAGCAAAAAAATATTTTATTTAAAGACTTGTCATTACATGTTCATGAAGGGGAGATCGTCTTTATTGGCGGTCATTATGGTAGTGGAAGAACGACATTATTAAAAATGATCGCTGCAATGACACCACCTAATCACGGAACAATTGAAGTCTTTGGAACAAACTTGTTAGACATTGAAAAGCGTTCAGATTGGCGTATGAAGCATATTGGATTTTTAACAAGTGAGGATTGCTTAATTCCATATTTAAGTGTGAAGCAGCATTTGTTAATGGGCCAAGAAGTGGATAGTCCAGATTATGATTTATGTAATGGTGAGGCCCAGTTTATTTTATCGATGCTTGGAATTAATGATGAAAAACTTACAAAATATCCTGACAGTTTAACTAAGCTGGACCGTTTAAAAATTACAATAGCTAGAATTTTAATGTCGAATCCTAGGCTTTTATTATTAGATGAATTGACAAAAGGGTTAAATGATGAAGAACAATATGAATTGTACAGTGTGCTTGTAAACTACGTAAGAAGGCAACAACTTACATTAGTTATTACGGGTGAAACAGAAAGCGGGCAATTTTTCGATCGAATTCTAGAGCTTGTAGACGGGAAATTAATAGAAAAGACAGAACCCCATATACGTATTTTACACTGACCTTTTTTTTGAAAACGCTTACTATACTCGTATATTAAAAAGTCTAACTTCAACTATAAATCGAAGTTAGACTTTTTGTGTTTATAGAGCTAATAAAGCAAACGTAACACCAACTAAACCAAGTACCATAAAGATGTATATTGGTAACTTTGGTATTTAACTATATTCTTCCATTACTTTCCCAAACATAAATAATACAATCGGATGAACTAGAAACGGAAGGTTCTTAACAGTAATCCGCTATTTCTACTTTTATTTAAATGATATTCATCGCTAAATAAGCACCTACTAAAAATAACAGTCCATAACTAAAGGCAACCATTTTTCGTTTTCTAGAACGTAACGGTTTGCGTTCTAACTGAAGCTTACGCAACAACTCTTCAATAATAATTTCGCTATTTGGTAGCCTCCACCATTTTTTGAATGTAAGAGTATAGGAGTAGTGATCTTTGTCATTTAAGATGTCTTTTAACTGCTTAACGACAATAGTTGCCTCAGTGTCAGAAAGCTTGTACCTATACAAAAAATTCCCTTGTGACTTTTTTTCTTTTACTAATTTTACTTTGTGCTGTTTAAAACAATCCTCAATTTTAACGATCAACTCATCCTCTGCTATATCTACAACCATATAGGCTTTGCCATCTCGAAAATGAACATAGAACAACCATATTAAGACAACAGGAATTAATATGTAATAACCTATTTTAATCATCTGAAGTTGGTCCTGAAAATTTCTGACCGGTAAAACTAATAGTAATAGTAAAGCAAACCAGCGGTACAACTTTCGGTCAGAAGGAAAAACGCCATTTCTTTTAATCGATCGAATGCTATCATAAAGACCAAATAATCCAACAATTGTAATAACTGTAGCTAAAAACATAAAAAAATTCATCGAAAAATCTCCTCTTTTCTTTGTCCAAATAATTATACTATAAATTTTCTAATTCCAAAAACAACTGTTTTTTATTTTTCAATTAAAAACGTAGTTACAAAAAAAGAAAAGTTTAGTAAAATTACATAGTAATACTATAACTTTTATTTATGGTGGTGATAAAAATAAATAATAAAGGTCAAATTGATGTTGTTTATGACGCTGGTGAAGCAGGTTGTGGTGAATTAATTATGAATGTTTTCTTAAATGTTAAAAAAATGCAAAAAGGAGAGATCATTCATGTAATTTCGTATGATTTAGGAGCCAAAGAAGACATACCTGCTTGGTGTCGGATGCAAGGTCACTCATTATTAGAAGTTTTTGAAGAAGGTTTACTTATCACCCATTTTGTAATTCAAAAAAATTAACTATTTAGAGGAGAGAATTATTATGACAAACAAATTTTTAGTAAGTTTAACTAACGGCAAAAACGATACAGACCGTGCAACAGTAGGTTTCGTCGTTGCAAATGCAGCAGTAGCATCTGGTAAAGAAGTAGTTGTCTTTTTGAATATTGATGGTGTTTACCTTGCAGATAAAGGTTATGCAGATGATGTTCATGAAGAAGGGTTTGCACCATTAAAAGGATTAATGGATCAATTTGTTGAAGCTGGTGGAATCATTTGGGTATGTAGCCCTTGCCACAAAAAGCGTGAATTAGATGAGAACAATTTAATAGAAGGTGCAACAATTGTTGGCGGCGCGAAAGTCGTAGAATTTTTATCTCTTGGTGCCGCTTCGATTACATACTAGGAGGTACTAAAAATGGTTTTTCAAAAGCCAGATGGAATGTGCGATGGCGGCGATTTAGACTGTGGTTCTGGACTGCTCCTTATTATTAAGAAAAGTATGGACCCACTAGAGCCTGGTCAACTTTTAGAAGTGCGAAGCAGAGAGAGAACAGTTGCTGATGACCTCCCTGCTTGGTGTCGCATGGTTGAGCACGAGTTTTTAGGTTCCGAAAAGCATGAACAACATACTAGTTATTATGTGCGCAAAGGTGGAAGCAGTGGATCAGTTGAAGAGGACTTAGAAGCTGCTCGGGGCTATCAATGGAGTGTAAGAGTTCGAGAGGGACAAGGGCTTTCTGCTAAAGTCTTCTCTAGAAATCATACCTTAACTGCTGGTCAACCTGCTGAATTTAGTCCGAAAGTTGATGCACCAAGTGCCATTGATTACCTCCTTACTTCCCTTGGCTCATGCCTTGTTGTGGGCTTTAAAGCCCATGCTTCTAAGCGTCAAATCGTAATTGATGAAATGGAATTTACGATAAAGGGAAAACTTGAAAATATTCTATATCATATGGAGCTAGAAGATCATGGAAGCCCTAAAGTAGAGGAGATAACAGGCGTCTTTTATGTCACATCTCCAAATGATGAAAGTGATCTAGAAGATGTTTGGCGAACAACAATAGAGCGGTCACCAATTTATCAAACATTACTACCTTCCGTTTCTATAAATCTCAAATTTCAAGTTGTCTTATAACAAGTTTATAACAAGTTTCTCTACATCGATTACATTTTTTTAAGGGGTTGAAACCATATTGACTAGCAAGCTTTTACCTACTACAATCGTGGGAAGTTGGCCACGAACACGTGAAGTACTTAAGGCATTAAGAGATCTTCGGGCTGAGCGAATTACAGAGGAAGATTTTCAACAAATTGCAAATGTTGCAATTATTGAATGTGCAAGAAGACAAGAAGAAGCTGGCATTGATATTATTTCCGATGGGGAACAAAGGCGTGATAACTTCATTTCATTCGTTGCTGACAAAATCGATAATGTAAAAATGTTAACGGTTGCAGACTTACTTGAATATGTAGAGGACAAAGCTAGCTTTGAAGAAATTCTTGGAACATTAGATGTGCCTGCATATTCATTAACTAACCCAGCTGCTTTTGGAAAAATTTCTCGTAAGAAACCGATTGCCACTGATGAATATAAATTTTTAAAGGAACAAACGAGCGCACAAATTAAAGTCGCTATTCCAGGTCCTTACTTGTTAACACGAGCTATGTGGGTCGATGGTTTATCAAAAGAGGCTTATCCAACAAAGGAAGACTTGGCTGTTGATATCGTCTCAGTATTACGAGAAGAAATAGAAGATTTAATTGCGGCTGGTGTTGACTTTATTCAAATTGATGAACCGGTCTTAACAGAACTTGTATTTACACAAAAAAATGCAAACCGAACGTTTATGTGTGGAGCCCTAACAGCAAAAGCTGATTCAGAAGAAGAACTTACTTTTGCTACAGGATTAATTAATAAGTTAACTGATAACATGCGTGATCGCGGCACGAAAATTGGCATACATGTTTGTCGTGGCAACTGGAGTACTCAAGAAGATACGCTACTTCGTGGGCCATACTATCCACTTATGCCTTTCTTAGCAAAAATGAATGTTGACCAGTATGTTTTAGAATATGCTACCCCTCGAGCAGGAGAATTGCACGCCTTAACAGAACTAGCAAAGCTTGAAAATGTAGAGTTAGGTTTAGGAGTCGTAAACCCTCGTACACCTACAATAGAATCAGTTGAAGAAATCGTTGCAAGAGTTAAACAAGCGGCGAAATATTTCCCGATCGACAAAATGTATTTAAACCCTGACTGTGGCTTTGGGACTTTTGCTCAAAGACCGATGAACACTCCAGAAATTGCAAAACAAAAGCTTAGGAATATGAATGAAGCAGCAAAACAATTAAGAGTTGAGCTACTACAAAAAAGCGAGGTGTAGAAATGTCAAAACTTACAGTAAAAACAAATGGTGTGAGCAAAAAAATGAAAACACAATTAACTGCAGGGGAACACTCTTTTACAATTGATGAGCCAGATAGCTTTGGTGGTACGAATCAAGGTCCAGACCCACTATCAACTCTTTTAGGCGCACTTGTGTCTTGTGAAAATGTTATTGCTAACTTTGTAGCAAAAGAAATCAATTTCAACCTACAAGGAATAGAGTACGAGGTTACTGGGGAACTAGATTTACGAGGACTTATGGGTGATAACAGTGTTCGAACTTATTTTGAATGGGTTAAAATTGAAGCAAAACTAAATACAACAGAAAGTGAAGATCGTATCCAAGAACTTCGTGAACTAAGTGATGCCCGTTGCCCAATCTTCCAAACACTAAAAGCAGCAGGTGTTGATATCAATTCACATTGGACAAAAGCATAAAAATTAATCATTATCTTAATCTTAAAAAAAGGAGCTGAATTATTTATTTCAGTTCCTTTTTTTATCTTTTTTTCTACTCATATTTTCATCGATATTTTTAAGTTTATCATCAACAATCTCTCTAATTAATTCTGCTTTATCTCTATTTTTTGTTTGTTTATAAGCTTGATGCGTTGTAATTGCAGCCCCAGCTGCAATAATACCATTTCCAACTCCACTTATTGTAAAACCTAAAGTAAACCCACTTGCAATCACTCCTATTACTAGGAGAATCCAAACAATCATCCAATCAGCAATTTTTGGTGTTCGCTTTAATGCATAACCAATGATCATTAGCGCAGGTACAACAATTGCCAATTGTTCACTAATTTCGACTTGAGATAACATTTCGGTTAGCATTTATTACATCACCCTCTTTTTGCTAGTATATTCATACTAACTTAAAAAGGGACTAGACTCTTTTCATTTCTTGGAAATTTGGACGAATACTCTAACAAAAAGCCCAAACATTTTTTTTGCCTTTACATACTATAAACAGAGAATACCATGGAAAATGGGATTATATTTTACCGAGGTGATTGTAAGATGAGTAAGAAGAAAGATAACTTACCAGCTCCACTTAATGAACTACCGATAGCGGATTTCCTAAAATCAATCGATGGTTTCTTTCAGAATGCTTTTCGCAATTTTCAATTTGTGTCTGGTTTTCCATTACACCAATATGAAACAAAAAGCCATTATATTATTGAAGCCCAACTTCCTGGAGTCAAGAAGGAGCAAATCGATTTAGATATTTATAGCAATCATATTAAGATAAGTGTTCAAAATGCAGAGATCATTGAGGAAAAAGACGATATCCAACAAAGTTTTCGTAGTACTAGATCATATCAAAAAACAGAAAGAGTAGTCATGGTACCATTTTATATTTCTGAAAAGGATGTTAAAGCCTCTTACAGAGACGGACTCTTAAGAATTACAATGCCAAATAAAAAAAGAACAATTGAAATCGAATAACTAACCAAAAGGGAGTGAACTTCATGTTTTATAGAAATCAGCAGCCACAATTCCCTTATCAGCAACAGCAGCAATTGCACCCTTTTCCCTATCAAAATCAATACCAGCAGCCCTTTAATTATCAGCCTCCGTATTATCCACAAATGCCATACTCTCATCCTATCCAACAGGGGCAAGCAACAGGACAAGAGCAACAAAATCATCAACAGCAACCAAACCAGCAGGCTGGGATGTTTACGGGCCCTGATGGGAGTTTTGACTTTCAAAAGGCGGTTAATCAATTTGACCAAATGATAAAAACTGTAAATCAAGTTAGTCCAATTATGAAACAGATCGGAGCTTTATTTCCTCCAAAAAAGTAACGAGAGAATGAGTTTTTACACTAAAGGAGCTATGCTAATAAGAATAATTAAGCACAGCTCCTCTTTTTATGTATGTAAAGTTTCTAATCTCTTTTCTTGGGAAAAACATATAAAGAAGCTAGTTCCTTTATTACTTGTTTCAACTGAGATTTCAGCATCATTTCTTGATGCAATGCTATAGCATATGGCCATTCCTAAACCAGTACCATTTTCCTTCGTTGTGAAAAACGGTGTACCCATTTTTTCTAAAACCTCTTTTTTTATTCCACTACCTTCATCTTTAATTTGTAGCACAATTTGGTCAACCTCATTTAGGAACGTCTTTATCATTAATGTTCCTCCGTGACTCATTGCTTCTAATCCATTCAAACCTAAATTTAAGATCATTTGCCGCATTTCTTTTTCATCAACACTCAAGTTAGGAATATCGCCTAGTACCATTTGAACTTCTTTATTCCCCATTAGAGCCTCTGCCTGTAGCAATGGAAAAATCAGTTGAATAATTGAATTAAGGTTTTCTATCCTTTTATTACTAGCCTTATCTTTTGCCAATGTCAAAAATTCCGTAATAATTCCATTTGCACGCCGAAGTTCAGATAACATTAAATTAAGATATTCCTCAGATATAGGTGTGCCTATATCATTTTTTGCAATTTGTAGGAACCCAATAACCGTTGTCATTGGATTTCTAATTTCGTGGGCAATTCCGGCAGCCATTTCACCAACTAGGTTTAAATTATCTAAGCGAGAAATTTCTTTTTCTAACTTTGTTCGTTCTGTAATATCTGTTATAACGCTTAGGACACATAATTCGTCATTAATAACAATCTTTTCAGTCGACAACAATCCTACCCTTGTTTCTTTGTTTTTCGTTACATATTTTATTTTAATATTACTTAGGTCACCTTTTAAGTCCAATGGCACATCATTTTCAGTAGATATTATTTCCAAACCTTTTAACGAATTAATTTCTTCTAAGTTATATCCAGTCAGCTCAGACCAACTTTGGTTTACATTTATGTATAAACCATTATGTAAAGAGCGAATCGCTTTTAGGTTCGGACTAAACTGAAAGATCTTTTGGAAACGTTCCTGAGTAGTCTGTAAAGTTTTATTTGTGAGGACTAACTCTTTTGTTTTGTCTTGAATTACTTTTTCTAGGTTATTATATTGATGCTTTAATTCCATTTGTTGAACTGCTAGTTTATTGCGCTCTAGTTCAAGCTGTTTCTGTTTCCTAAATATGTGCACAAAAACGTCAACTTTACTTTTTAAAATCGTCCGATTAAATGGTTTAAAAATATAATCCACAGCGCCTGTTAAATAACCTTCTTTAATATGTTCGTTTGCTTTACTTAAGGCAGTTATAAAAATAATCGGAATGTGCGCAGAATTCTTTCGCCCTTTAATTAATTTGGCCGTCTCAAAACCGTTTAAGCCAGGCATTTGAACATCCAAGAGGATGACGGCAAAATCATTTTGTAAAACTTGCTTTAATGCTTCCTCGCCTGAATTTGCAAAGGCTAGTTCATAATTTCGATCAGCTAGTACTGCTTCTAAAGCTAATAAATTTTCAGGCCGATCATCTACAAGTAGAACCTTTGGTTTATTACGGTCCATGAATACTTCCCCCCTAAGTTCAATTTTCAGTTCTTAGTAGTCACCAGCTTTTTATATATTTTATTCGTATAATCAACATCAGAAAAAGCGTTCGTTGAACTAATTGCTTCTTGGCTTCCTAACCCTAAAATTCCAACTTCACTTAAACTATCATAAAAAAGTTGAAACACTCTTTTTTTTAAGGCTTTATTAAAATATATTAAAACGTTTCTACATATGATTACATGAAACTCGTTAAATGATTGATCAGTTGCTAGATTATGTTGGGCGAAAATAATATTTTTCTTTAAAAATGGTTCAAGAGTGACGAATTCACCATCTACCTTATAGTATTTTGAAAATTCTCTTGTCCCACCTGCTTGTAAATAATTCCGGGTGTACTTTTGCATGTGTGTTAAAGGAATCCGCCCTTCCTTAGCTCTTTCTAGGATATTTTCATTCATATCTGTAGCATAAATTCTAGTTTTATCGAACAGACCTTCTTCATGTAATATGACTGCTAATGAGTACACTTCTTCTCCAGAGGAACAACCAGCAACCCAAATTCTAATCAAAGGCTGCATTCGCAGAAGTGGTACAATATTTACACGAAATGATTCAAAAAAACTAGGGTCACGAAACATTTCGGTGACTGTAATTGATATATTATTGATCAGTTTTTTCATTAAATCTGGTTGGTAAAGGATTTTCCCTTGATATTCAGAAATCGAAGTCACTTTCAGTTCCCGAGCACTATGCCAAATTCTCCTTCTAATCGATTCATAGGCATAGTCGCGAAAATCAAAACCATATTGACGAAAGATAGCTTCAAGAAACAATTCTACTTCAATTTTTTCTATTTGATCTTGTGCTGAAGTATCAATCATCAAATGTTTTCCTCCATCTATTTATATAGCCAGACTTTCATTACTGACAATAATTGTTCTATCTTCAGAGGCTTACTTATATAATCCGAAGCCCCTGCACTAATACACTTTTGACGATCAGTTTTCATTGCTTTTGCCGTTAACGCAATAATAGGTATTTCTTTCAATTTATCATTTTGACGAATTTGTTCCATTGCTTCGAAACCATTCATTTTTGGCATCATTATATCCATTAGAACGATATCAATTTCAGTTTTGTCTAGAATGCTAAGAGCTTCAATTCCATTCTCAGCAAATAATACATTCATTTTCTCCTTTTCTAATGCACTTGTTAAGGCAAATATATTGCGCATGTCGTCATCTACAAGTAAGACAGTTTTATTTTTAAGCTCCTCTATTTCACTTAAATCTCCCTCAGTAATCCCGTCAGTTGAAGCTACTTGTGCTTCATCTTGATCGACCGTGACAGCAACAAATTTATTATCGGGGACTAGTTTCTCTTCGATAAGATTCGGTAGATGTAACGAGAATTGACTACCCCGTCCTTCTTCACTGCTTACTTCAATAAAACCACCTAGTAATTGAGACAATTCCTTACTAATGGATAGCCCTAAACCCGTTCCACCATATTTTCGTGAAGTGGTTCCATCGACTTGGCTAAAAGCCTCAAAAATATCTTGTAGCTTATTTTTAGGAATACCAATTCCTGTATCAGTGACGGTAAAGATTATTTTAGAAGGGCTATTTTCCTTAGCAGCTTTCATATGTAAAGTAACCTTTCCTTTGTTTGTAAACTTAAAGGCGTTGGAAAGTAGGTTTTTTAGTATTTGTTTTACGCGTTGATCATCACTAACGATAATATGTGGTGTATCCTTATCAAGGATAATATCGAATTCCAAGTCTTTACTTCGTGCTATAGGAAGAAATTGTCTGTTAACAAACGCTTTTATTTCATTAATTTCAATCTCTTCTGGAAAAACATCTAATTTCCCAGATTCAACTTTTGACAGATCTAATATGTCATTAATTAAATTTAAAAGGTCTTTTCCTGAAGTATGAATCGTTCGAGCATATTCAATTTGCTTTGAAGATAAGTTAGCATCATTATCTTCTGCAAGAATTTCCGATAAGATTAGCATACTATTTAGTGGTGTTCTTAGTTCATGGGACATATTTGCTAGAAATTCGGTTTTATATTTCGAGCTCAGAACTACTTCTCTGTTTTTTTGTTCAAGATCACTTTTTATTAATTCTAACTCTTTTGTTTTTTCGTCAGCTCGAAGGTTTTCTCTATAAAGATCTTCGTTAATCGTTCTAAGTTCTTCCTGTTGCTGTTGTAGTTCTTCTGACTGAGCTTGTAATTCCTCTGTTAAAGCTTGCGAATCAGATAGCAACCTTTCAATTTCCATATGGTATTGGATGCGATCAAGGTTAGGGCCAATTGAACTACAAACTTGTTCAAGCAAGCGACATTGCAGTGGAGTAAATGGTTCAAATTTAGCTAATTCTAGAACACCTAAAACGTCACCTTCAAATTTTATTGGCAGAATGATTAACGCTGTCGGCTTAGCTCGCCCAAGTCCAGATTTTGTCTCAATGTATCCATTTGGTAATTGATCTATCTGGATAATTTGTTGATCCAATGCACATTGACCAACGAGACCTTCACCTTCATGTATGAGCAATTCCCCTAAATCATCGACTTTGTTACCAGCGTATGACGATGTTCTCCTAAAACGTTTTTGTTCTTTAAAGTAGAAAACTCCGTACTTAGCCTCGACAAAATGGGCAATTTTCGTAATGAATGTATCACTAAATACAGACAATTTATGTGTACCTTGAAAACTAGTAGCCAATTCAGCATATTTTGTTTTGACCCAGTTTTCTTCTTGTAATGAATTTTTCAATGCCTTTTCATTGTTAGCATATTCTTCTAGAGCGTCTGCCATTTCATTGTAAGCTTTAGCAACATCATCAAACTCATTATTAATATTCGTTTCTATTCTCGGGATTTTTGCAAAAGATTGCTTAGGTATGTTCATCATAACATTGCGAACGCTATTTAAACTAATGGAAAAACTACGTATTACTGAAGCTGTAATAAAAAGGACTAACAGTAAGCTAATTGAAATTAATATTGCAAATAAAACAAGTGTAAATTGATATGTTTGTAATGCTTCATCTAACACTAAATCCATTGCAACTTCTTCATTGTCTGTTAACTGATCTATACCATGAATTAAGGACATTCTCACTTCAGAATTATCTACTAATATAATTTCTTTTGCCGACTTATGATTTCCAGTCTTCACAAATTGTAGAGCAGCTTCAATATTTGCATTATGTTTTACATTGAGTTGCTCTAACTCATTAACAATGTTTTTCAATTCGTCTTCAGGAGTTATTAATTGTTTTAAATGACTAAACAACATGTGTGATTCCTGAATTAAATCTTTAATTGTTTCTTCTTCAAATGTTGGCAGCTCATCTTCATCATGGATAAAATACTCTCTGACTATTCTTGCTTTTGTCTGTACATTGTATTTCAAGTTATGAGCTAAACTAACCCGTTCATAATTGTTTCTTACGATGTTCTCCATTTTGTCTTTTTGTAGACTCAATGTATAGAGTACAATTGTACTGATAACTAACAAAATGATTACAATAGTTCCAAAGCCGATATATAATTTTGTTTTAAGTTTCATATTATCCCTTTCTACTTCCAACTTTTTCACATAGAAATTTCGGCCGACTTCTTTCGTTTCGTTGTTTCCAGTTCCTGTAAAAGAAAGGAGCGATAGAACTCGACCGAAAATTACTTCACAGTTAAATGAATATTAATTCCTAGTAAATTCAATTTCTCCTATAATTCTACTATAATATTTACACCGTATCTAGGGCTTATTATCACAGATTGCTAGTTTCGTCAGTTTATGGAAAATGCTATGTATATGTTTGACAAATAAAAAAAAGCACGAATTTGACTATTGTCAAACTCGTGCTCTAATTTTTATACAGAAGGTGAATTTTCTTTTGTGCGCATAGCCTCTGGAATATACACACAGAATGGCTCACTCTCTAAATAGTCACCAGTTACAGCGTATGTTCTTGATCTAGAACCACCACAAACAAATTTAAACTCACAAACACCACACTTACCTTTGTATAGATCTGGATTACGTAGCTCTTTCAGTACGGGAGACTCTCGATAAATTTCTTTCAAAGGCTTTTCCCTGACGTTCCCTACTACAATTGGTAATAAACCACTTGGCATAACATCACCAGTATGGGAAACAAAAATAAAACCATTTCCATCATTTACCCCTTTAGGTGCACGCTTTAAGCCATCAATTAAATAAGCAGTATCTGTAATTGAATCTTCATAACGAATATCACCTTTACCAACAAGGTTCTCTCTTGTTTTCTGTTGAATAACTACACGTCGATAGTGTTGTGCAGCGGTCGTTTTAATATCATAAGGTGCAGTTTTACCTAATTCATAGAGCCAACGGAAAACTTTTTCATGTTCAGCTGGCGTTAAGCACGCATCCATCTGCCCTCTTCCTGTAGGAACAAGGAGGAAGATATACCACATCACTGCTTTTAATTCCCCAACTAATTGAGCCATTTTCTCCAATGAATCATAATTATAACGAGAGATAACTGTGTTAATTTGCAGCGGCATATTTAATTCATTTAAGTACTTAATTTTCTCTACTGTTAAATCAAATGACCCTGGAGTTCCTCGGAAATGATCATGAATTTCCGGTGTTGGCCCATCAAGGCTAATCCCCCATCTTGAAAGTCCGACATTTTTCGCTTTTTCCATTGCTTCTTTCGTTACATTATCAGTTGCACTAGGCGTCATTGAAACGCGCATTCCTTTTTTAACTGCATATTCGGAAAGATCAAAAAGGTCTTTACGCATCATGCAGTCACCACCTGTAAATACGAGCATTGGATTGTTCATTTCATATATCTCATCAATAAGCTTAATGCCTTCTTCATGGCTTAATTCATTTGGATCTGGTTTTGTTTGTGCGTCAGCACGACAGTGAACACACTTTAATTCACAAGCACGCGTTACCTCCCAAATAACAATAAATGGGTCTTTATCATAATCAATTTGCGCTCCCATACCTCCTGGATGACCACCAGTTGCGTGTGGGTGCCCGTTTCCATGTGGATGTCCTTTTCCTATTCCATGCATTTTCATCACCAAGCTTCTTTATATTTTTTTCTTTTATCTAACTAAATTTTATAACTTTGAAATATTCTACAATTATTTATTTGTTACAATCTATAAACGATTTAAACAACTTACTTTTAGCTTTTCTTATGAATTTAGATTATTACTAAACTTAACTAATAACTGTGAAAAAAATCACATAAAAAAGCTTAATATTAACAATCTCCTTAGAAACATGTGATTTATAAGGATTTTTGGGTTTCGAACATTTTATGAACATTTTAAGTAGGTTGTATAGATTGATATTACAGTGAAAAGTAAATCTGCCTAGAGATTTAACATCTCAATCATGTCTCGTGATGCTAGTCCAAAAAGAACAGGCAAATAAAAGCAACTAATACTTTTATTTCCCTGTTTCAGATTTCAGAGAGTTGTTCTTCCACAGCCTGTTAATCAGCTTGATGTAATCTTCTTCTTTGCCGATGTCATAACGATCACCTTCAATCTTTATTCCAAAACATTTTTCATCCCCTAGTGACGCTTTAATAGCATCGGTTAATTGTAGTTCTCCTCCTGCACCTTTTTCTATTTTTTCTAAATAAGAAAAAATAGATGGATTAAATATATAACGACCAGTTACTGCTAAATCAGACGGCGGAGAAACTTCAGGTTTTTCGACAATATCAGAGATTTGAAATTGGCATTCTTTCACCTTTTCCGCTTTTACTACTCCATAGTTTTTTAACAAGTCAGCTTCTACTCTTTGAATTCCAATCATTGAAGATGTCTTATAATACTCTATTAGTTGTGCTAATGCTCCTTTTTTTGGACATAAAAAGAGATCATCTGGAAGTAATACAGCGAATGGTTCATTTCCGACGAATTGTTTTCCTAAATAAACTGCATCGCCTAAGCCTTCTGCATAGGATTGGCGCATGTACTGAATAGGCGAATTCGTTATTACCTCGTCTTTTAATAAATGCAATTTATTTGTTTTTTCTAAAAATGCTTCTAACTCTAGCGAACGATCAAAATAATCTAAAATCATATTTTTATTACGAGAAACAATGATCAATATTTCTTCAATACCTGCTTCAATAGCCTCCTCAACAATATATTGAATGGCAGGCTTTCTATTTATTGGAAACATTTCTTTTGGCAAAACTTTTGTAATAGGCAAGTTTCTCGTCCCGTAACCAGCTGCTGGTATAATTGCTTTTTTCACTTTATCCATCAAGTCCATCCCTTCTGTAACTACAATTACTATATAAAGTACTCTAAGTTAGTACGACTTGTAAGTTGTCCATTTTATTTATTAAAAAATCCACAGTTTACTTAATTCACGTAAACTCCGAATTTCACATAAATTATAAAAATTAGTAATCCCATTCTGAAAAAAACAACACTAAAAAATATGACTTAAATATGGAGGCATTAGATCAAATGGGGGAAAAAAGAATATGCTTTGCAGTACTAATTCATGATAATCGAGAACTTGTTAAACAATTAATAGATAACATTAGGCATTATTGTCCTAATAGTTTAATAGTCGTCTATAACGGTGGAAAAGATCGAGAACTACTAAAGGACTTAGATGTACTCGTATGCCCTACTAGTAGAAAACTAGAATACGGATACACAACTATTTATTTCATTGAAATAATGGAATGGCTAGAAGAAATTAAAGTAGAATATGATTTCTTAATAAATATCGATTCAGATGCACTATTTATACGTAAGGGCTACGAAGAATTTATTGAAAAAGAAATGCGCGATACTGATTATATGGCCGTTGATTATCAGGTTGCTAGTCAAGATTACTTCTGTGGTATTGAAATACAAAAGGACAGAAAGCGATGGGAGCCTTTTTTTACATTTAATCCGCTATATGGAGCATTTAACGTAGGTCAAGTCATGAATAGACGCTTTACTAAAACTTTAATTAAGTCAACAAACATACAGTTACTAAAAAAAGCATTAATTGAAACTCCTGCTTTTGGAACAGATGAAATCATTTTTGCTAATCTTGTCAAAGAATTCGGTTTGCGAGCTAAATGTTACCCTTCATTAATGCAAACGAAACAGTCATCAATTGGGTATGATATGCATAATTTACTTATTCGCTACAGGCCTTATATTACAATTTGTGAATTAATTTCTCGTCTTAATGAAGATGTAGACAGATACTTGTGCCACCCAATTCATAGAACCAGTCATGACCCTGCAAGACAATTAATTATGCAACTCCAGAAAAATAACCTAAAAGATGACCTGAATAGAGATGGGGTACCTATAACTTCAAAAGATATTAAACACTATAAAACGTCTGTCCCGATCACGAGTAGATACGGTAATTTAGAGATAGTTGCTATTAAGGAAAATAAATTAACACATTTTTATAACGAAAACGGAAGATGGTTAGAAACTACTAAGATCACAGATGACGTAACGGGAACGCCGCTTCTTTTCGAAAGTGGTTATGGAAATTTCGAAGTAATTGCCAAAAGCAAAAAGCGTGGAGTTACTCATTGGTGGCGCGAAAATAATAGATGGCAAAATAAGTGGTATGGTCCTACAATTATCACGAAAGAAAATATCACCCCCATTACCGTCACTCAATTAGAGGATAATCGCCTTATCGTCGTTGGAACCTTTGAGAAAAAACTTTGCTATTTCCTTCGAGATGACGGGAATTCCTGGAGTTGGACTGGACCTTATTTTTGATAAAAAAATTAAAGAGGCTCTCCGATAAGTATCAACGCTCCTCACCGTGCTACTATATTAGAAGTGTATGATCGTACAAATCTATCTTTAGTAGACGAGGTGACTGATACTTTGCTTTTAGGAGAGCCTCTTTGGTTTCACATAGAACTATTAATTAAACTAACGTTGTTTACTTTTACTTACTTGCGTAAGTTTTGAATTGAAATGGGTCAATTCCGTATTTATTACAGAGAACATACAACTCATCCCAAGCCGAACCTTCATCATAATTTGGCTCATAAAACGGCTTATGACGTTTTACTGGGAATTTATCAATTATTGCTATTCTATCTTCAGGATACCCAAGGATTTTCGGCCAAAGAAAATCCAACCCCCACCCTGATTGACTTTTGCTAAAGGTATGCCAACATAAACTTAGCGCTTCTTTTGAGAAAATTGGTATTCTACTCTCAACATAATTTGTTAACCTTAATGAATTTCCTCTAGCTACTTTTGTAATATCGTGAGAGTAATTTGAACATTCACTTAACGCTGGTTGTGCTAATAAAAGTTGATGCTTCATAAAAAAAAGAAAAATCCGATTTATCGTTTCAGCATCTAAAATAACGTCCCCGTCCAAAAACCAAACTGCATCGTACTCTAAAATACGCTCGCCCCATTGATCGACGATTTTATAAAGGCTAGGCCATTTCATTTCCTTAGATTTTGTAAAGAAGTCACATTCGCTCTGATAATCCTTCCCATCTTCATAATAATCGAGCAGCAAGTCAAAGTTTTTATCACTACTAGGTAAGGACCATTGCCGATGCTCTGAACGATTCCCTACACGACCAATCACTAGGAAGCGATTACTTTTATTTATCAAACTATTAGCCTTGTTATAATAGGACTTTTCCTTAATCAAATGTTGGATCTCTTCTCTATCTCCTCTTGCTGAAAAAAAACGATCGCGTAACTCCATATTAATCCTATAGTTAACATGTCGTTCCTTTGAATAATGATGATTTCCTGGTGCTGGTGGGTGCCATAAATGATAAACATCTTGATTAAGCCTTTTATGGTTCCCACACAACGTATTGACAGTTACATTAAACGCATCATCCTCACCACCCCAACCATAAAACCTCTCATCATACCCACTAATTGCTTCAAAGGTTTCTCGTTTTATTATATTTACTAAGGAGATATATTCATAGTTACCATTGGTTGCATCGACAACAAAATTATCAACACCAGCGTTGATTGGCCAAAGTTGACCTGTTTCTAATATCTTTTTGGTGTTTGTTTCGTTTATATAATGGATTCGTTGAAAAGGGATAATTAACGGTGAATCTTCGAGTAATTCAATTGACTGGCTAATAATTGCTGGGTCATAAATAACGTCAGCATCGACGATGATAAATATATCTCCACTTGCTTTTTTCGCTGCTCTATTAATAGCTTGTGACTTATTAAATAATTCTGTATCACTTTCACCAATACATATTTCCATTTCGGGGAAGTATTTAGTGTAGAATTTTCGTACATGATTAAATATTTGGTCTCTTGGCCCTTGATCTGGTCTATAAGCAATAATCAAAGATACATTTTTCAAATTATCTCCACCTTTACACAATACTAGATAATCAAAATAATGTTTAAGACTACTATTCCTAAATAAGCCTATTTATCTTAGTTTCTACACATTTCAATTGATTTTAATAAGCATTGTTGATATATCTAGACATTTTCTACAATTTCACAAATATATATATAAACTAGTTTATTATTTTCCTTTTTCAATTGTGCTTAAATCAGGCGCTGTTTAAAGTGAGATTGGTGGAATTTTGATTAAAAAGAAAACTGAAAAAACACCGGTTGTTTGTGCTAAAAAATGCCTAATTATCATAGCTCTAACATCTTCACAAACACACCCATCCCTTTATTCACATAAGTTGTATTATTACTTAGAAAGGTGGTGTATTTGTGTACGGGTTTCCAAGTGCAGGCTATGCTCCTCCTACTCCAGGGATTGGATTCGGATTCGGGATTGCCATCGTCGTTATTGTCGTTGTTTTATTATTTTTACTTGGGATGATGTGGTTTCTTGGAACATTGCTCTAAAGGAAAAGAAAAGTGCAGAACGCTCGGATCTAGACAAATTTTGAAGTTCAAAAAGTTATACTTTCTTATCTTTAAATAAAAGAACGCCTGGCATCAGGCGTCCTTTTATTGTTGTGCTGATAAATCGTCTTGTACGATTTATTGTTATCTCGTCACATTCGCTATTGTAGAGGCTTTTCTTAATAAAAGCCAAATCGGTAACACTGGTAAAATTGATAGCAAAATTAATGAACCGAACGGGATCTCTAATTTGGAGTCGTTGATTTTTATGAAAGTATCCACCAATAGAGTTCTAGTTTCAGGAAAGATAATGATAAAGACCAACAATATGATCCCACTAAATCCACCAACTAGCCCTAACCGATAAAATACAGCTCCTAACATAAAACCAAATGACAGCATTAAAAAACAAATAACTATATTTAGCAAGATTTCATTATACCAAGTCGATGCCAACGTCGTTCCTTCTAACATGTTAAACACTTGAAAATTTACTACATTGGCAACTTTTACAACTACCTTTACAATCTGATCAACCCCAACTGCAACAGCTGACATAAAAACCGCTAACAAAACATTAAATACAATTGAAGATAAAAGAAAAACGTTTCTCGTTGAGCCTAACTTTATTAAATAAGGGAATGTCTCTTTTGTTAATACAAATCCTGTAATCCCACAAAAAATATAGATTGCTAAGCTTAAAGATAATCCCATATGAGCTTCACTTATAAAATAGGAAACCGCAAATAGTATTGCTGTTGACGCTACTAACACTGACCAAAAAACAGTTATACTATAACGGTGATCATACATTAAATAAACTAGGTTTGCTTTCAACTCTTTCATGTTATTTACCTCCTCTTTCCTCAGTTAAATGAACCATTAACTGTTGTACATTGCAGCGATCTACTTGTAAGCCTAATGAAATGGCTTCCTCACTTGAATATTTCTCTCCAAATAGCTGCACCGTTTTCATACCAACAATTTCAGCTTCATGGATGACGTTTTTCCCTATTGTATATTGATCAACAACCTCACTTTTACCACTTACTTGTAAACTTAGTTCAACAAGTTCATCTTTGTCTTTTTGAAGTAAGAGCTTGCCGTTTTGCAAGATGATAACTTCTTCAAATAGATTACTTACTTCATCGATTAAGTGAGTAGATAAAATGATCGTCCTTGGGAATAATTCATATTCTTCAAGAAGTAGATCGTAAAACCGATATCTTGCTGATGCGTCTAAACCGATATACGGTTCATCAAAGATTGTAATTTTTGCTCGGCTCGCTAATCCAATTACAATCCCAACTGATGACTCCATTCCTTTTGAAAGACCTTTCGTTTTTAGGTTTTCGTCTAAATTAAACCTCTCTAAAAGATGTTCAGCTGTTTCTTGTGACCAATTTGGGTAAAATAGTGAGGCAACTTTTAAGACATCTTTAATCCTTAAGCGTTTTTTAAAGTTTTCACTTTCATTAATTAAACAAATATCTTTTAAGACATTACGATTGTTAAAGGGTGTCTCGCCGTTTAGTAAGACTTCACCACTTGATGGCAGAGTGTAGCCTGCTAATAATTGCATCAACGTTGTTTTACCGGCACCATTTCTTCCCAAAAGTCCATAAATCTTATCGTCTTCAAAATTTACTGTCAAATTCTCTAATGCTGTTTTTGAACGATAGCGTTTAGTGACATCTTTAATTTCTATTTTCATTTCAAATCCCCTCTTTCTAATAGTCCTTTTAGCTCCTCCAAACTAATTCCTAGCTTACCTGCTTCAGATTTTAACGGAACAATATAATCTTTATAGAAATCTTCTTTCCGTTTGCCTAGAATGATTTCTCTTGCTCCTTCTGCCACAAACATGCCAATCCCTCTCTTCTTATAGACAATCTCTTGATCAACTAACTGATTAATGCCCTTTGCTGCTGTAGCTGGATTTATTTGATAAAACTTAGCAAATTCATTCGTTGAAGGAACGCGATCTCCTTCCTGAATTGAACCATCCAAAATACTTGTTTCAATTTTCTCTGCGATTTGTTGAAAAATAGGTTTATCATCTTTCAAATTTGATTCCATAAAAACACCTTCTTAATTGGTTAATTACTTATGTAACTAACTATAATACCAACGAAGTTAATTGTCAATAGTTGTAAAAATAAAATTAATATAAAAAAATTAGACCAAAGCTAAGCATGTACTTAGCTTTGGTCCAAAAGTTTACAAAAACAATATTGAAATAGGTGAGTACGATAGATATCTATCTCATAGATTAAATAACCATTTAAATCTTTTTTCCCGTTCCCCTTTTACGTAATTACAAATTATCTCTTCGCTTCTACTTTATACTTCACCTTCGCCTCAAGGCGACGACGATGCAATACAGGTTCTGTATAACCATTTGGTTGTTTACGGCCTTGTAATACAAGTTCACAAGCTGCTTGAAAGGCTACAGAGTTATCGTAATCAAATGACATTGGGCGATAGTGTGGATCGCCGGCATTTTGTTCATCGACTATTTTTGCCATTCGCTTTAATGTCTCAAGAACTTGTTCCTCTGTACAAATACCGTGGTATAACCAGTTCGTCATATGCTGACTTGAAATACGTAGTGTAGCTCGGTCTTCCATTAAACCAATATTATTAATATCTGGGACTTTAGAGCAGCCAACGCCTTGTTCTACCCAGCGAACAACATATCCGAGAATACCTTGGGCATTATTGTCAAGCTCTTGTTGAATCTCCGCTAAACTCCAATTGGCTTCTTTAGCAATAGGGAAGTCTAAAATAGCATCGTTTAAATTATCCTTTTTTGTTGCTAATTCATTTTGAATGTCTGTAACATTCAGTTGATGATAATGAAGCGCATGTAAAGTTGCAGCTGTTGGTGACGGAACCCAAGCAGTGTTCGCCCCCGCTTTTAGATGACCACTCTTCAGCTTTAACATATCTGCCATTAAATCTGGCATCGCCCACATTCCTTTCCCGATTTGGGCACGACCAGGTAAACCCGCGCCTAACCCTACAATGACATTCGACATTTCATAAGCCTGTAGCCATGTAGATGATTTCATCTCATTTTTCCGAATCATTGCTCCCGCTTCCATTGATGTATGCATTTCATCACCGGTTCGGTCTAAGAACCCGGTATTAATAAATACAAGTCGTTCTTTTACTTTCGAAATACAATTTTTCAAGTTTAGAGAAGTTCTACGTTCTTCATCCATTACACCAATTTTTAATGTGCTTCTTTCCAACTCAAGCATATCTTCAATACGGTTAAACAATTTATTGGCAAAGGCTACTTCCATCGAACCGTGCATTTTCGGTTTCACGATATAAACTGAACCTTTACTCGAATTTTTCGTTAAACCATTTCCTAGCAAGTCATGTTTTGAAATTAGAGCAGTTATTACTCCATCAATGATCCCCTCAGGTACTTCCTGCCCATCCTGATCCAACACTGCATTGTTTGTCATAAGGTGACCAACATTACGAACGAATAATAGTGAGCGACCTGGTAAAGTAATCGACTCACCTAAAAGATTTTTGTATAGTCGGTCTTGATTTAAAGTTCGAGTAATTGTTTTATCTCCTTTTTGAAAACTTGCAGTTAAATCACCTTTCATTAACCCTAACCAATTGCTGTACACTTCGACTTTATCAAAAGCGTCCACGGCAGCAACGGAGTCTTCAAAGTCCATAATTGTCGTAAGTGCAGCTTCTAGCAATATATCTTTTATACCAGCTTTATCATAAGCACCGATTGGATGATTAGAGTCAATTTGAATTTCAAAATGTAGACCATTATTTCTGAACAAAAGCGTCTCAGGAAATTCATAGCTCCCCTGATAGCCAATAAACTTTTGTTTTTCTTTTAAGCTAGTTGTTTTGCCATCACTAAGAACAATAGATAGCTGACCATCAACAACTTTATATCGAACCACATCTCGATGACTACCGCTATCTAATCCTATTGTCTCGTCAAGAAATTGTTTTCCAAAGGCAATGACCTTATTCCCACGAATTGGATTATACGTCTGCATTTGATTTGCGCCATTTTCCTCACTGATTACATCAGTTCCGTACAACGCATCATATAGACTTCCCCACCGAGCATTTGCAGCATTAATAGCATAACGGGCATTATTAACTGGGACAACTAACTGTGGTCCTGCTTGTAAAACAATCTCATCATCGACGTTTTCAGTGGTAATAACAAAATCATCGACTTCTTTCTCGAGATAGCCAATTTGTTGTAAGAATAGTTTATATTCAGCAAAATTAAAATCATTTCGATGAAGCT
The DNA here is from genome assembly GCF_046314235.1 of Anaerobacillus sp. Taxonomy (NCBI): domain Bacteria; kingdom Bacillati; phylum Bacillota; class Bacilli; order Caryophanales; family Bacillaceae; genus Anaerobacillus; species Anaerobacillus sp. The sequence continues at coordinate 354,575 of NZ_JBKBWN010000005.1, forward strand.
TATGCCATTCATTAACTTTTGTCTGCATCTCTTCACGTACAGCTAATAGTCGCTTATTTTCAGGGGCCAATTCTTTAATTAATGTTTCAAAACCGCTCCAAAATTTATCCGTACTTAGACATGTTCCTGGAATTGCTTGCTTATTTACAAACTCAAATAAAACAGTTGCAACTTGAATATCACCGACTTTTACATAATCGTTCACTAATAAATTCCCCCTTAGGTAGATTGATAAATAACAGATATAACTGTATTATAACACAACCTTATTATTTTGAATTATATAAAAATTAGTTTTTTTAAAATTTATAATGATCTTTCATAAATATATCGATAAGTATACCGTCTCAAAAAAAAGAGGTACCTATAGCAAATGTTCGTCAACGCAAGTAATCAATAGATAGTGTTGTCATGCACTTCTTACTGTTACATAGGTTGTGATGCTCGAACTTTGTTAGGTAACCTCTTACAAATATGAATACTAATTACATTAGCTCTTTAATCAATTTATCTAGGATTTCATAAGTGACTTCTCCACGAATAACGTGGGCGATCTTCCCTTTTCCATCTAAAATATAAGTATATGGGATGCTTTGAATATTATATAAAGATGATACAATTCCTCTTCGATTAACATTATCAATTGGCTGGTCGACAAATGTTGGGAAAGTAACACCGTATTCCACCATAAATTCATCCGCCCCCTCAGCATTTCGCTCATGAGTGGCTAAGTTAATTCCCAATACTTTAACCCCTTTGTCTTTATAGTCTTCAGATAAACGAATTAAATCAGGCATTTCCTTCTGGCACGGTGGGCACCAAGAAGCCCATAAGTTTAAGACAACAATATCACCCTGATATGATGATAACGATTCCTCAGTATCTGTTCCCCAAAGTGGTAGTGTAAAATCTGGCGCAAGCATACCTTTTTCTACCCCTACCTGTGGTGATTGATTTGTTGCAACTACATAAGCAATTAACCCAACTGCAATTAGTAAAATCAGTAAACTTCCAAGTTTCTGTTTAGACATAATAAACCCCTCCTGTACACTCTTACTATAGCTCAAATACTAATGGAAAACAAAAAGAAAATAAGGGGGACATAAAATTTTTTGGATTTAAAAAGATGACTTTCATAGTGAAAGCCATCTTTTTAAAGACTATTTATTTTTTCTTATCCAACATCTTCGCAATTGTATTAAAATTCACTTGGTCAGATTGGTTAATAATCGTATTTACTAGTTGATCCTCAGTTTCTTTTTTCACAGGCTTATTAGCAATGCTCCCAACCTGTCTAATTAATTGTCTTACTGTTGCTTCATCTTTAAAATTTGCATTTTGTACTGAGTTAACTAGTTTTAATACGTCACTCATATTTACACCAGTTTTCTTCTCAATGTTATCAAATAAAGGGTTAGACATGTACAAACCTCCTTTTAATACCAACGGTTTCCACTACACTAGGCTATCATCTAACATTTTAGCAACAGTGCAAAAGAAAACTCTTTAGGCTAGTTAAATTATCATACTATCACTATATGTAGATCTATCATAAATGGTTAGTTACTTGTACCGAGTTAAGCAATTTTTTTTAGAAATTAATGAATTTCATAATTCTATATTACCGCCATTTAGATACTATATGTAGTTGCGTAAAACCACTCGCAACTACATATAGTTTGATATGGCTCATTCTTGGTAATTATGAAATTCACTCAATTCATTTAAAAATATTCAAAATCTAAGTTAATAATAGGAATTTTTACTGTCCTCCTCCTATACGAATATAGGTAAGAGGGATTTTTTAATTCGTTCGTCACCACCAACTATTTTCTACTTCACAATTATTGGGCATTCACATATCTTATTACTATGATTAAAAGAAAAAAGGACGGATTTTTATGCCTGCAATTGTTGGAGCAGTAAAAATTAATGCTATGGGTGCAAGCGCGGTATTTAATATTGGGGACGTTTTTACGATTTCTCCTGCGAGTACAGCAAAAACGTTTGCTGGTGCGGGGTCCTTTAATACTGGGGATTATTTAAATGTTAGAAATGAGTACAGCTCAACGAATACGTATGATAAAGATTTAGCTGATTCAAATATTAATACAATCATTTAGAAGAGGTGGTATCTAAATGAACTTTTATATTAACCAAACGATACAAATTAACAATTTAAGAGTCGATAGTGTTTCAAATTCTTCTGTTTTACAAATTGGTAGTGCTGGCATGATAAGATCGATGTCAAACCTATATAATACAGGAGGCTTCACTGAGCCTGCGCCTGAGGCTGTCGAACCGTTAGATCCTGTAATACCGCTAGTTCCGCTCGCCCCACCAGCACCACCTACACCGACATTAATTTAAATTGGTAAAACCACTACCGCTACTCAAGGAGGAGCTATGTATTATAACTACGACATGACGACAACCATCCAACATCTATATCAATGTTTGGAAGCACAACAGAAGAGAATTGATTATTTAGAAATGAAGATTGAAGAATTACATGGACGACTAGAGACAATGAAACAAGAAAATGGTGGTAAGGTAGAACGGATCGAATATAAATTCGATCAACTAAAAGTGGAAAGGTTAGAAGGAACACTAAATATAGGCATTACACCAACCGGTGGAATTGAACCAACTTCAATTGAGGATTTCACAGTAAAGCGAAATTCAGTAGATGTCCCATCGCCTTCGAATCAGCAAAACCCATTTCTGTTTGAAAATATTAAAAGAGAAATTCATGATTACTTAAATCGAGAATGTTACGAGGTCATGTCATCCATAGAAAAACAATATAATCAACAGCTTGACGGTCCATACCGTGATTTTATTATCGACGATGTTAGAAAACAAATTGATTCTCGAATTCACTATTACCTTAGGGGAATGAATATTGTAGAAACTGACGAGAACACCTTAAGAAGTGCTGAAGAAACTACCATAAATAAGGTTAAGGAAGACATAAACAAAACGATTGACCAATTTATTCGACATTTACCTCAGAAAGGAGAATAATAAAATGAATTTTACAGTTATTAATCACAATATTTCTGTTGGCAAAATTGAAGTTCCAGGAGGCGTAGCCGCAGCTTCAATCTTTCTAGTGGGGGATACCGATACGATTTCTTTATCTTCAGCTTTTGATACTCCTCCAGAGTCGTTAATTATCGGACCTTTTGTTCCTCTTAATCCGAAAGTGTAATTTCGTATGGTAAAGCGAACTTCCATTGTAAATAGTACAAGAGTGAACAGTATAAGTTTGAGTTCTGTTTTCCAAATCGGAGATTCAGTGCAAATTACTCCGCGATCGTGGGCGCTGGCTGTCCAACGTCAACTACAACTTTTTTACGGAGATGAAGGAGACTTTGCCGCATATCCTATCTTCACAAGGGAAATACAGCAACCAGAAATAACTCGTACCCCAACCGTTACTCGCTATAATGCATCAAGTATTATTAAAGTAGGTCAAATCGATCTTAGCGCACTCGCCGCTTCTAGTGTCTATCATATTGGCTCAACTAGTCACATTCACTCTGAATCTCGAATTAAGCACATTCGTCAAATCCAAAAGTTACCTGAACAAGATTAACTAGTGTTGTCACCCATAAATTAGCTTCACATACACTAAATATTAATACGAAGGAAAAGGGTGTTTGTATGCCTGCAATTGTTGGAGGACCTTTTAAAATCAATGAAAATGGTGGAGTCATTAATTTCGGTGATACACTAAACATCTCACCAAAGAGTACGAACAAATCTGTTTCAGGGTCTGGCGGTGGGAATTCTGGAGATTTCACAATCGTAAATAACGGTATTAATATGAATAATGTACTAGATCCAGATGTTGTCGATCAAAACTTAGCTGGAAATGTCTAAATGAGAAGTTTCTTAAAAGGGAACTTCTCATTTTCTTTTCTTAAATTTAATTACTGAAAAAAATTACTTATCCCCTCAATAACTTAAACAAATTAGAAGTTGTCATCGGATTACCTCGAACATACCTATAAAATTCGGTAGAGTTAGCTGGCAAAGTGAATGTTACCAGCGACTTCCTAGGTAACTATAAAACCATTAAATTCCCCTAGTGATTATAGTCATCCAAACCAGTTTTATCAAAACATGCCTTTCAAAGTATATTAGTCCAAGCAAATTGTTGTAAGTCTAAATATGTTATCGTAATTAGTTATTCAAGGAGGAAATCTAATTGAAAAAAGCGATAATAACTGGGATTACCGGACAAGATGGGTCTTATTTGGCTGAACTTTTGCTAGAAAAAGGTTATGAGGTTCATGGAATTATTCGTAGAAGCAGTTCATTTAATACTGAAAGAATTGATCATCTATTAGAAAATCAAGCAGAGGAACAACAAAGATTATTTCTTCATTATGGGGATTTAAGTGATTCAAGTAGTTTAAATAAACTACTCAACACCATCAAACCAGATGAATTTTATAATCTAGGTGCGCAAAGTCATGTAAAGACTTCTTTTGATATTCCTGAATTTACTTCCGATGTAAATGGATTAGGTACTCTACGAATTTTAGAAAGCATTAAGGAAGTTCATCCAACTACTAAGTTTTATCAAGCTTCATCAAGCGAATTATATGGGATGGTTAGAGAAATCCCCCAAAATGAAAATACTCCCTTTTATCCGAGAAGCCCATATGCTGCAGCAAAGCTATATGCCTACTGGATAACAGTAAACTACAGGGAGGCATATGGTTTATTTGCATGTAATGGAATATTGTTTAATCACGAGTCACCGAGAAGGGGCAAAACCTTTGTAACTAGAAAAATTACAACGGGAATTGCCAATATCTTAAAAGGAAAACAGGAAAAGCTCGTCTTAGGAAATTTAAATGCCAAAAGGGATTGGGGTTTTGCAGGTGATTATGTCGAAGCGATGTGGTTAATGCTCCAGCAAGAAGTCCCTGAAGACTATGTGATAGCTACGGGCGAAACACATACTGTTAGGGAGTTTTGTGAGCTTGCTTTTAAACACGTTGGTATTACATTGGCTTGGACTGGTAAAGGCTTAGCTGAGAAAGGAATCGATAAAGATACCGGAAAAGAACTGGTAGCAATTAGCAGCAAATACTTCAGGCCTAGTGAAGTTGATCTGCTTTTAGGAGATGCGACTAAAGCGATAACAAAACTCGGCTGGGTCCAAAAAGTTTCCTTTGAACAGCTTGTCGAAATGATGGTTAAGGGTGATCAAAATGGTTAATCAACAATTACGAGGTGTTGTTATAAATGGATAAGAATAGCCGAATATATGTAGCAGGACACAATGGCCTTGTCGGTTCTAGCATAGTTAGAAACCTTCAAAATAAAGGTTTTAACAATATTATTTGTAAAACTCGTAAAGAGCTCGATTTAACCAATCAAGTGGCTGTAGAGATGTTTTTTAAAGAAGAAAAAATTAACTATGTATTTTTAGCTGCAGCTAAGGTTGGCGGGATAGGATCTAACAATACTTATCCAGCTGACTATATTATGGAAAATTTACTCATCCAATGTAATGTAATCAAAAGCTCGTTTGACCACAACGTACAAAAGCTCCTTTTTCTAGGCAGTTCTTGTATATACCCTAAGCTTTGTCCACAACCAATTAAAGAAGAATACCTATTGACTGGACCATTAGAACCAACAAATGAGGCTTACGCACTTGCAAAAATTTCCGGACTAAAAATGTGTCAATATTTTAATAGTCAATACAAAACTAAATTTATTAGTGTCATGCCAACAAACCTCTACGGGCCTAATGACAGATTCGATGAAAATCATTCCCACGTCATTCCGGCATTAATTACTAAAATTGACAAAGCAAAGAAATTAGACAAACCAACCGTGGAATTGTGGGGCACTGGTACTCCTTACAGAGAATTTTTGTATGTAGATGATTTGGCAGATGCTTGCGTCTATCTGATGGAAGTCTATGAAGATAATGAACATGTAAACATTGGCACAGGAAAAGATATAAGTATTTTAAGCCTAGCCCAATTAATCAAGACAATGATCGATTACAAGGGAGAAATTGTCTTTGATAAGTCAAAACCAGATGGGACACCAAAGAAACTACTAGATATATCTAAAATAGAAAAATTAGGTTGGAAAGCGAAAGTTAGTTTAGAAGAAGGACTTAAATTAACGTATGACTATTACACAAACATTCAAAAACAATAGATATTTATTTAAGACTTTGTCGACCTAAATCATAAATGGAGCGTGATTTTTTTGGAAGAAAAATATGCGGTTATTATGGCAGGTGGTGTCGGCGCGAGGCTTTGGCCTCTATCAAGGGAAAGCAAACCTAAGCAATTCATTCATATCAATGGTAACAAGCCATTGCTCATTCAAACGCTTGAACGTATTCAGGAAGTAGTACCTGCCGAAAACTGCTTTGTTATCACAAACAAGGATTATCACAACCTTACACAAGAAACAGTTAAAAATCTCATCCCTGAGGCTAATATTATTCTAGAGCCAATAAGAAAAAATACAGCAGCATGTATTTCATATGCAACATTGCACTTAGAAAAATTGGTTGGAAAAGGTCTAGTTTGCTTTATTCCAGTAGATAGTTATGTTAGAGAAAAGGAGGATTACCTTGCTGCCATTAGGCAGGCCTATGATGCTGCTAATAATAGTAAAAAATTAGTAATTATAGGTGTTAAGCCAACATTTCCTTCCACAGGCTACGGCTATGTCCATCTAAACTCCGAAAATACTTCTGACACTCAAACTATCTCAAACGTTATTCAATTTAAAGAAAAGCCGGATCTAGAAACTGCGAAAAAGTATCTAATGTCCAATAAATATTTATGGAACAGCGGAATCGTTGTCGGTCATCTACAATCATTGATTAATGGAATACAACAGTTTATTCCGGAACATTTCAAGAAATTATCCGAAGTTCTAAAGCACCAAAATAAGCCTGAATTCAATTTCCTTCTTGAGAAATCCTTTAGTGAACTAGTTGATCTTTCCTTTGACTATGGCGTCCTCGAAAAGACCAAAAGTCTTTTGGCAATAAAGGGGACTTTCAATTGGTACGATATCGGAAGCTTAGATGCGTTATCAATAGTTATAAATCAAGATGAAAATGATAACTCCATCTCTGGCAATCACCTTGGTATTGATACCCACAATTCCATTATTTACAACGAGGAAAATGAAAATTTAGTAACAACAATTGGCCTTAGCGATATGATTATTATTCATATTGATGATTTGATTGTCGTTTGTCCGAAAGATCGGGCCCAAGATGTGAAGAAACTAGTTGAACTCGCAAAGAAAAACGGATATGACAGGTACACTTGAACGAATAAAACTAATTATCTACTAAGACTTTAGGAGGCATTTTAGTATGAATATCGATTATGGGGATCATAAACCCTACGCAAACCACAAAAAAATAGTGGTTGCAACATCGCTTGCACCTAAACGGCTAGAAATACAAAAATCGGCCATGGATACCTGGTTAGCAGCGGGATTTAAAGTAGTTTCATTAAATACTAGGGATGAAGCAGAATTACTCAAACCAAACTTCCCAGGGATAGAGTTCCATGTTGTTGAGCGAAGCGCAATCGAAAAATATGGAAGACCCTATATCTATATATACGATTTTATGAGGTATTTGAAAAAAACAACATATAAAGTATGTGGCATCGTCAATTCTGACATTCATTTACGAGGAGTAAAGAATAATTTTATCGATCGTCTTTATGATGAGGCATTAGATAGTCTTGTTTACGGACATAGAGTTGATGTCTATGACATTAGCCAGTCAAATGGAACAGTCTGTAACGGTGTTGATTTTTTCTTTTTCGATAACAATTTAATTGATATTTACGAAGACGACGGCCTTTGCATGGGGCAACCAGCTTGGGACTGGTGGATGGTATGTGTTGCAGCCTATGCGAAAAAACGAACAAAACGAGTATTAAATCACATTGCCTATCATGAAATTCATCCACAAGAATGGTATGAATCACTAAACCAGTATCTAATTGAAAGTACTGTTTTTAAAAAATATTTAAGAAAATTGCATCCTAAGTTATCTAATCAGGAACTAAACGGAATTATGTGGGATATTGTAATCTCTAAAGAAGGGATTGAATTTGAGCTAAAAGAAACAGATAATCGTAACCAGATAAAATATATAACCGTTCCTGATGAAGTACCCAATCGAAAAAAAATAGTCGTTGCCACCTCTCTTGCTCCTAAAAGGATCAAGATGCAAAAAATGGCGATGGCCACTTGGCTAAACGCTGGTTTTAAAATTGTTTCATTAAATACAGAAGAAGAAGCAAAACTACTCAAACCTAGCTTCCCAAATATTGAATTCCATGTTGTTAAACGAAGTGCTCAAGAAAAATTTGGAAAACCTTATATTTATATCTACGATTTTATGAATTATTTAAAAAGCACCAAAAGCAAAATTTGCGGGATCATCAATTCTGATATTCACCTAAAGGGCGTAAAAAAAAATATAATAAATTCTATATACAATGAAGCAATAGGCAGTCTAGTTTACGGACATAGGGTTGATGTCCAAGACATTAACCAATCAAACGGAACTGTTTGTAATGGCGTCGACTATTTCTTTTTTGATAGGCGGTTAATCGACATTTATGAAGACGATGGCCTTTGCATGGGGCAACCAGCTTGGGACTGGTGGATGGTCTGCGTTGCAGCCTATGCTCAAAAACCAACAAAGCGAATTTTAAGTCACATGGCGTATCATGAAATTCACCCTCAAGAATGGTACGAATCACTAAATCAGTACCTTATTGAAAGTACAGTCTTTAAAAAGTATTTAAGAAAATTATTTCCTAAAGCAAGTAACCAGGAATTGAACAACAAAATGTGGGATATTGTCATTTCAAAAAACGGGATTATCTTCACGTAGGGACATAGGGACAGGTACCTTGTCCCAGTCCCGCCCATACTTGGCTTAGGTTTAGACTACTTTCTTTCTTCTGAGCCTAACCCTGTCCCAACTTAGCTCAGGTTCAGACTACCTTCTTTCTTCTGAGCCTTTATCTGTCCGAACCTAGCTCAGGTTCAGACTACTTTCCTTCTTCTTGGCCTTATTCTGTCCGAACCTAGCTTAAGTTCGGACTTCTTTCCTTCTTCTTGGCCTTATTCTGTCCCAACTTAGCTTAAGTTCGGACTACTTTCCTTCATCTAAACTTTACACTGTCCCAACTTGGATCAGGTTTAGACTACTTTCTTTCTTCTGAGCCTAACCCTGTCCCAACTTGGATCAGGTTCAGA